>CAYLIK010000051.1:0-19260 GCA_964383565.1 uncultured Sphingomonadaceae bacterium
GGCGGCCGCTTCTCGGAAAAGGCGCGCACCGCCTCCTGATGATCGGGATCGATGTTCGACAGCGCCTCGAACGCAAGCGACGCATCCAAAATCTTGGTCGCCAGATCGCGCAGCCCGATATTGACCGACATCTTGCTCCAGCGGATCGCCTTGGTCGCGCCGTTCGCCAGCTTGTCGGCAAAGGCATCGACACGCGCATCCAGTTCGTCGGCGGGAACCGCATGGTTGATCAGCCCCATCTGCGCCGCCTGCGTCGCTGTCATCAGGTCGCCGGTCAGCAGATATTCCTTGGCGCGCGCATAGCCGATCAGTTGCGGCCAGATCACCGCGCCGCCGTCACCAGCCACGAAACCGATGCTGACATGCGGATCGCCGATCTTGGCATGCTCGGCGGCGAAGATGATGTCGCAGAACAAAGCGATCGTCGCGCCCAGCCCAGTCGCATGGCCGTTGAGCTTGGCGATGATCGGCTTCTCGCAATCGATCAGGCCAAAGACGATCTGCTTGGCCTCACGGATGGTCTGCTGAAAACGCTCCGGTTCGTCGATCGAATCCTGCATCCAGGCCACGTCGCCCCCGGCGGAGAACGCCCTTCCGGCTCCCGTCAGTACGACGATATCGCTATCGGGATCGTTGGAAATGTCGAAAAACACCCGCGCCAGTTCGGTGTGCAGCACGGCGTCAGTCGCGTTCAATTTCTCCGGTCGGTTGAGCGTGACTTCGAGTACCCGCCCCCGGCGATTGAAAAGGATCGTCTTGTAATCGTCGAACATTGCCATCACGCTTTCTCACTGACGCTGGCGAGCACATTATCGTTGGCCAGATCGCGCTCCGCCAACCAACGCGACATGATGTTCACCGCTTCGTGCAACTTCGACTTGCCGTCCTCGCCCGAGAAATAATGGTTGGCGTGATCGACGGTGATCTTGACCTTGTCCCGCGATCCCAGCGCGTCGAACATCTTGTCGGTATGCTCGGGCGGACAGGCATCGTCGGCGCCCGCCGTCAGCACCATGCCCGGCACCGTGATGCGCGGCCCGGAATCCACCGAGTCGAACTGAGCGTAATCATAGCTCCACTGGGAGAGCCACCCGCGCAGCGAATTGAACCGCGCCAGCGAGGATGCGCTGTCGTTCACGATCCGCGGATCGCCGAGATAGGTCCAGTTGGGCTTGCGCTGGTTGGGATCGACGGTGGGATCGATCCAGCGCGGATCGGCCATGGTGCGGTGAACGACGAAACAGAATTCGTCATGCTCAAGCCCCTTGCGCTTGAGGCTGGCGAGCTTCTCCTTCGCCCATTCGCTGATCTTGCGATTGCGCGCGATCTGCGTCGCGCGGAAACGCTCCAGATACTCAGCCGAATAGGGCGGCTGCGCCGGATTGGCCGGATCATAGATATCGAGCGAAGCATCGCGCTTGTCCGGATCAAGCTCGTCCAGCACCGAAGGATCGATCTGCCCGGTCAGCAGCTGGTGGCGGCTGCGGTGCGACGCCACCATCATGATCGCATCCCCCGCGATCAGCTTGGCCCCGGCCAACGCGGTTTCTTCGCCCGAAGCGGTGAGTTGCACTACCGGCTTTTCAGCCTCGGCCTGATAACCCGCCATCAGCGATCCGCCGCCGCTCCACCCGAGCAGCACGACCTTCTTGTAACCCAGCCGTTCCTTGGCATCCTTCACGGCCGCGCCAAGATCGAGAACCGCATTCTCCATCTCAAGCGCCGCATCGCCGGACCAGTAGCGCGTCCCGCAGGCAACGATATGGTGCCCAGCGCGCGCCAGTTGCGCGAACACCGGCAGCCACGCCGGCGCACCGACCGGATGCATCACGATCAACGCGGTATCGGACGGATTCTCGCCCCTGATATGCTGCCCCTGCAGCACGATCGCGTCGTCGATCGCGCCATAGACATCCTTGCGCACGCGGTTCTCGCGATGGACGATCAGATAGGGCGTGCGGGAATAGCGAACGGGATCGGCCATCAAAACATCCTCATGCTTGCGTCAAACGCCCTTGCTGCCGCCAAATTCGGCCCGGAGCGCTGGCTTGGAGATCTTCCCCGTCACATTGCGGGGAAAGGAATCGACGATTTTCAGATGCTTGGGGTGCTTGTAGCGCGCGAGCTTGCCGTCACAGCTGGCCCGGAGGGATTCGATCGTCACCTCAAGCCCTGCGGTCGGAACCACGATCGCCAGGCCCACCTCACCCCAGCGCTCGTCCGGCACGCCGATCACCGCGCATTCGGCCACCGCCGGGTTGGTCATCAGCACGCCCTCGACCTCAGCCGAAAAGACATTCTCGCCGCCGGACTTGTACATGTCCTTCACGCGATCGACGACGTAGAAGAAGCCGTCCTCATCTTCCCACAGCACGTCCCCGGTGCGATGCCAGCCGTCAGTGCGGCGGACGTTCGCGTCGGCATCGAGATAGCCGATCGTCACCCCCGGCCCGCGCACCAGGACCTCACCGGCCTCGCCGCGCTGCACGTCCACGCCCTGATCGTTGACGATCCGCATATCCATGTAGCGTGAACGCTGCCCGCAGGAGCCAGCCATGATCTTGTCGAGCCGATCCGGGTTCATCGACGTTACCGGCCCCATCTCGGTGCCGCCATATTGTGGCACGAAGCGCGCGCCCTTCGGCTCGAACGCGGCCCGCAGCCGCTCAGAAACCCGCCCTCCACCGCAGATGAAGGTACGGAATGTCGAGAAATTGGCGGTGGCGAACGGCTCACTGTCCGCCATCATTTGATACATCACCGGCGGCAGGCAAAGGTGCGTCACCCCATTGGCCGGATCGCCGCAGAAGATCGTCGTTGCCGCTGCATCGAAACGCCGCGCGACCGTGACCCGACCGCCGAAGTAAAGTATAGGGTTGCTCGCCGTATTGAGCCCGCCAAAATGGAACAGCGGCATCGGCTGGAACAGATGTCCACCCGGCTCGGCCGTGCCGCAGAATTCGACCTGCTGGAGCGAATGCGTCTCCATCCCGCCCAGCGTCACGATCGCCGCCTTGGGCAAGCCCGTGGTGCCCGAGGTATAAAGAATCTGAAGCGGCGCCGAAGGATCGATCTCCACCTCCTCCATCCGTCGCGCCGGATCGAGCAGTTTGTCGAAGTCGCCGCCCAGTCCCCAATCGAACACATGGGGAATGCCGGTCTCGGCCGCGACCTGCCGGGCTGTCTCGCCCCAGCTGGCGTCGGTCAGCATCAGCTTGGGCGACATTTCCCGGCAGGCCCGCGACAGCTCGTTCGTCGTGTGGCGAAAATTCAGCGGCACCCAGACAAGGCCGGCCCGCGCGCAAGCAAACTGAAGCTCGAAATGCCGCAAGTCGCCGTCGGAGATGTTGGCGATGCGATCGCCCGGCTGAAGTCCAAGCTCCTCATGCAGCGCATGGGCGATCTGCCCGACGCGGCTGTGGAGGTCAGCCCAGCTGCGCTCCTCCCCGGTATCGAAATTGTGAAGCGCAATCGCATCAGGCTGCGTGCGGGCGTAATTCGCCACCCAATCCGCAGCAGCATATCTCATCCGACACCCCTCCATACTGGCTGGCGGCGCTGTTCCCGAGCACCTTATCTCGATCCATTTCCTAACACTGGTTGTTTTACAACGCAACCGCTCGTCCGCGCTCTTCAAGAAAATGATCGATACCGCCCGCCGAGGGCGCTAAGACGCCCGGATAGGTTAAGCACAGCGAGGGGAAACGCTGCCCATGGGTCGTCCCAAACAGGCTCTTATTTCACGCCGCAAAACGCTTGAGGTGGCGCTGCGTATCATTGACGAGGAAGGCCTGGACGCGCTCAGCATTCGCCGGCTTGGCGACGAACTCAACGTGCGTGGCATCTCGCTCTATCACCATTTCAAGAGCAAGGAGCATATCCTCGTCGGCGCCTGCGAGCTGGCGCTGGCCGCGGTCCGCACGCCCCACACCACCAGCACCGACTGGCGCGAATGGCTGCTGGATAATTGCCGCAAATATTATCAGGCGCTGCGGGCGCATCCCAACCTGATCCCGATCCTGATGCGGCGCCACCCGCTGCGCATCGGCCTGACCGAACATAATGCGACGGCTGGCCTGTTGGCCGTGCAAGGCGTGCCGGTCGGGGCGATCATGCCGCTGATGGACGCGACGGAATCGATCGCGCTGGGCTGCGCCGCCTATGAATCCGCCATCGAGGCCGACACGAAAGGCGACGACTGGCACGAAGCCAACCCGTTCCTCTTCCATGTCAGCCACAATGCCGAGATCTCGAGACTGGCCGTATTCGACGCCATCACCAAGGCGGCGGTCGAAGCGATCCTGGCACAATATCAAGCCGAGCATGGACCGGCAAAGGGCAAGTCAGGCACGGCCTAACTTATCCTTTCTACCGTCATGCTGGGTTAGTTAAGACCGATCGCCATTCAGGTCAGGCTGAGTCGAAAATGGTGATTTTTCGTGACCCGAAGCGCAGCGTACTCAATGTACGTGAGCATCGGAAGTACGGAAAATCGCCATTTGCAGGCCAGCATCACCTGAATGGCGTTCGGTCCTACCGCGCGTAGCTCTCCCGATCGCCCTTGATGAACGCCGTACGCCCGTCGCTCGCCACGCCCATGATGTTCAGCTCGTAGGTGTAGCTCATCTCGGCCCGATAGAGCGTCATTAGCTCATGCGCCTTGGTGCTGTTGTTGAGCGATATCTTGAGCCTGCGCATCGCCTCCGGGCTCTTGCTCGCGATCTTCGTGGCGATGGTCATGGCGGCGGCCGGAACCTCCTCGGGCAAATCGGTCAGAGTATAGATGGTCCCAAGCGCATACAGTTCCTGGGATAATATCGGATCAGCGGTCATCATCGCCGCGCGCACGCGTTTCTCCGGCATCAGCTTGAGCGCCTGCACCGCGCCGGCGGTCGCGCCATTGTCGATTTCGGCGAGCACGAACCGTGTGTCACGCGAAGCAACCAGTATGTCAGCGGAGCCGGCCACCAGCACGCCGATGCCAATGCAATAGGCATGGACCCCGCACACCACCGGAACGGCACATTGCAGCACCGCAAGACTGAGCCGCATCGATCCCGACGACTGGCCCAAAATTCCTTCGAAACCGGACAGCGCCTCGATTTCCTTGACGTCGCCGCCACCGCAGAAACCGCGCCCGTCGGCGCGCAGCACGACGACCCGGATATCCGGCTGCTCACGCACTGATTCGATCCGCGCCGCCAGATCATGCAGCAGCCTGATGCCATAGGCGTTGACCGGCTGGTGATCGATCACCAGCTCAAGCACGCCATTGTCGTGAAGCAGTTCCTTGAACACCGGTTTCCCCTCAGTTGAAGCCATGATTACCAAACATCGTGCGTTTCTATTAGCTCAGGCGGTCGCGCGGAGCGGTTGCGCCTCGCTGGCCCCGGTCGGCAGCGAACGTACCGCCAGGTGCCCCTCGCGAATAGCGGTCTGCAAATTGCGCGCCGCGAGCATGTCTCCAATGCAGATCGGCTGTATGCCATGCGCCTGCAGTTCCTCGGCAAGCTCGGCCTGCCCCGCCCGGATGCCGACCCACACCACAGTGTCCGTATCGATCGTCTGGACCTTGCTGCCGAAATTGGGCGCGATATCCGCTTTACCCTGCCGGGCGGCGATCAACCGCGTTCCCACATGCAGGGTGAAATCGCCCTTGGCGTAGAGCCGCTCCAGCGCTGATTGCGTTCGGAGCGTGATGTCGATCTGCGGCGCGAACATCTTGTGCCGTGTGATGAACGTGACGGCGAGGCCTTGTTCCAACAATTCCTCGGCACAGGCGACCGCCTCATAATGGCCGATCTCATCGACGATGAGCGCGCTCTTGCCCCGATCGGCCCGCCGATCGGAAAAGAGATCGATCGCGCTGATGATATTCGCGCCCGGCTCTACCGGAATATCCTGCGCCGGAAACTGCGTCTGGCGCAGCGGCGCCTCGAACTCGGCGCCAATCGCCAGGATCACCGTATCGGCGCCCTCAGCCACGATATCCTGGGCGCTCATATAGGTGGAAAGGCGTACCTCGACGCCCAGCCGATACACCTCGTCCTCAAGCCATGTCGCGATATCGCCGATCGTGCCCATGCGCGGCGCAGTGCGGTAGAGGTTGGTCAGCCCGCCCAGCGAGGGCATCGCCTCCACCAAAGTCACCTGATGCCCCGCCGTGGCGGCGATCCGCGCCGCTTCCATCCCCGCCGGCCCGCCGCCCACGATCAATATGCGCCGCGCGCGAGACGCCTTGCGGATCAGCCGTTCGGCCAGCATGGTCTCGTCGCCCGCCGCCGTATTCACGACGCACCCCAACCGCCCGAAGGTCGCCACCCGTCCGATGCAGCCCTGGTTGCAGGCGATGCAAGGCCGCACCTGCTCAGGATGGCCGGCGGCGGATTTGGCGACGATGTCCGGATCGGCGATATGCGCGCGCACCAGCGAAACCAGATCAGCCTCGCCCGCGCGCAGCACCTGCTCCACCTCCTCAAGCGTCCGGAATCTGCCATTGAGCAGCCGGGGCAGCTTGATATCGGCGACGGGAGGCGCGGTGTGCGGGATCTGGAACCCCGTCGGCACGTCCATCCCGCCGACCTGATGGTGCAGGGCGTAATAGTCGCCGTAGGACATGTTCACATAGTCGATCAGGCCATCGTCCTGCAGCCGGTGCGCAACCTGCCCGACCTCATCCATGCCCAGAATCCGCGAATCCGCGCTGTTGCTCAGCCGCACCCCGACGACGAAGCCCGGCGACACCGCCTCGCGCACCGCAGCCAGCACGCGGCGCAGCAGGCGCGAGCGGTTCTCCAGATCGCCACCATACTCATCCTCGCGCTGGTTGAGCACCGGCGACAGGAACTGGGCCAGCAGATAGCCATGCCCGGCATGAATCTCGACCCCATCCAGCCCGCCCTTCTCCACACGGCGGGCGCCAGCGGCATAGGCGGCGACCAGTTCGTCGATCTGATTGATGGTAAGCGGGCGCGGCGCCACCCCGGCGATCGGATTGGGAATGGCGGAAGGCGCAAAGGGCGGCGACCCGTCCGGCTGCATATAGATATGGCCGCCGTGCCAGAGCTGCTGGAACACCCGCATGCCGGTCGGCGCGATAGCAGCAGCCAAACGATGATAGCCTTCGATGACCGAGTCATCGAGATTTGCGAGCGACAGCACCGACGACGGATGAACCCCAGCCGCCTCTAGGATCGACAGCCCGACGCCGCCCTGCGCGCGCGCCAGATGATAGGCGATGAATTCGTCGGTGATCTTGCCCGCCCGTGCCATCATCGTGGCATGGGCGGTGCGGACGATCCGGTTCTTGATCTCCAGCCCGCTGATTTTTATCGGGCTCAAAGCACGCTCATACATAGCGGCCCCTCCTGCATTTACTTCTATACCAAACATCGTTAGCTATTCAAGCAGAACGGGTAGGGGGATTTGGAGATGATGATATCCTATCCAGAGCGCCCGCTCAGTCTGCTCTTCCGCCGAACGGCCAGCCCTTCGAACGTGCGACTGGGTGAACGGATCGATATCGCCCTGCCGAAGCTGAATCCCGAGACCGGCCAGCCGCTCGCTCTCCTGCCTTGCCCGTTTTCGACTGTCCTGTTTGGCGAAGAATGCGACTTGCGCCGGGATCAAACCGGATCGGTCTTACTGGCGGGCACCCAATATATCGTGAAACCGGGCGACGGCGCGATCCTCGTCATGATGCTGGTACGGCGACGCGCCGACTTCTCCCACCAAGCCTTCCGCGACCGCTGGCTGAATGGCCATGCGCGCTTCGGCCTGCAGACCGCCGCCAGCGGCTATCGCCAGCTCCATTCAGGCGAGGAACCCGCGCCCGACGGCTTCGATGGTGCCGGTCTCGTATTCTTCCGCGATCTCGACCACGTTGCCAACGCCCGCGCCGCACCCGAAATCGCGCGCGAGGCCACACGCGATGAGATGCAATTCATCGATCACAGCCGCTCGATGCTGGCGATGTTCCGTTTCGATTGAAGCTAGACCGGCTTGAGCCGGGGCGCGCTAAGCGTCGGCCAAGGCGGCACAGGCTCGCTGCGCGGCTTGGCCGGCATGAAGCGCAACGGCATCCGCGCATGGCCGTTCACGAGCGGAATGCTGGCGTAACGCTCCGCCCCCTCCAGATCGACGACGAAGTCCGGCATCCGCTCCAATATCTCGCCAAGAAAGATGCGCAGGTCCGCCCGCGCCAGATTCTGCCCCAGACAGGCATGCGCGCCCCAGCCGAACGCGAGATGCGGCCGTTTCGGGCGATCGAGATCGAACTGCTCGGCATTCTGGAACACGCCCTCGTCCCGGTTCGCTGAATTGAGCGCACACATGATGCGCTGCCCCGGATCGAACCTTGTATCGCCCACCTCGACCGATGCCGTCACCGTGCGCGCAACCCCGGTACTGGGCGAATAGAGCCGCAATAACTCCTCGACGGCGGTGGCAATAAGGGCGGGCTGTTCGATCAGCCGCCGCCTGTCATCGGGATGTTCGGTCAGGTGACGCAAGGCATGCCCGATCGCGGCGATCGTCGTATCAGTGCCGCCGAACAGCAGCATCATCGACAGTTCACAGACCATCGCCGTTGGCAGGTCCGCCGCCAGCGCCGCGACCAAGCCGTCGGGATCGTAGGACCGGCCCTCCACGCTGGTCCGCAGGTCGTTCGCCAGCCAGCGCAATCCCTCGATCGATCCGCTCGACTTGGCGACCGCCTCGTGCAGCACCCGCCCATAATCTTGCCAGCGATCCAGCGGCAGGCCGAGAATGTCGAGGATCAGCAGCGACGGCATCGGTCGGGCGAGATCGTCGACGACATCGCATTCGCCCCGCGCGATCAGCGTATCGATCAGCCAGCTCGAAATCTGGGCGATGCGCGGCGCGGCGGCTTCCACGGCGGCGATCGTGAACCAGGGCTGGAGCAGCGCGCGGAGCGCCTTCGCCTCGGCGCCATCCATCTCGATCATGCCGATCCGCATGCCGTTGGGCGGGATCGCCACCCCGCCGCCGAGCCGGCCATTATCGGGGAACCGTCCCGACGACAGCCGCGCGTCATCGCGCAACGCCGTCCGGCAATCGGCGTAGCGGGTCAGAATCGAAAAGCCGCCATGCGCATCTGAATGCAGCACCGGGCAATGTGCGCGGGCATCCCGGTACAGCGTCAGATGGTCGCGCGCGAATTCAGCGCTATGATGGTCGATATGCCGGGAAGGATCGTCGGGTTTCACGCGTCCGGCCAAAAAAAAGGGGCGGGAGCCGAAGCCCCCGCCCTGCTCTTGCTCAGAACTTGTAGCCCAGCCGGACGCCATAGAGCGCCGGTTCGTCGGCCGCACGTCGATCCGCCTGACCCGCCGCCGAGACGTTGCGGAAGCGCAGCTCGTCGGTGATGTTCCGTCCCCAGACCGCGATCGACATCCGCTCGCCCGGCAGGTTCCAGGTCAGGCTGGCGTTCAGGATGACGTGCGACGGCTCCTTGATGCGGTTGTCCACCGTCCAGTAGAATTTGGACGCATAATAGACGTTGAAGGATGGCTGGATCGAACCGCCATTGCCCATCTCGAATTTGTAATCAGCCGCGAAATTTGCCGTCCAGTCGGGCGAGCGCACGTTGCGCTTGCCTGTCACATTCACGATTGCCGAGGCATTGCGCCCGTCGCCGCCCGGCACCGGCAGGAACACCTGCGCATTCGGGAAGCTGTCGAACTCCGCGTTGAGATAGGACAGGCCGAGGCTCAGGTTGAGCTTGGAGACCGGCGAATAGGACACGTCGAGATCGAAGCCTTTTGACACCACCTTGGCGGCGTTGCGCAGTTCGATCAGGTTCGTGGCTGGGTTGAGCGCCTGAACCTGAAGATCCTTGGTCGTGTAGTAGAAGGCCGCGCCGTTGATCGTGAAGCCACGCGACGGGCTGAACTTCGCGCCCACTTCGAACGCATCCACATTCTCGGGATCGATCGGCACGGGCGACAGCGCGTTTGCGTTGAACGCGCCGCTCTTGAAGCCCTTCGAGAAGCTTCCATAGACCATGATCTGCTCGGTCGGCTTGTAGGCGATCACCGCGCGCGGCGTGAAGGCATCCCAATTGGCCTTCACATTATCCAGCCGGGTGATGCCGTTGAGCGAGCCGGTGATGTCTTTCTTCTCGTAACTGTAACGCAGGCCAGCGGTCAGTTCGAGCTGGCCGAGCTTCAGCGTGCCGTCCGCAAATGCCGCATAGGCATCGGTGATCTGGTGCACCGCGATCGTCGTCAGCCCCGCTGCCGACCGAACGAACAGGGGATCGAGCCTGCCGTCCTGCTTCATGTAAAAGCCGCCGATCACCCAGTTGAACGTATCGCTGCTAGCTGAATTCAGCAGCACTTCCTGCGTAAAGCTCTCGCCCACGTCATTATTGTCGATCTTCGACAGCCGCGCCGGCGTGGTGTCGGAATCATAGTTGATCGAATGGTTCTCGTAATGACGATAGGCGGTGGTCGAAGTCAGGCTCACCCCCCCCAGATCCCAGTCGATCTTGCCGGACACGCCCTGCTGGGAGACGCGATAACCAATCTGCTCGTTACCGATATAATCATACGGGTCGGTCGGCAGCAGGCCGCCGGGCACATAGCCCTGATAGCCGTTGATCGGCTGAAGGATGATCGGGCTGGGATCGTCGATGTTCATCGCATCGGCGGAAATGGTGATGTCGAGGCTGTCGCTCGCGCGCAACAACACGGTGCCGCGCACCGTCCACTTTTCGGAATCGCCGATCTTGCTGCCCAGGCCGTTGGCGGGGTTCTTGTTGTTGAACCAGCCGTCATGCCGATTGATGTTGCCCGCGACCGAGACCGCGATCGAATCCGTGATCGGCCCCGTGACGAAACCGCTGGCGGCAACGGCATTCAGATTGCCGTAACCCAGGTTGAACGACATGTGCGGATCGAATTGCGGCTGCTTGGTCGTGATGATGATCGCGCCGGTATTGGCATTGCGGCCAAACAGGGTTCCCTGCGGCCCTTTCAGCACCTGAATCGATTCGACATTGGCAAGCTGGTAAAGCTGGCCGTTGACCGTCGGCATATACACGCCGTCGATATAAAAGGCCGCTGACCCCGGCTCGCCGATGTTGGTTACGGTCGATCCCACGCCACGGATGAAGGGCTGCACATAGCCGCCGCTTTCCGTGATCGTCATGCCGGTGATCGATTGGGCGATATCGTGCGTCGAAGTGACGCCCTGGCCGGTCAGTTCGTCGCCGGAGAGCGCGGTCACTGAGACCGGCACGTCCTGCAGGCGCTGTTCGCGGCGCTGCGCGGTGACGATGATGTCGCCTGCGCCGTCGTCGGCAGCTGCCTGCGGCGCGGCGGCGTCCTGCGCTAGAGCGGGCGTCGCGGCGAAAAGCGCGCCTGCGGCAACCGACATCGTAAGCATGAGCTTGGTGGTGGTCATTTCAGACAACTCCTTCCCTTGGGACGACGGCCGGTTTCTGACCCGTGGCCGTATCGTTGCGACGCCTCGACTGGGCGCCTGTCATATAAACCTATCAGTGATTTGTTGCGTGTCAATCGCTATTAGGTTTTTTCCACATATGATGCGGATTCGACACACTACGTCATTGTATGGTGAAAGTTATCAAGAAGCCGAAACGGCCAGCATTCGGGCATGATAAGCGCGGCGCGCGAGCAGAGCGGTCGGCACGATGATCGACACCATCGCGATCTGCACGATCACGACCGCATGGGCGAGCGCCAGCCCGCCGCTCAGATTGTCGCTTAGGATGCCGACGGCGGCCGGGCCAAGGCCCAGGCCGGTAAGCGTATAGATCATCATGTTGAAGGACGCCGCGATGCCCCGAAAACGCGCGGGCGTCAGCATCTGTATGCCCACGTAAAGCGCGGGCAAGGTGAAGGTGGATTCGAACATGAAGATGCAGAAGAAGATCGTCGCAATCGTGCGATTGGGCGCATAGCCGACCGCCGCCGCCGTTATCATCGCCACGACACAGCCGCCCGCCATGATCAGCATCGGCGCGCCAGCAACACCCTTTTGCCGCATCCAGTCAAGCACATAGCCGCCCGCGATCGTGCCGAGCGGGCCGGCGATCACGCCGATGATGCCGATCAGCTTGCCAGCGTCCGCCGCTTCCATCGCGTGCAGTCGAACGAACAGGCTGGAAGACCAGCTGGTCACTGCATAGCCCGTCACGGAGTTGAGCGCGCCGATCAGCAGGAACGGCGCATAGCTTCCGATATTGGCCCACATATAGCCAAGACCCGCGCGCAGGGCCGTGAATGCCGATCCGGTACCGCCATGATGGGCCGGGCGCGGCGGCTCGCGCACGAACAGCAGCATGACGAGCACCGGGGCCGCCAGTGCCCCGGCGAGGAGGAATATGCCTTCCCACGGCAGGAACGACGCGCCTAACAGCGTGAGGCCGCCGCTTGCCTGAAAGCCTGCCAGCACCGCGCCCCCGCCCAGGAAGGCAAGGCCGTAGCCGAAATTGGCGCCCAGGCCGAAGATCGCCGTCCCGCGCGCAAGATTAGCCGGCGCGAAATAGCTGGTGAGTAGCGACATGCCCGCCGGGATCAGGCAAGCCTCCCCCATGCCGACGAAGATGCGCGTCAGGAACAGCGTCTCGAACGATGTCGTGAACGCGGCGGCCATCGTCGCCAGGCTCCAGAAGGCTAGCCCCGCCATGATGAGGTTGCGCCGGTTGGTCGCATCCGACAGCGCCCCCAGCGGCACCGCGAATCCGCAATAGAGGATCGCGAAACCCGTGCCCTGCAACAGCCCGAGCTGCGTGTCGGTAAGGTGCATCGCCACGCGCACCGGCTCTGTCACCAGCACCATCACGAAGCGGTCGATGATCGCGATCGTATGGGCAAAACCCAGCACGGCCGCGACATACCATTTATATTGGCCGGTCTCGTAGTCAGCCTGGGAAATGGACGTTCCCGAAGACGATGCAGCCGACGCCTGCATTCACTGGGCCTCCGGCTTCATCGCGCCCATGTCGAAATAATCGCGCCAGTGGGTGATCTTGCCGTCCGCGATCTCGAACGCGCCCATCACCGGCACATTGATGCGATCCTCGCCGCGCGTGAACTTGTCGAGGCGCTCGGTCAGCACGACGTTGCCGCGCGTGGCGATGTTCAGAACGATCCACTCGCAGCTGTCGACTGGCCAGCGATCGAAGCCCGCCTTCACCTTTGCGATGCCCGTGACCGGCTTCATCGGAATATTGTGATAGACGATGTCGTCCGCCATCAGCGCATAGACGCGATCATAATCGAGTTCATTCCATGCCGCGACGAAGGCAAGCACCGTTTCTTCCGCGTTCACGCCACTCTCCCGAGCCTGACGCGCCTTGACGACGCTTGTTTTTCTAACAGTGATTGGTACTTTATCCGACGAACATGTCCGCGCGGTCAAGCGCTAAAGAGATCAGGAGAGAAACCGCATGGCCCAACCGTCCGCCGAAGCCCTTCAGATATTGCTCGACAAGCAGGCGGTGACCGAGGTGCTACTCGGCTATTGCCGCGCGATCGACCGGCTCGACGCCGATCTGATGCGCAAGGTTTACTGGCCCGAGGCGATCGACGACCACGCCGTGTTCAAGGGCAGTGTCGAGGAGTTCATCGCCTACAGCTTCCCCTTCATGGAAGGCGTGGTGAGCCAGCACCGCATCACCAACATCTGGGTTGATATCATCGGGCCGGAGAGCGCCTTTTCCGAATGCTATTTCTCCGGCTTCCACGACTTCCCGGCCGAGGGCGGCGGGCGGCTGGAGCGCATCGTCGGCGGCCGCTACCTCGACCGCCACGAGAAACGCGGCGACGAATGGCGGATCATTGAACGCACGCTGGTCCTCGACTGGTATCACGAACGCGCCGGCAACTCGGTCTGGGACAGCGGCCGCTACGCCAACCTCCCCAACCGCGGCGCCCCCAAGCCCGACGACGCGCTCTATCGGCTACATCCGTGGGGGACGGCGGTTTAGCTCCCACTGGGTGTCCCCGCTCAGTTCGTCATGCTGAACTCGTTTCAGCATCCACCATGCCACTTGCCGCAGCGCTCGCTGGACTGCGCATGCCGACGAACCTCCCTTGAGCGAGATCGAAGAGTCAGCGCGGACGGAAAGCGTTTTCCTACAGCCATAACTTCATGCCATGCCCTTAACGGGCTCTTTGAAATCGCCGGAAAACCGCCATTTTATGGTTCTGCCTTATGCGGTATGCGCGATGATTGTGAAGTTACGACTGGCGGACCAGCCAAGTCATTGGAAAGTCGTGCCTTTAGTGCAGTCTAATCTTCAGAGGATCGCCCAAAACGTACAATTTCCAACCGACCAGGCAGCCTAACCCGCCAGATGCGTCTGACTCGGCGTCAGCTTCCGCTCCGGACTGTCGATCGGACACTCGCGAGTGACAAGATCATAAGCGAAGATCAGCTTCGTCCAACCACTGAGGATCGTCGCGACGAATCCCAATTCCAATATCTCCGCGTCCGAAAAATGCTCCGAGAGCCGCGCATACAGTTCCGGCGAAAGCTGCGGATCGGCATTGGCGATCGCGAACATCTCGCCGAGCGCGAGCACGGCCTGCTCCTTCGACGTGAACAGCGGGCTGTTCGCATCCGCCATCGAATCGATCTGCGCCTGCGTGTACCCGTCGGCCAGGGCGCTCGGCACATTATGCGCGTTGCACACGAAGCAGCCGTTGGTCAGCGACAGCTTCAGCCGCAGCAGATGCTTCCATTTGGGATCGACGACCATCGCCGGATCGCCATTGGAGAAGATCGCGCCGTAGAAATTCTGCTGATACCAGCGGTAAAGCGCCGGGTGATTGCCGAATACCTCAAGCCGATCCCCATCGCCCGCCACGGATATGCTCGACTCGCGCAGCTGGCGCAAATCCTCGGGCAGTTCATCGGGCGCGACCCGGCTCAGCAACGTATCAGGCATGGGCATCCTCCTGCTGTTTCGATCAGGATAACGCTGGCCGCGCGAGTCTTCAATCAATGTTTGGTTATTATGCCAGCGCGACTGACCCATCGAACGAGCAGATAAATCAGCAATTGCCAATCAGGCCGAAAAAGAATTATCAATCACTGTAAGACTTCGAGTCACATCAGGAGAGATCAATGAGCGGACAGGAAGCAATGGAGCTTGACGAGATCGCGGACGTCCGCTTCGCCGATCCCGCCTTCCTCGCCGATCCCTGGACGCCGCTGATCCGGCTGCAGGAGGAAGCCCCGGTCTTCTACAGCAAGAATCAGGGCGGCTGGATCATCTCGCGCTATGACGATGTCCGCGCGGCCTTCGCTGACCGCCGCCTCTCCGCCGCGCGGGTCGACCAGCTGTTCCGCGGCATGTCGCCGGAATTGCAGAAGCAGCTTGAGGCCGTCCGCCTCTATACCGGCCTGATCGTCAACCGCCTCGACGGGCGCGATCACACCCGTATCCGCGTGCTGATGCTGAAGGCATTCGACGCCGCCGTCGTGCGCACCGTGCAGGGCTTCATAGGCGAGGTGATCGACGACATCCTCGACGAATGCGAACGGCTCGGCGAATTCGATTTCATGAAGGTGGTGAGTGCCGGTCTCCCCACCCGCGTGATGCAGCGCCTGTTCGGTCTGCCGGACGAATATCGCCCGATGCTGTTCAAGCTCGCGTCGGACTTCACCTCGGCCAGCGCCTCCGCCAGCGTGACGCCCGAACTGCTGCTAAAGCTCGACGAGACCATCCGCACCATGAACGATGTTTTTAACGACATCATTCCGGAGCGGGAGAAGAACCCCGGCGACGACCTGATCTCGATGATGGTCCACGCCCGCGACGGGCTCAACAAGCTCAGCAATGACGAGATGCTGGCGCAGCTTCACGGTATGGTCGTGGCCGGCGCGGAGACCACCGCACACACCCTCGCCACCCAGCTCGTCCAGATCGTAAAACAGCCCAAGCTCTCGGAAACACTTCGGAACGAACCCAACCGCGCCTTCGATCTCGTCACCGAATTGCTGCGCTATCCCGGCACGGTGAAGTGCATGACGCGCTTCGCCGCCGAGGATATCGAGTTGCACGGCCAGAAAATCGCCAAGGGCGACCTGCTCTGGATCATGCATGCCGGCGCCAATGTGGACGCGCGCCATTGGGACGATCCGTTCGGCACTGATATCGACCGGCACAATCTGCGCGATTCGATGGCGTTCGGACCGGGTCTGCACTTCTGCGTCGGCCACATGTTGGCGCGCACCGAACTGACCGAATTCTTCACCCGTGCATTGCGCCGCTTCGACATTGAAATCCTGCAGCAAGACTTTGAAATGGTTCCCAGTTATATCTTCTACGGGTACAAGGAACTGCAGGTCCGCTTCACGCCCCGCAAGGCATGAACCGGCTCGACGGAAAGACCGCGCTCGTCACCGGCGGCGGGCGCGGAATCGGGCGCGGGATCGTCGAACGCTTCCTGGCGGAAGGCGCGACGGTGATCGTGGCCGACCTCGACAAGGAAGGTCCCGCGCTTGGCGAACGCGCGGTCTACCAGCGCCTGGATGTCACGCAGGATGCGGACTGGATCAGCGCATTCAAGACGTTCGGCCGCATCGACATCCTCGTCAACAATGCCGGCACCAGCCGCACCGGATCAATCGCCGAAGCGACCGAAGCCGACTGGCGCTTCGTGATGGACACCAACGCGCTAAGCGTCTTCCTCGGCTGCCACCACGCTGTCCACGCGATGCGCGAAACCGGCGGCGTGATCCTCAACATTTCCTCGGCGCGCGGCCAGCGGACGGGATCAGCGCAATGCGCCTATTCCGCGTCAAAGGCGGCCGTGCTCAGCCTCACCGAAAGCGTAGCGCTCCATTGCGGCGAACAAGGCCTGCCGATCCGCTGCAACGCGATCTGCCCCGGCGTGATCGACACGCCGCTGATGCGCCACCACGCCGCCGTCTCGTCGCCGGAAAATCCCGAAGCTATGATAGCCGGCATGGCCGCGATGGGGGTATTGGGCCGGCTGGGAGAACCGCACGAAATCGGCGATGCCGCCGTGTTCCTCGCCTCCGATGAAGCACGCTTCATCACCGGCGCGATCCTCAACGTCGATGGCGGTTTCCGGATCAGGGACCGCTGACCGCCTCAGCCGCCGTCGAGCAGTCGCTTCAGACCCTCGATCGACTTGCTGTAGAATTTCCCGATCCGCGCGCCTAGCTCCTCCGGCGAAATCGAGAAACCGGCCGCCTCGGACTGCCAGACGATCTCCGTCCGATCCTTGCCAATCATCGTAAGAATTATATCGCTGTAAACATCCTCCGCCGGCATCGCATGCGGCGGCAAGATATGATAGCGTAGGCGATGCATCACCGGATCGATGGCCTCCAGCCGCTCGCGGGCGCTGCGGTCGCCGAGATGAACAGTGCGCACCGCGCCAACGCCCTCGCCTTCGAGTTCGCAAGCTGAAACGCCGGATACCCAGCGCTCCAGCCCGCCGAAGCGCGCAATCGGCGCCCAGACTTGCTCGATCGGGTGATCGATCACGGCACGAACATCGGCATAGGTCACGCGAGTGGTTGTCATGGACGAATTCTCCTGCAACAATGAAACCTAACAACATATTGTTTATGTCGTCAACGGAGAGGCATTGATGGCCGCAAAAGCGCTGCGTCTGGACGGCAGGATCATCCTCATCACCGGCGCCGGTCGGGGCTTGGGCGAAAGCTACGCGCGCCACATAGCGGCGATCGGCGCGCATGTGATTGTGAACGATCTGGGCGTCGGCGTGGATGGTACCGAACGATCGTCCGAGCCCGCCAATGCAGCGGTTGAAACAATCCAGGCTGCGGGCGGCAAGGCAAGCGCGGATGTGTCGGACATTTCCTCGCCCGAGGAGGCCAATGCACTGATCGACCGCATCCTCGCCGAGCATGGCCGGATCGATGCGCTGGTCAACAATGCCGGCATGTTCCTGGTGCCCCGACCATTCGCCGAAACGACACTCGCGGATTTCGAGCGGGTCTGGCGCAGTCATTTCGGCGGCTCCTACAATCTCTGCCGCGCGGTCCTGCCCCATATGCAGGCGAAGGGTTTTGGCAGGATCGTCAACACCGTGTCCACCCAAGGGCTTTACGGCGGCGCACAAACCGGCGCCTATTCCAGCGCAAAGGCAGCTGTGCAGGGTCTGACGGTCTCACTGGCCATCGAGCTTCGCGGGAGCGGTGTCGCGGTCAATGCCATCAGCCCGGGGGCCTTCACCCGGATGGTCGATGCCGCGGCCCGACCACCTGAACTCACCGAGGCGCTGAAACGCAATCTCGCGCCCGATCTGGTCGCGCCTGCAGTCGCCTGGCTCTGCCATCCGGAGTGCCGCGAGAATGGCGCGATCATTCAGGCGATGTCGGGCTGGTTCAGCCGCACCAACATCGGCGATCTCGACGGCTTCTGGGATTTCAATCCAACCATTGAGTCGGTCTCAGCCGGTTTGTCGGCGCTGCCGCTGACTGGCCCCATCAGGACAGCTCACAGTTCAAGCACCCACGCCCAACATATCGTCGCGCAGGCCGATGCCGCGCGGCGATCGCAATGACCGAGGAGAGAGATATGGATACCTTCACGCCGGGCCTGCTCGCCGGAAAGACCGCTTTCATCGCCGGAGGATCGAGCGGCATCAATCTCGGCATCGCACATGGCCTCGCGAACGCCGGCGCGAAGGTGGCGATCATCAGCCGCAAGATCGAGAAGGTCGAGGCAGCCGTCGCGGAACTGAAGGCCGGTGGCGCGGATGCACTCGGCTGGGCCGCCGATGTTCGTGATTATGCGGCGGTCGAAGAAACATTGCGGAACGCCCATGATGCCTGGGGACCGATCGATATCGTGATCTCCGGCGCGGCGGGCAATTTCCTTGCCCCGGCGATCGGCATGTCGGCGAACGCGTTCAAGACCGTCATCGACATCGATCTGCTCGGCACATTCCACGTATTGCGGGCAAGCCATCAGTTTCTTCGCAAGCCCGGCGCTTCGCTGATTTCGATAACAGCAGGACAGGCGGTAAACGCCACGCTCGGCCAGAGCCATGTCTGCGCCGCCAAGGCCGGGATCAACATGTTGACCAAGGTGCTGGCGATGGAATGGGGGCCGGAGGGCATCCGCGTCAATGCGATCGCGCCGGGGCCGATCGCCGAGACAGAAGGCATGGCCCGGCTGACGCCAACGCCTGAATCCGAAGCGGCACTGAAGGCGATCATCCCCCTGCGCGATTATGGCACGAAGCAGGACATCGCCGATTT
>CAYLIK010000052.1:0-19017 GCA_964383565.1 uncultured Sphingomonadaceae bacterium
CCTTTCGTGGTCCAGACTATCATAGCCTCTGGGCCACTCAGCAGGGGGCAGATCAATGGCGTGGGTCCCGATCCTCAACATCGTGCTGACAGTCGTTTTCTTCGCGATGTTCCCGGTCATATTCCCGCTGTTCCTGATGCCGCAGACCGGCGTGAGCTCGCTCAAGGGCTATGGGATGGGGTTCTTCTATCTCGCCGCGTGGGGGCCGCTATACGTTATCCTGCATATGATCTGCATGACGCGGGCGGAATCGGCCGCGGCCGGCGTCGCTTCGGGTGGCGTGACGCTCGGTAGCTATGCCGGCATCGGCGCGGTCAACGGCGAGACGGCGACGATTGCAGGCTTCATGCTCATGAGCGTGCCCTTCCTGGCCGCCGGGCTGGCGCGTGGTGCCATGTCGATCGCCGGGCAGTCGATGTCGATGCTCGCTCCGGCACAGAACGCGGCCGAGGCGGCGGCCGTGGAGCAGACGACGGGCAACTACTCCTATGGCAATGTCAGTTGGGCCAATGCGACGTCGAATATGCGGCAGAGCGACCAATGGTCGACCGCGCCCAGTTTCATGGGCGGCGGCCCGAGCTTCGGGTGGCGTCAGGACAACGGCGCTGTGGTGTCCGGCTTCGGCAATGGGCAGGACGTCATCGACACCAGCGGCGCGATCTCGCGGCTCGGCTTCACGCCGACCATGAACACCGGCACGGTCGCGGAATGGCGGGAGATGGCCAGCGAGGCGCACCGGCAGTCGCAGGCCTATGAGAACGCGGCGAACGACATCCTGACCAGCACGCACACCAACCGCAGCGCGTTCGGCACGTCGAGCGAGCGTTCGTCGGGGTGGGATTCGAGCAGCGGCCGGTCGGCCAACACATCGATCGACCAGTTCGATCGGACGACGGGAAGCAGTTCGCAGGGGCTGGAGGAACGGTCGTCGACAGGACAAAGCCTGCGGGTTTCGAATGGGCATGATCGCTCAGCGGGGACTCTCGATCAAGTTGCCGGGCGTCTCGATGGTGGAATTGGTAGTAGCGGCGGGAAAGGTGGTTCAGGCGGGCGGAAGGGCGTCGGTGGGCTCCTCCCGTCTGTGGGCGGAAGCCTTGGGGTCAGCAAGACCGGATCGCAACAAGACACACTTCGCCATGGCACCGAGGACAGCCGTTCCAGCGGATCGGGCGCTACCACGTCCGACGGTACCTATGAGCGCGATGGGGTGTTCAGCCGTGCGTCGCAGTCGTCTTCGTCGTCGGTCGGCACCGAAGACGCGCTGGCGAGGGCCAGGTCTTACTCGGAGACGGCGCGAAAACTGGAAGAGCTGTCGCAGTCCCTGTCGCGCGATGCGAGCTATGCGGAAACGCATGGGATGCAGCTCAGCGAGAATCTAAGCCAGGATCTTGCCCAATGGTATCGGCAGCAGCAGGCTTCGAACAGCGGTCTGGATGCTCCTGAGTTGTGGGCCACGGACCTTACGGACCATCAGAGAACCGTTCGCCAGGAAATGATCTCGCGCTGGATGCAAGATAAACGCGATGCGATCCGCGAGGAGATCCAGGGCCGGATTAACGCGCCGGACCTCGTGGACGTCCATCATATTGACATCGGCGGCGCCGCCGATGTGCGGGCCACATATCGTCCGCATGGCGTTGGCGGGATCCCCGCAGGACCGGGCGGCGGAAATCCGGGCGCAGCCGCGGAGATCATCGAAGCGGGACGGACGTCGCTCAGCGACGATAGAGCTGCGGCGCAAGCGGGGCGGACCAGCAGGGTCCAGGCTTCGGTAGATGTACAATCAGAGGTACACGACGATCACAACAAAGGGTTCTTCAACGATCCCGAATTGCGGAAGTGATCGCCGTGTCAGATCGCCAACGCCAGATAGGTCCCAGCGGCAACGATCAGGCCAAGCGAAATGACGCCACCGATGGTCGCGCCAAGCGAAGGATTGACGCCGCCGGCATCGGAATCCGTCAAATCGATCAGTGGCGGTTCCTCCTGCCGAAGCATGGGGCCCGCCGCGTTCTGCTGAGTCAGCAGATATGTGGTGGTGTCCAGCATTGCTCATACCTCCGAACGTCCCAAACATACGACGTTCGAGGTTTGTTCACAAGCTGGTTGAGGGCGGAGCTTTCCTGATGGGAGCCCGCTTCCGGGAGAAGGACCAACGGCCAAGCCCGCTGGAGCATCTGAACCTCGCGAATACGCTGGTTTTCGGATTCTCGTGGATGCTCGTTATGGCGATCGGCCTGATGCCGATCTTCGAGACGATCATTCAGCGGCCGCCGTCGATGTCGATGCCGGCGGTGATCGCGTTCTTCACGGCCGTGGGCAGCGGTGTGGTGCTGAAGCGTCATTATTCTTGGGCGGGGATTGTGCTGCACATCTTCGGGCAGATCCTCATCTGGTTGTCGATCTTCGTTATGTCGCTGGCGGCGGTCTTGTATGCGCGAGCTGGATGAAGGCATCGCAGCTCCAAGGCCACGGACGCGGCACAGCGAGCTCGATCCGGATTTTTGGGCGACGGCTGATTACCTGCTCATTGGTGAAAGGGGAGCAGCTGAAAGTCCGCTTGCCATCCATGTGGTATTTTGACGAGCTCACTGTCTCATGATCGAGCCGCCTTCTCTGCCTCCTCGAAAGCTGTGATCGCCGACTCATGCTCGCGAACCAGTATCTGGAACGCCTCGAACGCAGAATAGCAGCGCTCGCGCTCCGTCGCTAAGAGATCGGCGATCTTATCAAGGTCGAAGGGATCACGGCCACCGAAGCCATAACAGATCTGGCCCGTCGTCTCATTGACGTGACGACTTACGAGGTCGGTCATTCCGATTACAAACTTGGGGGAAAATCGATGGTTATAAGCATTGCGGAAATCGAGCGTGCTTTCCTTATATTGGCTGGCCCCGATGGCTTCGACACGTCGTTTGAACCGCGTGTATCGGCGCCACCCACGCCCATACTGATCAGTCGTATTGAGCCAGATCTCACCATCAAGTGGTAGATCATCCTTCCAGTCGGTCAGGTTCTTGGCCATGTTCGCCTGGTGACAGAGATGTGCCGACGCGAAGGCAAAGCGCGATCGGATCACATACGGCAGGTTGACCGCGTTGGTGGCGAGCACGTCGATGAACTCGTGCGTCGCCTCCATCTTCTCATCGTCCGACAAGTTGGCAACGACCCTGGCCCACGCCTGCAGGCGATGGACGTGGTTGGTCAGGTCGTTGACGATGTTGGCAAGTTCGGACGAAAACTCATCCAGCATCTGAGAGTAGGCCATCCAAATCGCGCCGAGGGGATTCGGAAGGTTGCGCCAACGATAGGGCATGAACTTGCCAGCCACGGGCAGGCCATCGCGGATCTCGCGATAGGCAGCGTACAAACCAAGCGCCAGCCGAGACTGCTCGGCAGTCGGATCAGCGCCCATAGCGAAAAATCCAGTCGGCGACAGCTTCCAAGAGTTCGTTCACGTTGCTGCTGCCGACCACGATATTCTCGTGAGGCTCGATGCCGTGATACCGCGTCAGCGCGGCTGCGCCGCCCGAGAAGCCTGTCCGCCGCGCGATGATATTCTTGGTCCGCCTGTTCTCCTGCCAATAGGTCACGATTGCCCTGTGCTTCGATGTGCTCGGGCTTCCGGGATGGAGCGCGCGCGCTTCGGGAAAATGCATGTGACGATGGTGCGCGTGAAGGAGCGTAACGTCATACAGCCGGGCAATGAACGCGCGCATTTCATCGACGCTGCCAGGCGTTCCGACGTCCTTGCAGTCGATAGCCACGCGGGGCCGGCCCACGGGGATACCGCCGCCGGGCGCGCTGCGCAGACTCGCGCCGACGCTGGCGGGAACCACGGCAATATCCATCTCGTGCGTAGCGCCACTTCGTCCCCCAAACTGGATCCCGTTCCAGATCTCCCATGCGGGCAGCCGACGCCAGCGGTAGCCGATCACGCTGCCATTGTTGGTTCCCTGAGAGGCACTGGCAACACCGGTCGGTACGCCGCCCCGCTGGATAAAGCGTCGATCCGTGTCACCGGGATTGATACGTGACCCGTCGGACCGCTGGATCCAAACCTCGAAACCGCGAACCTTAAGCTCGCGCGCAATGCCCGTCATGACAAACAGCTCGAAGATCCGACCGGCTCCGCCAGCATTCTGCAGCGTCGTGGCGCTGCCGAGCACCGCGTTGAGGGCGTTTTGGACATCAGTGATCATATCTGGGTCTGGCCCCGCACTTGTGACGACCAGCTTTCGAGGGCCAGGCGTAACTTGGGGATAACAGACCGTGATTGATCGGCGCCCGACCGGTCGACTTTTAGCTGGTCCTCACCAAGAGCAAGCACGATCAGCGGAACGCCGGCAGCCTCGCCCGTGACCAGGCCGGTTTTGGTGATCTCGCCGTCCAAAATGGCGTCGAGGTTCTCGAAGCACGCGGCCAGTTCTTCCAAGGTCGAATCGAGGCGGTCAGCGACATACTGCGTCGCCCACTCGATCTGGTCGTCGCCGACGATCGGCTGCGGCTCGGCGGCGATCAATTTGGGTTCACCGGTTGCCTTCGGTTGTTCCCCGTTTCGAAGCTCTCGGCGTGAGGATGCAAGGGCGTCGGGCGTCTCTTCGGTCTCGCGCCCCCGCCGAATACCATCGATCAACTCGAACGCGAGCCAATCGGCCCCCACCGCGGTCAAGGTCTCGATCAACGGGATCAAGCGACGGTCAATTGCCGCCATCTAGCGCCGCGACCCATGTGTGGCCGCATTGTGCCGCTCAGCGAGCCGGTCAGGTTGTTTCAAATGACGATCCCTTGAATAGCGTAGAGCGACTGCCGCACGCCGCTACTTGTGGTGAGAACGGCACGGGACCGCAACAAATCATCGGCTGAAATCGGATCGAATGGGCTATCAGTGCCGTTCGACTGCCCGACAGGATCACGGCAGTCTCAAAGTCGCTCGATCTCCACGATCGTTGCCGATCCTTGCGCTTCAAGTCGACGGGCATCGTCGCGCACGTTCTTATGATGCGTAAACAGCAGGACCTGATTGGTCTCGGCGAAGCGCGCGAGGAGATCGAGCGTGGCCGCGCTGCGCTCATCATCGAAATGCACCAGGATGTCGTCGGCAACGAATGGCAGCGGCTCGGTCGAGGCCGAATAATTCTCAAGACTTGCCAGCCGGAACGCGAGGAACAGCTGATCCCGTGTTCCGTCGCTCATGGCGGCAACCGGCACCGCAGCGCCGGACTGGCGACGTCCGACCACGACGGGCAGGCCCTTGTCGTCGATATCGGTGTCGATCGCCGAGAACTCGCCGCGCGTGGTGGAAGCGAAGAGTTCGCCTGCGCGACTGACGAGCGGATCCTGCTGCTCGCTGCGGACCCGGTCGATTGCCTTGGTGATCAGCGCGCGCGCGACGGTGAGTTCGACATAGCGCTCGACTGCGGCCTGCATCCGCGCGGCTGCGCTCTCGCGCTCCGCGATGGCCTGATTTACCCCCGATTCAGCCGCATATGTGTCGAGAGCGTCCTGCGCCGCCTTTTGGGCAAGGATGGCGGTCTCCACGTCGGCTTCCAGCTGATCTGACCGCTGCTGGGCAACGGTCAGGGCGCCACGCAGTGCATCGAGATCGCGCCCGGCCCATTGGTCACGCAGCGCGGGGATGCCGAGGCCGTCGCTCACATCGGCAATCGACCGCTCCACTTGCGCCTTCTCGTCCAGGAGGCGCGCCCGGGCGGCGCAACGCACCCCGACGTCAGGCAAGGCGTCGCCTTCGACCGCGACGCCTGCGCTGATGGCAAGCGCTGCCATCGCGGTGCGTGCTTCGCCATCGACCGTCTCCAGCGCAACGCATTCGGCCTTGGCGTCCTCGACATTGGGCGCGAGCGCCACGCGCTGCAGCCGCGTCGCGTCCTGTTCTTGCCACCGCGCCGCTATCTGGTCGGTTGCCGCTAGCGGATCGGCAGGCAGCGAAAGGT
The DNA here is from genome assembly GCA_964383565.1 of uncultured Sphingomonadaceae bacterium. Taxonomy (GTDB): domain Bacteria; phylum Pseudomonadota; class Alphaproteobacteria; order Sphingomonadales; family Sphingomonadaceae; genus CANJQJ01. The sequence goes on from CAYLIK010000052.1 coordinate 5,955, forward strand.
CGAGGCTTGTACCCAAAGCGACAACGGTAGCCTTCAGCGTCGCTTCGTCGTCATCCATTCGGGTAAGACGGGTGCGGGTTTGCGCGATCGTGCCGAGCGTCGCCCGGGCGCCCGACCATTCACTAATCAGTGCGCCCGCACGCTCCGGCGCGAGATCGGTATCGAGGCCTAGACCGCCGAGTGCGGCGCTCCACTGCTGCTGCCAGGTTTGTTGGGCTGTCACCAGGTCGGCAAGAACCTGGTCGGCCCGCTTTGCGGTTGGCCGCAGCGCCTCGGTATCGCGCAGGTCGCGCCGATAGTCGGCATGTTCGGCCTCATGCTGGCTGAGGGCGGCGCACAGCGTTTGCACTTCGGCCGCGAACGCCTGACCTTCCGAATGCTTAACCTTCATCACGACCTGCGCGCTTTCGAACAAGGTACGAAGCGGCTCGAGATCAGTTGCCTGACGATCGGCGTCGCTGACGAGGGCGCGGGCGGCGTCGAGCGCGTCGAGCGCCAGTCCACGCCGTTCGACAAAATCCAGGAGGCCTGCAAGCTGTGGAAAGCGTGCGGTCGCGTCGGGAAAGGCCTGCGCGAAGGCGGTGGAACGACGGTCAAGTCGTGCGCCGATATCGGCGATCAGCGTGCTGCATCCGTCGATCGCAATCGTGCCGCTGGCGAGCTGTTGACGGGCGAGGGCAAGATTTGCGGCATGTTGCGCCTCGGCTGCCCGTCGATCAGCGAGATCGTCGGCGCCCCGGACGTGGCTTTCATACGCGTCGATGCCTGTTCGCCGGACCGTCGCATCCGCAGGGATGTCGGCATCGAGATAGGCATGGCGCAGTGGGGACCACGCGCTGGCGCGAGCACCCCGGGCCTCGGCCAACGCCACGTCTGAAGCGACCGGGCCGGCTGCCTCGAGCTGCGTAATTGTCTCGCTCGCGACCTTGGCCTTTTTCTCGGCATCGACCTTTTGTTCGACCTGGCTCGCCAAGGCGGTTTCGAGTTCGCTGCTTGCCAATTGCTCGGCGCGAATGGCATCGGCGGACGGACAGACGAAAGCGACGAGGTCGCCGAGCGTCGGAAAGCCAAGGGCGGTGATCGTGGCGGTCGCCGTGGTCAGAGCCTGGTCGGCTTGACGCTGCACCGCGACTGCCGTGGCCGCCTGTGCGGCGAGGCTCGCAAATTGGGCTGCGCTGAACGTCACTGGCTTTTCGTAGCCCGCCGCGACGGCGGCATCGAGGCGATGTTGCAGTATCTCGAACCGGTCGGCTAGATCGGCCGTGCGTTCGCGCGCAGCCACCATGGCAGCGCCACGCTCGATAGCGTCGGTTGCCAACTGCTGCACATGATCCAGTGCAGCCTGGCTCGGTAATCGCGCGGTCAGATCGGCATCGGCCGGCAGGTGCAGCATGCGGCGAAGTGTCGCGAGCCCGGCCTCGGCCGTCTCGATATCCTTGAGCCGGTTTGTTCGGTCCGTGCGAGCCTTGCGGACGTGAATGGCTTGCTCGGCGAGATCGCGGACCCGGGCCTCCGCCTCGATAAACGGCTCTGACACCACCAGTGCGTCGAGCCGCTGAACGAGCCGGTCCCGTTTCGTCCGTCCGTCGGCGAGTGCTGCTGCTGCTGCGTCACGCTTCTGCATCGCCTCGTCCACCTGGCGATGAAAGTCTGTCGGCAGGGCGTCGAGATCTGCATAGTCGCTCAAGGCCGCTGTCAACCGATCGAGGGCGAGCATATGCGGCACGGCACGGACCAGCCGCTCCAGACCGGAGATTTCGGCGCTGACGGCTTGCTTCTCGGTTCGCGCCTGGCTGAGCTTGGACATCGCGGCGTCCGCAGCCTTGCGGCTTTGCTCATAGGCATCGCGCGTGACGGTGTGGTGCTTCACGTCGCGGTCGGCGGCATCGAACGCGTCGAGCGCTTTATAAAAGGCCCGATCGCCAGATCGCCGCGGCGCGAACAGCTTGTCCGCTTCGGAGTCGAGAGCATCCAGCCGCGCCATCAGCGATCGCAGCCCGCCGCCGGCCTCGACAATCAAGCGGCCGATATCGCCATCGGCAGCGAGCAGACGCGATCCGCCGGAGCGCAACGTCTCATGATTGAGGCCGAAGAGCGTGGCAAACCGCTCGCGCGTCGTAGCGCCAAGCAGGTGGGTGAGGATCGAGTCCTCAAGGGATCCGCCCGCCTTGTCGGTCAACGTGCGGCCACGACCGCGCCGCCTGCGTAACGTCATTTCGGTGCCGCTCGCATCGACCAATGTCGCGCCGACGCGCATGCCATCATAGCCGAACAAGGTGGCATGCGGCGTCCGTTCCGGAATGCCGAACAGGAAGTCGCTCAGCGCGGACAGGCAAGTGCTCTTGCCGGCTTCATTGGGGCCGTAGATGATCGTGAGCCCCGCGGTCGAAGGAATGACGAGACTGCGCTCGGCAAAGGCGCCGTACCGCTCGAGGGTAAGTTCAGCGAGCCGCATCGCCGGCCTCCGTCTCGTCGATCAGGGAGAGTGCGAGCGCGCGCGCGCGCGCCGGCGCTTCGCTGCGCAGGGCTTCGAAGAACGCCTCGGCATGTGCGCCTGCCGGCATCTTGGCTCGGACCTCGGCAAGCCGCGCCTCGACCAAGTCGTTCAAGATCTCGTCGGTATCCGCGCCGATCTCGGCCGCAAGCCGGCCCGAGACGGTCGGATCGAGCGAGTTTGGCTGAGCAGGCGGGGTTGTCGCAATCACCAGCTTCTCCAGCCAGATATCGCTGGTCAGCGTCGCGAGGAGCGCCGCAATATCGTCGCGCAGCGATTGCGGATCGAGCAGGAGGCCGCGATGCTGGGTCGTCTCGCCGACTAGCCGCAAGCGAACCGCAAGCGCGCGATCACCCGCTTCGGCGCGGACGGTCTCAATCGCCACACGGATCTGGTCGAGCAGCGCGGTGCGATTTTCGGTTTCGGCTGCCTCCACCGTAAGGACAAACCAGCGGACGACATCGAGATCGCGATGTTCGACTTGAGTAACCTGACCATCGCTCACTGTGACGATGGTTGCGCCCTTGGGTCCCGTTTCCCGCGGGCTGCGTCCCTGCAGATTGCCGGGATAGACGATGTGCGGATCGGTGTTCAGCACCGCGCGGCCGTGGACATGGCCCAACGCCCAATAGTCATAGCCATGATTGACGAGCTGCTCGACCGTGCACGGCGCATAGGGCGCGTGATAGCTCTCGCTGCCCTGGCAGGCGGTATGCAGCACGCCGATATTGAAGTGGCCAGGAACCGCGGCCGGATAATCTCGGGCGATATTCTCGGTCACGTCACGCTGCGGGAAGCTGCGACCATGCACCGTCACCTGCAACGCTTCGATGGCAATCGCCTCAGCGCATTTGCTGTCGAAGACATGGACATTGGCCGACATGGAGAGCTTGGCAGCGAAGCGATTTTCGGCATCATGATTGCCGAGGATCATGAACACCTGGATTCCGGCTTGCTCGAGGCGCCGCATCTGGTCGATGAAGAAGAGTCCGGTCTCAAAATTGCGCAGGTCGCCGTCAAAGATGTCGCCTGCGAGTACAATGAAGCTGCAGCCTTCGTCGATCGCAAGCGCAATGAGGTTCTCGAACGCGTCGCGCGAGGCGCGGTCGACGCGCGCGGCGTAATCGGCCGACTTGGTGGCCAAACCGAGGAGCGGGCTGTCGAGATGGAGGTCGGCCGCGTGTAGGAATGTGAACGTCATGGCGCAGTTGCCTCCCCTTGGACACGGGTGTCGCCGATCCCGGTTGGGTGATCCAGACAGTGCTCCAGCAAGTGAATTTGTGCCGCGAACTTCTCGGGATTCTCGTCGCTCAGGCGCTGCAGATTGAGCAGCTTCCAGCGTAACGCGGGCAGGTCGGCTATCTGGTCGCTGAGGCCGATCGCGGACCAGTCGGGATCGAGCGTGAGAAAGCTGGTCAGGAAGCGACGACCGTCCGTGGTCCCGGCACGTTGCTGGACCATGCCGACAAGGGTCTCGCGTGCGGCGAGCAACGTGTCGAGCGCTTCGACCTCGACCGTCATTCCCAAGAACTCGTCATTATACTGGCCCGCGATGTCGAGGCGATGCGGACAGAGGAGCTCATGCGTCGGGCGCGGGTGGCTGACGAGATAGATCAGAAATGCGCGAAACAGATCGTCATCGATCCCCTCCTGCGTGAGCAGGTGGTGGATATCGAACAGGTCGCGCGGATGCTGGCGGTCTAGTGCTGCCGCCATCTTTCCGGCATAGAGATCGGGCAGCGACACGACCTGCATTTCGGCAAAGCCGAAGCGCTCCTCCACGCTCGGGCTGACCGGGCGTATCTCGGGCGGGAAGACCGTGCCGCGCAGCACGGGCGAGACCTCCACCTTTATGGCGGTGCCGCCCGAATGCACCAGCAGGCGCTTCCCATCGACAAGGAGATGCCGCTCGACCTTGAAGCCGAGCCGGGATTCGAGGCGTTGTGCGATGCGCTCCAGGCCATCGCGGACGGCATTGAGCGACGCCTCCCGCTCGGCCACGGGCAAGTAAACGAGATCGATATCGACCGAGAGGCGTGGCAGGTCGCGCACGAACAGGTTGATCGCAGTTCCGCCCTTCAGGGCGAAATCGGGTTCGGAGGCGATTTCCGGAATCGTGCGCAGCAGAAGCGCAACCTGGTCCAGATAACGCTCAGCCGTCATCGCTCGCCTGGTCAACTCTGGCGGAGAGCGAGACGGGTATGGTGATCTGGTAGCGAGCGTCGAGCCGGCCGCCCGGCGCCAGCTGTCGTTTGCCCTTGCCGAGATCGACTTGCGTGCGATCGACATGCTTGACCCAAGCATGCGTGTGGCGGTCGGCGTAGAAGAGGAAGAGCCGCTTCGCCCGCACGCTTCGGCATGTCTCGAGCAGGCGGGTGACGATACGGGGCCGCAGATTGGACAGGCCCTGGAAGATATCGTCGGCATGGTCGAAGCCGACATTGGCGGGAACCTCGTCGAGCATCTCGATCGCCGCACGTTCTTCGCCGGCGACGCGGAGGAAATGGTCCCACGGGTTCGTCTTGGTCGGTTCAGCGACCGCCGCACCGAGGCGCCCGGTGCCAAGTTCGAAGCGTCGCCATTCCAGCCCCAGAAGGGTGTCGGCAAAGAGCGAGCGGGTACGCAGCGTCAGGGCCGCATCGAGCGGCAGTTTCATCAGCCAAGCCGGCGCGGTGCGATCGGGATCGTAGAGATAGATTGCCGGATGACCGCCGAGGCGCAGATAGTGGCTGCGGCCCAGGAGATCGAGCGCGGTCGGCCCGCCGACATAGAAGGTCGAAGGACGCAGCTCCTGCGCGGACAGGATCGCAGCGTCCCAGCGCTGGGTGGAGGAATCCGAGCCGGTCGAACGGCGATAGACACGCGGCGCGACCCGCTCGAGCCAGCCGTTCCGGACATAGGCATGGATCGAGGGTCGCGAGACGCCCTGATCCTGGAGCCAGGCGCTATCCACCAGCTGACCGGGATCGAGCTGGGAAAGAAGCCGGTTTAGAGAGGTCTTTCTTTGTTCATTCACGCTGAACTTTTTGGCATATTTGTAAACCGGCAGCAAGACCGAGTTTAGAGAGCGCGCATAAAGTTCATGATCAGTGAACAAAACCCACGTTTGATAAACTGGAGGCCGAAGGTGCTTGTCCTGCTGCCACACGGCGGCGCTGGGACTGCCGTGGCAAGCCACCCTCATCCCTGCGGTATTTCGGGCGCGGCCGGCAGCGCGACAATATTCGCTGCGCCGAACCAGGCCGTCAGCTTGGCCATGGCATTGGCGCTGAGGATCTGGGTGAAGAGAAGCGCCAGGCGCACCTTGGGACGCGAGCAGGCGACATAGAAGAGATTACGGTTGCTCTCGAAGAAGGCCGTCTTGTCGGCAGGCGGGCCGGCATCGATCCACTCCAGCATCTGCGCGAAATTATACTTGTTCCAGCCGCGGCCGACGATCACGAGCACATTCTCGAACTCGGCACCTTTCACGCCATGCTTGGTCGCAAACGGCGTGTGCCCATCGATGAAGCGGTCGAGGGCGATGAGCTCAGTGTAAGGAACGGCGCGTAGCTTGCGCAGCTGGGTAACGCGGCGCGACTCTCCCTCTACGGGTTCCGGCCCCACGTCCGCCAGTCGCTGCTCACGATCCTCGACCGCCTCGGGGAGCCGCATGTGCGGTTGCTCGGCGATGAAGTCGATCACCTCGCCGATCGAGCCGGAAAGGCGAAGCGCGATCAGCGCCTGCATCGCCTCCGCCCACGCGACCTTGTCCTGATGCCGTCGAATGCGCGGCATGCCTGCTCCGAAACATTCGAACATCTCGCCATAACGCTGGTTCGCAAAGGCCGCGCAGGCGGGCTCAAGCTGATCGGTCAGGAATTTGATATGCGGATCATCCTTCTTCAGCCAGGGATCGTTGAACTGGCCGTAGATGGGCGGGATGCTGGCATAGCCCTGCTCGCGTGCAAGCACGCTGTGGCTGAGCATCAGGATCTTGGTCTTCTCGATGGCAAAATCCCAGCCTTCGTCGACAAGCCGCGTCTTGATGTGCTGGAAATAGGCCCGGGCGGCTTCGGGGCTGGTGTCGCCGGTCCAATGACCACCGCCCTGGCCTGTGCGCCGGACGCCCGGCCAGCCATTGGTATGAAAGACGCGCGCTTCCCCCAGCGCATCAGGATCGCTCACCATCTGCGGCAGGGCAGGGCGCATGCGATTCAGCATCTGGACGATCGCATCGACCGATCGAAAGTTCGCGTTCTTGTCGATCACCTCCAATGCGGCGTGCTCGACCAACCCACAGCCCTCGCCATAGATCTTCTGCCAATGATCGCCGAACAGCCCGATCAAGGAGCCTTCCCCGAGATCGAGGAACCAGCCCTTGAGCGCATCGACAAAACCGGCGTCCGTATCCTGATATTCGTCGATCAGCAGGATTGGATAGCGCGCGGTCAGCACCTTGCGAAACTTCGGCAGTGCGAGGGCTTGGATCATCAGCGCCAGCACGTCCTCGTGCCGAAGCGTGACCTGTTGATCGCTGACACCGGGAAACCCCAGCTCGTAATGGACCCGCCGGGTGCCAATGCCGCCGAGGGGTTCAAGGCGCTCCGGCCATTCGGGAAGGCCGGGCACAAGCGCCCGCAGCGTCGTCTGGAAATCCTGCAGGACCGACCAGCAGAAGCCATGTACCGTTTCCGGGCGAACTGCGGGATGTGCCTGGATACGAGAAATGATCTCGTCCTTGGCGACATTGGTAAAGGTAATGCATCCTACCTGCTGACGCCGACGCAAGAGCTCGACGCCGCGCCGGTCGATCAGCCGGCGCAGCGCCTTCTCGAGCGAATACGTCTTACCCGCGCCGGCGCCCGCTTCCAGGCGAAAGCTCCGGTTCTCGTCGAGGCAGGCGAACATGCGTTCCAGCGCGACGCGGCCGGCCGCATCGGCGGGGCTTTCTGGTCCGTCAGCCATGGTCGTCGACCTCGGCAACATTCACGGCGATGCCTCCAGCCCCGGCGACGATCTCGACCGCAACGGCCGCCGGCGGCACGATCGGCGCCGGGTTGCCTTGCGCGAGCCAGCGCAAACCCTCGGCAATATATCGGGGCACATTCCAGTCGGTGTGCTCGATCGCATGAGCGAGAGCGAACGTCGACTTCTTCTGATCGGCCGCATGCTCATAGGCGAGCGTGGCCGGATCGCCTTCGCCAAGCGCGAAGCGATCGGGATTGGCGAGGATGAAGGCGTCCTCGAAGCTGCGTGCGCACGGCCCGCCATCCGCTTCGGGGATCTGAAACGCGAGCCGGCGATTGCCAACCATCTTGTCGGTCGACGTCTTCGCCAGCAATTCGGGCGGCGACACGGCATTACCAAACCAAGCCTTGATGCAGCCGTTGCTGGTGAACGCGCCATCGGCGACGGGGACGGCCACGCGCTTTCCCTTCTCGTTGGGCTTCACGGCATCGATGTCGGTGATGATCAGCGTGCGCAACTCGAGGAAGGTGAGCAGGTCGAAGAAGCGGTGCGCATAGGCGCCGCCGACTTCCATCACCGTCAGATACTGGCTGCCGAGCTGGGGCTCTCCGGCGGCAGCCGCATCCGTCTTCCGGATCATCGCGGGGAGCAGAAGGCGCTCCGACGTTCCCTCGATGAGCACGGCCTTGTCAGCGAAAAACAGGTCACACCGCGTCAGGGTCAGATATTGGTGCAGAAATTCGCGATCGGCCGCAGGCGCGTTGCCCATGCCCTGACGCAGGTCTTTGACCATCGACCGTCGCAGACCATCGCCGTCCGCTATCGACAGGAAGTATCGCATGGACTCAAAACGGGCCTCGTTCGCCATATGTGGCGAATGGGTCGTCACCACGAACTGCACCGGCCAGGGCCGGTTCTCGTTGAGCTGCGCCACGAAAGCGTTCGTGATCTGATCGAGCTGCCGAATGAACACCTCCTGCATCTGGGGATGCAGATGGGCCTCCGGTTCCTCGATGAAGATCAGGTGGACGCCAGCCGCCGCCGGGCTTGCCTGATATTCGCGAAAGAAGCGCAACAGCTGGAGGAGCATGTAAACGAGATTGCGGACGCCGAGGCCATTATAGGTCTCGGGCAGGGTGACGCCGTTCACGCCGACATAACGGACCTTGGTATGGTCGTTCAAGAGCTTGTCGACGTCAAAGCTGGTTTCGGTAACGAGCCCGGGATCGGCCAGTCCCGGATAACCAAACAGGTCGAAGGTGGGCAGCAGCGAGGTCAGCTTCGCGTTGAAGCCGGCATGAAGGTCGCCCTGAATTTGCTCTACCGCCGCCTGGAGCTGCTCAGCCGTCGAGCGCTTTTCGGGATCCAGCGGATCTACCAGAGCCGATTGAAAGAGGACTTCGACGACCTTGCCGAGCACGTCGCGCTCGCGGTGGGTGTCGTCGTCGAGCCCCCGCTGTGCGTTGATAAAGCCGCCGTGGATCAGCGCGGTGAGCGTCTTCGGCTCGAGCGCCTTACGGTTGGTCGGATCGTTGGGATCGACCGCTTCGAGCGAAGTCGCATAGGCGGCCGGCAGACGGCTACCGAGTGCGCGAAACAGCGTGACGCGGTCTGCTGCCGCATCTTCGCCGGGCGCGACGATCCCATCGAACAACCCCTCGGTAGCCGTCGGGCGTGGACCAAAGGTGAGGACCAGCCGCGCGTCTGTACAATCGGGATTGAGATCGATGATACAGTCGCTGAGCGGTCCGAGGTCGGGGGCGTCGACATCATAAGCGATATCGAGCGTGACGGTGATCGATGGCAGGTGACCGCGGACGTCGGCAGCGCCGGCGCGATGGGCCTCAAACGCGGTCCAAAAACATTCATGGCAGCCGAGCGAAAAATCCTCGAGCCTGAATGTCAGCGTCCTCTCGGAAAGAAGTCGGCGGAACAGCTCGGCGATCGAGGTCTTGCCGCTATTGTTGCGTCCGACGATGAGCGTGGTCCGCTCCTCCAGCCCGACCGCGACGTTCCGCAGAAGCCGGAAATTCTCGATCTCCACGTGCTTAATTCGCATGCATTTCCGCCCCTCATCCACCCCATGCACGTTGAGGCCATTGTCGCTCGGCCCACAACCTCATTCTGATCCGTTCGCTTGTAGCCAGTAGGCTCGATTCAATCATCCGCGGGTCCGCCCCCCCCGGTGAGGAACTGATGCAGTGACTGCAGCTTCACCAGCAGTTCGTCAAAGGTGATGACGGTCACATCCTTCAGGCTACTCCGGAAGACTTCGAAAGACTTCCTTTTGGCTTCGTCACCAGGATCGCGGCCCGCAATCACTACGCACGTGATCCCGTAGGTAAAAACGTCGAACTGCCGGGAATCGACTTTTTTCTGTTTGATATCCATCTGCAGCTTGTATCGCTGGTCGGCGACCTGGGTGACGGCTCCCGACAGATGTCTGGTGGGCGCATGGACCTCATCCCGATAGGCGCGCGCTTCAACCAGATCGGTTTGCGGCGTCTTGATTTCGATGATGGCAAGGTTGCCGTAAAGGCCCGCTTTCATCACGAAATCCGCGATCTTCCCGCCGGATCCATCAAACTTCGTGCCTCCGACCGCTACCTGATCCCTGAACAATATCACCGGGAGCCCGAATGCGAGCCGCAGCACGAACGGATTGGCGAGGAAAAACTTCTGCCAGAACGCCTCGGCGTGATTTTCGTCGATGCGAAGCGACAGGCGCGCGATCAGATCCTCAAGCGTAATCAGCTCGATCTCTCGGCTCAGGTCGAGCAGATCGACCGGATCGGCCTCCGCGAGTTCCCGAGCAGATGCCTTAACGGTCTTCAGCGCAGCTGCGGCCGCACCCAAGGAGCGCCGGCGACCGGTTTGGCCGAGAGAGCTGGCGAGCGATGTCGCGAGCGCGTCGAGATCCTGCGGCTCGGACCGGTTGCCCGCAATGCCGAGCTCTCGCTCCACTTGGCCGCGAAGATAGGCCTGCTTTGACTGATTTCCGAACGAGACCGCCGTGTTGTGGCTCCGGCGGATAGCCCGGCGCCATCGATCGAAGGTGTCGTAGGGGAGGCGGAGCGTGGCTTCTCCCTGTGTGGTTTCGAAATCCTCGCACAGGGTGAGATCCGTGACGCCTTCTACCCGTTCTAGCGCATGGACGATGAAGCGATATTCGTGATTGAGGCCGAAGCCTGCATAGGGTTGGCGGACACAGCCAAGCGGCAGCTCCTCGAACTCCAGCGAGACGTTCCCGTCGCCGCCGAAGATGTTCCCGTGACCTTCAAACGTGATGGACCGGATCTTCCGATATTTCGGCTTGAGGAAATATCGACTGTCGCTCGCGAGCGTCATCGGAAAGGTGGTCAGCCGGTCATGGTCCATGTCGTACTTTGCGAGGACGATCCCTGCATCCGGCGCGACGAACTCGGGATTGGCCGTAACGGCGCGGGCAATGGCCTTTTCGGAGAGGATGACCTGCAGCATGAAATGTCCGGCACTCCGGGTCAGCTCAAGCCCGAGGGCGTCCTCCGTCCGGTGCGCCACGGCGTAGATTTGGAGGAAGTCGTCGGTGACCGCAGCGCGCTCGATCTCGAGCTTCTCGGCCGTCGGTCGGATAGGGGTCACCACACGAAAGTGAGTTTTACGTACGCTAGGCGAGAACAGAAAACGAACGGCAAAAAGTGATGGGAAGCGGCCGTTTGCTTATGGCAAGACGTACGCATGATCGACCCGACCCTAGCCGCCGACATCAACGCTGCCTCTGCCTTGGAAGGAACGTTCCGGCTGCGGTCTGGACAGCTATCATCTACATATTTCGACAAATACCGATTTGAAGCTCGGCCTGATCTTCTGAGCAGGGTGGCCGCGGAGATGATCCCATTGATCCCCGCCAACGCAGAAATCCTTGCCGGACTGGAACTTGGGGGTGTGCCGATAGCAACGGCGTTGTCGCTTGCCACAGGAATGCCCGCCGCGTTCGTTCGGAAAGCACCGAAGGACTACGGCACTTGCCTAGCGGTCGAAGGGGGCGACGTTTCAGGCAAGCGCGTGGTGCTCATTGAGGATGTTATCACGACTGGCGGTGCGGTCGCGGACGCTACCCGGCTCGTAACAGAGGCTGGGGCAACGGTCATAGGTGTAGTCTGTGCGATCTGGCGTGGTGATGGACTTCCCAGGATTGCAGCGTTGCCCGATCTTCCTGTCTCGGCTGCCATGACGATGGATGACCTGCTCGCCTGAATGGGCGCGGGTCGGCAATTCCCATCCCCGGATCATATCACGCGGCAAGAAGTGATGGTGAAATGCGAAGCTGCCTCAGCTGATGCGGTGCCGGCCGATCGTCCCGCTCCCAGCTATAGTCGCCGGTGAGCGCGATATGCTCCCAACCCAGCGGCGCGATATGGCGGGCAATGTCGTCCGACGTGTTCATGTCCGCCAATGCCTGTTCGAGATAGCGGGTGTTCCACAGGATGATCGCGGCGACCAGCAGGTTGAGACCGGAGGCGCGATAGGACTGGTTTTCGAACCGACGGTCGCGCAGCTCGCCGAGCTGGTTGAAGAACAATGCGCGGGCGAGCGCGTTGCGCGCCTCGCCCTTATTCAGCCCGGCCTGGGTTCGCCTGCGCAGATTGATATCCTGCAACCAGTCGAGCATGAAGATCGAGCGTTCGAGCCGCCCGACTTCGCGTAATGCCAGTGCCAGGCCGTTCTGGCGCGGATAGGCGCACAGCTTGCGCAGCATCGCCGAGGCGGTGACGGTCCCGGTCCGGATCGAGGTGGCAAGCCGCAGCAGTTCGTCCCAATGCGCAGCTGCATGGTCGTACGCGATCGGATCGCCGACCATGCCGGCGAGCAACGGCCCCGCCTCCTGCCCGGGCAGGAGATGCAGGCGGCGCTCTTTGATATCGCGTAGGCGGGGCGCGAAGCGGTAGCCGAAGAACGGCATCAGCCCGAACACATGGTCGGACGCGCCGCCCGTATCGGTATAATGCTCTTCGATCGATAGCCCGGTCTGGTGGTACAGCAAGCCATCGAGGACATAGGGTGCTTCGCCTGCGGTCGCGGCGATCACGCGCGAGCCGAAAGGGTCATACTGGTCCGATATATGGGTGTAGAATGACACGCCGGGTTCGTTGCCGTTGCGCGCGTTGATATCGCCGATCGCGGCACCGCGCCCGCCGGCATGAAATTGCTGCCCGTCGCTCGATGAACTGACGCCGGTGCCCCATAATCCAGCGAGCGGCATTGCGCGATGAGCGTCGATCAAGCGCCCCAGCGCCTCGCCATAGGCAGCCTCGCTGATGTGCCAGTCATGCAGATGGGCGAGCTGGCGCAGGCTCGCGCCCCGGCAGCTGTCCGCCATGCGGGTCAGGCCGAGATTGATGCCATCGGCGAGGATCACGGTCAGCAGCGCGTTGCGATCGTCGGCAGGACGGCCCGAGCGCCGGTGTGTGAAACAGTCGCCGAAGCCGGTCCACGCATCGACATCGAGCAGGATGTCCGTGATTTTCACGCGAGGGAGACGATCATAGGCGGTGCGACGCGCGACCTCTGCGGCGGGTGGCGTGATCGCCTTCAGCGGCGAGATCATCAGACCATTTTCATCGAGGCGGACCTGGGGCA
>CAYLIK010000053.1:0-18834 GCA_964383565.1 uncultured Sphingomonadaceae bacterium
AGTTGCGCATCACGATCGCGACATAGGCGCGGGTTTCGACGAACGGGATCGATTCGATGAAGAGCAACGGATCGCCGCCGTCGCGGACCTTGTAATTCCACGCCATCACCGAGCCTGGGCCGGCATTGTAGGCGGCGATGATCTTGGGGAGCAGCCCCTGGGTGCCCGGCATGTCGCGGAGCATTTCGAGATAGCTCTGGCCATATTCGAAGGCGACGGCAGGCTGGTTGAGCTGGCTGCGATCAATGGCGACGCCCTTCTTGCGCGCGATCAGCTGCGCGGTGCCGGGCATGATCTGCATGAGGCCCATCGCCCCGGCGGAGCTGACGGCGTTGACGCGGAACTGCGATTCCTGGAGCGCATGGGCGTAGATCAGCGCGGGATCGACGCGCCAGCCGCCCTGCGGCGTCCAGGCGGGGATCGGGTAGCGGGCGCTGGCTGGCATCGCCGCGCCGCGCGGGCCGTTCTGGGCGAGCCAGATCTGGGTCGAGGGCAGGTCGAGCTTGGCGGCGAGATGAAGCAGCGCGGCGTGATCGGTCGGCGCGCCGATGCGGGCCTGATGACGCAGCACTTCATCAGAGAAGCCGTCCTCGCCAATTTCGCTGAGCGCGGCGGCAACGCGGACATTCGGGTAGCGCGACAGCCCCTGCCATTCGGCGGAAACAGCGCCGCTCAATGTGCCGGGCGCATCGACCGTGGGCTTGATCCCGAGAGAACTGGCGGCGAGCAAACCGTAGAAGGTCTCGGGCAGGCGGGCGGCGGTGCGCAGCTTGCCCTGCACCCAGTTGGGGCGGCCGATCGCCAGATCGGTGCGCGCGGACCAGAAGAGGCCGGCGGCCCGCATCTCATAATCGCGGGCGTGGGCGGTGACGGCGTCGAAGGCGAGGCCGGCGGCGGCATAGTCGCGCTGACGCCAGGCGGCGAGGCCGGCGACCCAATCGGCCTGAACCTTCCATTCGCCGAAGCCCGTCTGGGCCTGGCCTGCGAGGCGGCGGGCGTTCGTGTCGTCGCCAGTCAGATAATAGGACCAGGCGATGCGCTGCTGCCATTCAGTGCGGGCTTCGTCGGTCAGTTCGGTCTGGCGGGAAAGCAGGAGGCTCTCGGCTTGCGCGGGCTGGTCGACCTTGATGAGGTTGATGATCTGAGGGCGCAGCTCCATCGCTACCGCATCGCTGCGGTTGGTGCGGGCGGCGACGCGGCGCGAGGCGCCGGGCAGACGGTAGAGATCGCGGGCGACCGGAAGCTCGGGCAACGCCTCGGCGCCACGGGTGCGGGCGAGACGGGCGATGTCTGGGGCCTGCGGAAGTTCGGGGGCCTTGTTGAGCAGGGCGGCGAGCGCATCGCCCGCGACCTTGGGCGATCCCTTGGCGCTGTAGAGTTCAGCGCGGGCGAAACTGGTCAGCAGTCCATCGGGCATGCCGTCGAGGCGCAGGGCGGCGTCGGCATAGTTGCCGGAGCGGATCGAGACGAAGACAGCGCGATACTGGTCGCGCTCGAAGCTTTTGAGCTGGGCGGGGATACCGGCGGTCTGCCCGACAATCGGGGCGGCTTTACTGGTGACCGCTGTAGATACGGGCAGGGCGTCGAGCGCCATTTCGGACGCGGCCAGGGCAGGCGCAACCGGCGCGGTCGTCAGGGCCAGGGCTATCAACGCGGCACGTTTCACTTCGTCAAAATCTCCATCAGCATCCGCAAATCCGCCCAGGCATCCGCTTTCAGGGCGGGGTGCTGGAGCAGGAAGCGCGGATGGAAGGTCGCGACGGCGGGCACAGTGCCGTCACCAAGGTTAATGGCATGTATCGAACCGCGTGCAGGAGCGAGCCCCATCCCGGTTAGCGCACGGATCGTCGCATCGCCGATCATGAGGACGGCTCGGGGGGCGGCGAGGGCGATGTGGTGGCGGGCAATGCGGCCAAGCTCTTCCTCGAGTTTTTCGCTGATTTTCCCGGTTGCGGGGCGGCCCGACGCGAGTGTCGCAAGATAGGCCGAGGCACGATCCCGGCCGATCGCGCCGAGCATGCCATCGAACAGGCGTCCGGCGGCGCCTGTCAGGAGCGATCCGGAGGCCAGATCCTCCTGATCGGGCATGTCGGTGAGGAGCATCAGGCCGCCTGCGACGGTGCCGATCGGAGCCAGGCGAACGCTGCCGAGTTCCGGAAAGGTTTCGTGCGAAGTCAGCCAGTTGGTAAGGGATTCGAGCGTGGCCGGTAAAGCAGCGGGCGAGGGGGCTGTGGGCGTCTCGACCGGAGCGGAAGCTGGGGTTGTCGGAGCGCGCAACCATGTGCGCGGAGAATCATCGACCATGACGTCGACGCCCGCGAGCTGCCACCAGCTCAACATGCTCTGGAGCCCACTCGCTCCATCGTCTGAAAGACCCACCCGCACCTTTTCATCTAGATGCGGAGTTGACGGGAGGGGTCAATGGGCTCCAACGGTCTACATGATAGAGCGGTTAAGCCGCGCGACGGCCTGAGATATGGGGAAGAAATGTCCGACCGGGAATCGATGGAATATGATGTGGTGATCGTGGGGGCAGGGCCGGCTGGCCTGTCCGCCGCGATCCGTCTGAAGCAGCGTGCGGAGGCCGAAGGGCGGGAGCTTTCGGTATGCGTGCTGGAAAAGGGCTCCGAAGTCGGGGCGCATATATTGTCCGGCGCGGTGGTCGATCCGATCGCGCTCGACGAGTTGCTGCCGAACTGGAAGGAGCTGGACAGCCCGTTGACGGTGCCGGTGGCCGACAACCAGCATTGGTGGCTGACGGGCAAGAAGAAATATGCCCTGCCGCATCTGATGATGCCGCCGTTCATGAACAACAAGGGCACCTATACGGTGTCGCTCGGCAATCTGTGCCGCTGGCTGGCGCAACAGGCGGAAGGACTGGGGGTCGAGGTGTTCCCCGGCTTCGCGGCGGCCGAGGTGCTGTTCAACGACGACGGGTCGGTCAAGGGCGTCGCGACCGGCGATATGGGGGTGTCGCGCGAGGGCGAGCACAAGCCCGACTATCAGCCCGGCATGGAGCTGCATGGCAAATATACTTTCTTCGCCGAGGGCGTGCGCGGGCACCTGTCGAAAGAACTGAAGCGGATCTTCAATCTCGAAGCGAACAGCCAGCCGCAAACCTATGCGATCGGGCTGAAAGAATTGTGGGATATCGATCCCGCCAAGCATGTTCCAGGGCGCGTGATCCACACCCAGGGCTGGCCGCTGACCGAGGAAGTCGGCGGTGGTTTCCTCTACCATCAGGCGAACAATCAGGTGGCGCTCGGCTTCGTGGTCGGGCTTGGTTACAAGAATCCCCATCTGTCGCCGTTCGAGGAATTCCAGCGGTGGAAGCAGCATCCCGAAATCCGGGCGATCCTCGAAGGCGGGCGGCGCGTTTCCTATGGCGCGCGCGCGATCAACGAGGGCGGCTGGCAAGCGATTCCGAAGCTGACCTTTCCGGGCGGCGCGCTGATCGGTTGCTCGGCGGGCTTCGTGAACGTGCCGCGCATCAAGGGCAGCCACACCGCGATGAAATCGGGCATGCTGGCGGCCGAGGCTGCGTTCGATGCGATCGTCGCCGATCGATCGGGCGATGAGCTGACCGCTTATCCCGACGCGCTCAACGGCAGCTGGGTGGCCAAGGAATTGAAGATGGTGCGTAATGCCGAGCCCGCGGTCGCCACTTTCGGGCCGGATATCGGCACGCTGATCGCGGGCATCGATATGTGGATGCGCTATCTGAAGATCGGGCTGCCGTTCACGATGAAGACGCACCGCGACAATGAGGGGTTGTGGCGCAAGGATATGGTCAAGCCCATCGCCTATCCGAAGCCGGACGGGAAGATCAGCTTCGACCGGCTTTCCTCGGTGTTCCTGTCGAACACCAATCATGAGGAGGACCAGCCCTGTCATCTGACGCTGAAAGATGCCAGCGTGCCGATTGACGTCAACCTGGCCCTTTATGACGCGCCGGAACAGCGTTATTGTCCGGCCGGTGTTTATGAGATCGTGGGTCAGGATGTCGGCGAGCCGCGGCTCCAGATCAACGCGCAGAATTGCGTCCACTGCAAGACCTGCGACATCAAGGACCCGACCCAGAACATCAACTGGGTGGTTCCCGAAGGCGGCGGAGGGCCGAATTATCCCAATATGTAGAGTTGCTTTGCCGAAGCTTGCGCTGCTCCTGGCCGGAGCGGCGACCTGCGTGCTGACGCTGACGCCGCCGGCCGACGCGAACCGGCCCGAGGAGCTTTCGCCCTATACACGCTATATGCGGGCGCGGGCGGCGGATGCGGCGGGCATGTCCGATCTGGCGGCTGCGCAATATGCGGCGGCGCTGCAGGAAGCGCCGGGCAATATGCAGCTGGCGATCCGGGCCTATCGGCAGGCGACGGTGGCGGGGGACAAGGCGCTGGCGCTCAGCTCCGCGCGGACGCTCGACAAGGCGGGCGTTTTGCCGCCGGACGGACGGTTGCTGCTGTTGACCGACGCGATCCTCAACAAGGATTGGCGCGGCGCTGACGCTATGACTGCCCGCATCGAGCAGGATCAGGTGTTCGCCTTCCTCGCGCCGATCGCGCGGGCGTGGATCGCCTATGGATCGGGCAAGGGCGATCCGCTGGCGCCGCTGTCAAAACTGTCCGGATCGGCGCTGTCCAATGCCTATGGGGCTGACCATCGCGCGCTGATCCTGATCGCCGAGGGCAAGCGGGCCGATGCGACCGAGATCATCAAGCTGCGCCCGCCCGGATCGGATATTCGGGATGTACGCCCTCGGCTGTTGCTGGCGCAGAGCTTCGCGGCTGCCGGGCAGCGCGACAAGGCGCTCGCCATCCTGCCCACCGGCGATTCCGCGTCAGTGGCGATGCGGGCGCGGATCGAGGCGGGTGGACGGATCGCGGCGCCGAAGATCGATGCCGCGTTTGGCATGTCCCAGCTCTTTGCGGCGGTGGCTGCCGATCTCAATCGCGAACGGGTGACGCCGCTGTCCCTGACGATCGCGCGCTTCGCGCTGTTCGCCGCCCCCGACAATCCCGAGGCGGCTCTCGTCACCGCGCAGCTGCTGACGATGGCAGCGCGCGGGGAGACGGCGCTGACGGTGTTGGGGCAGGTCCGGGCCGACGATCCGCTGATCAGCGGCGCCCGGATCGCGCGGGCGCGAATATTGGTGAGCCGGGACGAGAAGCAGGCCGCGCTCGATGAGATGACGCAGGTGACGGCGCGTCCCGATGCCAGCGTGTCCGACTGGACCCTGCTCGGCGACATCATGAGCGGGCTCGACAGGCATGGCGAGGCGGCGGACGCCTATGGCCGGGCGATCACGCTGATTCCGGTGGACGCCAAGGACGATGAGCGGCTGTGGACGCTGTATCTGCTGCAGGGGAGCGCGCTCGAACAGGCGGACCGCTGGCCCGAGGCCGAGAAGGCGCTGCGCAAGTCGCTGGCGCTTTCGCCCGAGCAGGCGGTGACGCTCAATCATCTCGGCTATTCGATGCTTGAGCATGGCGGCAATGTCGCGGAAGCGCGCGGGCTGATCGAGCGCGCGAGCATGCTTCGTCCAGACGATGCTGCGATCACCGATTCGCTTGGCTGGGCGCATTATCTGCAGGGCGATCTGGCGGCGGCGATCCCCAAGCTGGAGGCGGCGGCCGAAGGCGAGCCCGGCGGATCGGACATCAACGAGCATCTGGGCGACGCTTATTGGAAGGCCGGGCGACGGATCGAGGCGCGCTATGCGTGGGCTGCGGCGAAAGTGACGGCTGACAAGGGCGCGGCCCAGCGGCTTGCCGGGAAGATCGCTGACGGACTCGAATCGGCCCAGCTCGGCAAAGTCGCCGCAAAGCCTTGAGCCCTAACGACAGCGAGATCGCCTACGCGAAGATCAACCTCGCGCTGCATGTCCGCGGGCGTGAGGCGGACGGCTATCACCGGATCGAGACGCTGTTCGCCTTTGCCGAGGATGGCGATCTGTTGAACGTCACGCCGGCGGAGAATCTGACGCTCGTGATTGACGGGCCATTCGGAAAAGCGCTGGCGGGTCAGCCGGACAATCTGGTGATCCGGGCGGCCAATGCGCTGCGGGAGAGGTTTGGCGTGCGGGCCGGCGCGGCGATCCGGTTGGAGAAGCGCCTGCCGATCGCATCGGGAATTGGCGGCGGCTCCGCGGATGCGGCGGCGGCGCTGCGATTGCTGGCGCGCTTCTGGAATTTGGCTGAAGATGGCGACGCGATTGGGGCGATTGCGCGGGACCTGGGAGCTGATGTGCCCGCCTGTCTGCTGTCCTGGCCGGTGCGGGGCGAGGGGCGGGGTGATGCGCTGACCCGGATCGACGATGGCGCACTAGCCGGAATGCCGTTGTTGCTGGTGAACCCTGGTGTGCCGGTTTCGACGGGTGCGGTGTTCTCGGCATGGGACAGAGTGGATCGGGGACGGCTCGAACTGGGCGAGCCGCTGGCGGTTGCGCGTTTCGGCCGCAACGATCTGGAAGCGCCCGCACGGCGGATCGCGCCCGAGATCGGGGAGGCGCTGGCATTGCTGCAGCGGGCGGATGGCGTGGTGCTGGCGCGAATGTCGGGATCGGGCGCTACCTGCTTCGCGCTGTTCGAGACTGTTGCGGCGCGCGATGCCGCCGATGATGCGATCTCGCAGGCAAGGCCGGGCTGGTGGCGGCTCAAAACGGGACTGCGGGGACACTAATCTGTCCCATAAAGGAACATGATTCGACGAAATCCACGGAAAACGGGCGTGGCACGGGTCTTGCTGCATCGGGGGCAGCGGGTCTTGCGGCACTGGCCGACCATCCGCTGGTGGTCCGGCATCACGGTCGCATCACTCGCAAAGTCTGGTGGCGGTAGTCCGAGGTCCCCCCGGAGACACCGCCACCTTTCTTGACCACCGCACTGCCCTTGCGACAGAAGGGCGCCCATGCTTCCCGCTCTCCTGATCGACGGCACCCGCAGCGACCTGCTGCTCATCGCCGACCATGCCTCGAACCTCGTGCCGCCCGGCATCGACCTCGGCATCGCGCCGGAACTGATGGAGCAACATATCGCGGTCGATATCGGCGTGAAGCCGTTGGCTGAGCGCCTGTGCGATATGCTTGGTTGTCCGGCTGTGCTCGGCGGTGTCTCGCGGCTGGTGATCGATTATAATCGCGAACTCGACGCGCACGGTCTGATCCCCGAGGCGAGCGATGGGGAGGTCATTGTCGGCAATATCGGCCTGAGCAAGGATGGCAGCGAAGCGCGGATTGCGCGGTGGTGGCGGCCTTACCATGAAAGCATCTCGGGAAAAATCGCAGCAAGCCGACCTAATATGTTGATTTCACTTCATAGCTTTACACCGCAGCTATCGTCCAGAAGCGAGGAGCGGCCGTGGCAGATCGGCGTGCTTTACAATGATGATGATCGCGCGGCGCGGGTCGCGATTCCGCTGCTTGAAGCGAGGGACATCGTGACGGGGGACAATCTTCCCTATTCGGGCAAGGTGCTCAACGCGACGATGAACACCCATGGCGAGGGCAATGGCATCGCCTATCTGGGGCTTGAGGTGCGGCAGGATCTGATCGGCGATGCGGAAGGCGTGGCGCGCTGGGCGGATATCCTCGCACCGGTCATCGCCGAGACCGCCGAAAGCCTTGCCTGATCGGCGCGGGACCGCCAATAGCGGCCCCGGATAAGGAAAAGACGATGACTCAGACGTTCGACAAATCGAAATTGCCAAGCCGCCACGTGTCGGTGGGTCCCGAGCGGGCGCCGCAGCGCAGCTATTATTATGCGATGGGCATGACCGAGGAAGAGATTGCGCGACCGTTTGTCGGCGTGGTCTCGGCGGGCAATGACAGCGCGCCATGCAACACAACGCTCAACGAACAGGCGGATATCTGCCGCGAGGGCGTGATCGCGGGCGGCGGGACGCCGCGCCGGTTCAACACGATCACCGTCACCGACGGGATCGCGATGGGCACGCAGGGTATGCACTCGTCGCTGGCGAGCCGCGAAGTGATCGCGGATTCGATCGAGCTTTCGGTGCGCGGGCACAGCTATGACGCGCTGGTCGGCTTTGCCGGGTGCGACAAGTCGCTGCCGGGCATGATGATGGCGATGCTGCGGCTCAACGTGCCGTCGATCTTCGTTTACGGCGGATCGATCCTGCCGGGCCGCTATCAGGATCGCGACCTGACCGTGCAGGATGTGTTCGAGGTCGTCGGCCGGTATAGTTCGGGCGCTTGCCCGCTGTCCGAAGTCACTGCGATCGAGCGAGCCGCGTGCCCCGGCCATGGCGCGTGCGGCGGCCAGTTCACCGCCAACACGATGGCGTGCGTCGGCGAGGCGATCGGGCTGTCGTTGCCGCATTCGAACATGATGCCGGCGCCTTATGAGGGGCATGGCGACATTTCGCGCGCGGCGGGCCGTCAGGTCATGGAGCTGATCGCGCGCCAGATCCGGCCGCGCGACATCTGCACATTGCAGGCGTTCGAGAATGCGGCGCGGATCGTGGCGGCGACGGGCGGATCGACCAATGGCGGCCTGCACCTTCCGGCGATGGCGCATGAGGCTGGTATCGAATTCAACCTGTTCGATGTCGCGGAGATATTCAAATCAACGCCTTATCTAGCAGACCTCAAGCCTGGTGGGAAATATGTCGCCAAGGATATGTATGAGGCCGGCGGCGTCTACATGGTGATGAAGACCCTGCTGAATGAAGGGCTGCTGCACGGCGACTGCATCACCGTGACGGGCAAGACGCTCGGCGAGAATATCGATCAGGTGACATGGAACCCGGATCAGAAGGTGATCTACGACGCCAGGACACCGATCACGCCGACCGGCGGCGTCGTCGGCCTCAAAGGCAGCATGGCGCCCGAGGGCGCGATCGTGAAGGTGGCCGGCATGGCCCGGCTCGTGTTCGAGGGTCCGGCGCAGGTGTTCGAGTGCGAAGAGGATTGCTTCGCGGCCGTAGAGGCGCGCCAGATCCGCGAAGGTTCGGTGATCGTCATCCGCAACGAAGGCCCCAAGGGCGGCCCCGGCATGCGCGAGATGCTGGCGACGACCGCCGCGCTTTACGGGCAGGGCATGGGCGAGAAGGTGGCGCTCATCACCGACGGGCGCTTCTCGGGCGCGACGCGCGGCTTCTGCATCGGTCATGTCGGGCCTGAAGCCGCCGACGGCGGGCCGATCGCGCTGGTTGAAGATGGCGACATCATCAAGATCGACGCCGTGGCCGGGACAATCGATCTGGACGTGTCCGAAACGGTGCTCGCGGAGCGCAAGGCCAAGTGGCAGCCGCGCCGCAACGACTATCAGGCGGGTGCGCTGTGGCGCTACGCCCAGAATGTCGGGCCGGCCTGGCAGGGTGCTGTGACGCATCCGGGCGCCAAGGCTGAAACCCATGTCTATGCAGACCTTTAGTTGACGATCCTGCCATCCTCGTGGAAGCGGCTTGCTGTCTTTACGGGAATGACGCTGCTGGCGGGTTGTGGTCAGAAGCAGGCCGAGAAAGCGCCGGGCGCGGAAGCGCCCTGCGCGCTTGCCGGTGCGAAGGATTTCTCGGCTGAGTGCACGGTCGAGCGTACCGCAAGCCCTGACGGCACGATCTTGACTTTGCATCATGCTGATGGCGGATTCAGACGGCTTCTGGTCATGAAGGACGGGCAGGGCGTGGTCGCGGCCGATGGCGCGGAACTGGCGGAGGTGCGGATGAGCGGGACAAGCGAGATCGAGGTGCGCCTCGGCGGTGATCGCTATCGCTTGCCGGCCAAACCGAAATCCGCAAACCCGTGATAACCGGCCCCATCCTGACCGCCGCCGAAATGCGCGCGGCGGAAGACCGCGTGATTTCGACCGGCACCGATGTCGAGACGCTGATGGTCCGCGCCGGGACGGCGGTCGCCGAGGCGGCGTGGCGTTTCGGCGGCGGCATGGATACGCTCGTTTTGTGTGGGCCGGGCAATAATGGCGGCGACGGTTATGTGATCGCGACGGCGCTGCGTCAGCGTGGCGTCAAGGTGCGGGTCGCGGCGCTTGGCGAACCAAAGACCGTGGCGGCGCATGCCGCGCGTGAAGCCTGGGGCGGGGCGATCGAGACATTGGAGGGGGCCGAACCGGCGCCGTTGCTGATCGACGCGCTGTTCGGCACCGGGCTGAAGCGCGGGCTCGATCGGCCCGTGTTCGACAGGCTGGCTCGGCTGGCGGCGGCTGCGGTCCTGAGGATCGCGGTCGATCTGCCGAGCGGTGTTGCCACCGATGACGGCGCGGTGCTGTCTCCCGTGCCCGATTTCGACATGACGGTGGCGCTGGGCGCGCTCAAGCCCGCCCATCTGCTCCAGCCGGCCGCGCGCCACATGGGACGGCTGGTGGTGGCCGATATCGGCCTTGGCCCAATTGAATCGCGCACGACCCTGATTGGCCGGCCAAAGCTGCATGCGCCGGCGGTCGATGCGCATAAATATTCGCGCGGGTCCGTCGGCGTGATCGGCGGCGGCATGGCGGGGGCGGCGATCCTGGCGGCCTCTGCGGCGCAGAAGGCGGGGGCCGGTTCGGTCGCGCTTTGCGGCGTCGCGGAGGGCGGCCCGGCGGCGCTGATCCGCAAGGCCGAGGACGCGATCCTTGCCGACGAGCGCATCGGCGCGCTGGTGATGGGGCCGGGGCTTGGGCGCGACAAGGATGCGGAGCAACGCCTGTTGCGTGTGCTTGGCAGCCGGTTGCAGCTGGTGCTGGATGCCGATGCGCTGACCCTGATCGGCGCCTCGATCGGGCGGGTGAAGCGGATGCGCGCGCCGCCGATCCTGACCCCGCACGAGGGCGAATTCCAGCGGCTGTTCGGCGAGGGCTCCGGCAGCAAGATCGAACGCACCCGCGAGGCTGCGCACAAGGCGTCGGCGATCGTGCTGTTCAAGGGGCCGGATACAGTGATCGCCGCACCGGACGGACGCGTTGCGCTGGCGATGCCGGGGCCGAGCTGGCTTGCGAGCGCGGGTACGGGGGACGTGCTGGCGGGCGTGGTGGCGGCGATGGTGGCGCAGGGGCTCGACGGCTTCGAAGCGGCGCAGGCGGCGGTCTGGCTTCATGCCGAGGCAGCACGGCGGGCCGGGCCGGCGTTGATCGCGGACGATCTCGTCAATCATCTTCCAGACGCTTTCGCTGCCTGCCTGTGACCGAAAGCACCATTATCCGGATCGCCGCGCGCGGGGACGGCGTCACGGCGGATGGGCGGCATGTGCCGCTTGCCGCGCCTGGTGATGAGGTGGGCGCGGATGGGGTTATCCTGCCTGGGCCGCACCATGCGCAGCCGCCTTGCCGACATTTTCCCGCATGCGGCGGATGCCAGCTTCAGCATGTCGACGCCGACACTTATGCCGATTTTCTATATGATCGCGTGATCGGCGCGCTTCATTCGCAGGGCCTCGACGCGCCGGAGGTGCGGCCCTCCTATCTTTCACCGCCCCGCAGCCGGAGGCGGGTGAGTCTGCGCGCCGAGCGCAAGGGGCGGCGGGTGCTGCTGGGTTTTAACGAAGGTGCGTCGCACCGGATCATCGACCTGCGCCAGTGCGAGATCATGGTGCCGCAGCTGTTTGCGCTGATCGAGCCGCTGCGCGCGCTGCTGGCGACGCTGGTGCCCGACAAACGCGCAGCCGCCGTGCAGATGACGCTCGTCGATCAGGGCGTGGATCTGTTGATCGAGAAGGTGAAGGCCGAGGGGCTTGAAGCGGCGGAAGCGCTGACCGGGTTCGCCCAGACGCATGGCCTGGCGCGGCTCAGCATCGATCAGGGCTATGGGGCCGAGAGCCGCTGGGAGCCAGAAGCGGTCACGGTCACCTTTGGCGATGTTCCGGTGCCCTTCCCGGTAGGTGCTTTCCTGCAGGCGACGGCGGACGGAGAGGCTGCGCTGGTTGCAGCGGTGCGCGACGCCGTGGGAGACGCGCGGATCGTCGCGGATCTGTTCGCGGGGCTCGGCACCTTTTCGCTGGCGCTTGAGGGGCGAATCCTGGCGGCGGAGGGCGCGCGGGATGCCGTGCTTGCGCTCAAGGCGGCGGTCGGGCGAGTGCAGCGGCCGGTCTTCGTCGAGCATCGCGATCTTTTCCGGCGGCCGCTGATGGTGGAGGAGCTGAACCGCTTCGAAGCGGTCCTGCTCGATCCGCCACGCGCGGGCGCGCGGGAACAGGCCGAGGAGCTGGCGCGATCGCAGGTCCGGCGGATTGCCTATGTTTCCTGCAATCCCGCGACCTTCGCGCGTGACGCCAAGACCTTGATCGAGGGCGGCTATCGCCTGCGCTGGATCCAGCCCGTCGGCCAGTTTCGCTGGTCGACCCATGCCGAGCTGGTGGCCTTGCTGAGCCGCGACTGACACTTGACATAAAACGGTAACACACTGGAAATGTGTTGTTTATTTCTTGGGCGTAGTAGCCGCGCTCATGAAAAAGGTCGCTATAAATTCTTCATGCTCGGGACAATGGCAGCATCGGCTGGCCTTGCTGCGCCCGATTCCGGCTCCAACTGGTCCCGCGAGGCTATCGAGAAGGTTACCCAGCATCGCACGACCCCGCGTTCAGCGCAGCTGCGCGGCGACAAGGGGGTAGTGCGGATGGCCGTGTCGGTCGACGGCAACGGGATGATTACCGATTACCGCATGATGCAGTCCTCGGGCTCGCCAATCCTCGATCGGGAGGCGGACCTGATCCTGATGCGGGTAGGATCATTCGACGCGCCGCCGGGACGCGCGCCGCAGAAGGTGACGATCCCGATCCGCTGGTGAGATCGCCGGGTGTTGCCGCCCGGCCGAGCCTCAGTCGAACAGCTTGGCCCAGCGACGCGGTTTGCGGTCGCGGGTCTGGTGGCGGTGCCAGGCGTCGGAGGCCAGCAGCGGCATGACCGAGCCGGCTTCGGCGAACACCATCTGCTCGATGCCGGTGTTCACCTTGCCCCAGCTCGCGGCTTCCTGAAGCGTCGAGGAGGAGCAGGCGCCGTCGCGGACGTCGGCGACGGTGATCTGGACGGCATATTTGTGGACCTCGACATCGTCATGGCCAAGGATCTCGGCGCAGACCACGGTGTCCTGGATGAAGTTCTTGGGCACGCCGCCGCCGATCATGAGCAGGCCCGAGGTGCCGCCCTTGACCTTGATGTCGGTCAGCTCGCGGAAATCGGCGATCGCGTCGAGCATCATGTAGGGCTTGCCCTCCTTGGCGCGGTCGACCTGATGCTTGACGAGGCCGAAGCCGGCCGAGCTGTCGACGAAAGCCGGGCAGAAGATCGGCACGTCATGCTCATAGGCGAGCTTGACGAGGCTGTTGTCCTTCTTGCCATGCTCGACCAGATATTTGCCCATCTCGCGGATGAAGGCGCGGCTGGAATAGCCCTTGGGCTCGAGGCTGTTGGCGATCTTGAGGATCGTGTGGTCGCAGTCCTGAAGCTGTTCCTCATCGATATAAGTATCGTAGATGCGATCGATGTAGAGCGAGCGCAGCGTATCATCATCAGGAACTTCAAGAGCTTGGTAGTGCTTGTGACCAAGGCCTTCGAAGAAATCCATGTCGACGATGGACGCACCGGTAGCGACGATGGCGTCGACCATGTTCGAGCGGACCAGCTCGGCATAGAGATCCATGCAGCCGCCCGCCGAGGTGGAGCCTGCGATCACCAGGAAGATGTTGCAATCGGGATCATCGAGCATCTGGTTGTAGATGCCGGTTGCGCGGGCGAGATCGCGGCTGGTGAAGCTCATCTTGCCCATCGATTCGATGATCGGGCGCGCGTCGAAGCTGCGGATGTCGACATGCTCGACGGTGGTTGAGAGCAGCTCGGCCTTGCGGGTGTCGTTGATGGCGGCGGGGGTGTTCATATCCAGATCCTCAATTAATCCTCGTCATCCCAGCGGAGGCTGGGATCCATGTCTCTCGCCGCCAGCACAACGCATTGGGCAACAGACATGGGCCCCAGCCTGCGCTGGGGCGACGCTTTGATATGGTTGGTGCGCGTTACAGCGTGACGACGTTGGCGGGAAGCTTTTCGCGCGTCTGTTCGCCGACATAGACGCTGGCCATCGGCTCGTCGTCGACGATCATCTGTTCGACATTGCCGAATCCGTTGAACCCGGTCCGCATCGCGCAGCCATAGGCGCCGAGCATGCCGATCTCGATATAGTCGCCAGCCTTGACGTCGGCGGGCAGCTCGAACGGGCCGGCCATATAGTCCATGTCGTCGCAGGTCGGGCCGTAGAAGGCGAACTCCGTGGTCTCCTGTTCCATGGTCTCGCGGGCGAGCTTGACCGGGAAGCGCCAGCCGACATGCGCGGCATCGAATAGCGCGCCATAGGCACCGTCGTTGATGTAGAGCTCGTCGCCGCGGCGACGCTCGACGCGGACCAGCAGGCTCGCATATTCGGCGCAGAGCGCGCGGCCCGGTTCGCACCACAGCTCAGCCGAATAGCTGATTGGCAGCTCCTCGAACGCCTTGTGGATGGTGCGGAAATAAGCCTCGAGCGGCGGGGGCTCCATGCCGGGATAGACCGACGGGAAGCCGCCGCCCACGTCGATCACGTCGACCGTGACGGAGGCCGCGACAATCGCCGCGCGGACACGGGCCAGCGCTTGGGAATAGGCCGCGGGCGACATCGCCTGGCTGCCGACGTGGAAGCAGATCCCGAGCGCATCGGCCGCCTGGCGGGTCGCCATCAGCAGCGCCGCCATCTCGTCCTGCTCAGCGCCGAACTTGGAGGCGAGGCTCAGCTTGCTGTGGTTCGACGATACCCGCATGCGGACGCACAGGGTCAGGTCGGTGGCGTGGTTGGTCGCCTCGACAATCTTCTGAAGCTCCTCTTCGCTGTCGAGCGAAAAGGTACGTACACCATATTGGAAATAGGCTTCGGTAATCGCCTCGGGGGCCTTGACCGGGTGCATGAAGCAGAGCGTCGCATCCGGCGCTACACTGGCGACCAGCCGAACTTCCGCGATCGACGCCACGTCGCAATGCGTGATCCCGCTTTCCCAGAGCAGTGTGATCAGCTCGGGGGTGGGATTCGCCTTCACGGCGTACATCGCCTTGCCCGGAAATTTCTCGACGAAATAGCGGGCCGCGCGACGCGCCGCATGCGGGCGAAGGAGCGTGACCGGTCGTTCCGGTGACAGTTTTGCGATGTCGGCTGCAGCGAATGCAGTCGAAGGGGCTTTCGCTAGCCCCAGCGCGCTATGATGCTTGTGCAACTCAAGGGACCTCCAACAGTCAGTTTGACAAAAGCTGCCTTGCGGTTGGAAGTCCCATGGGGCAGCGGACGCGCCGTATATGGTGATGAAGGCCCCCATGTAAAGACTTGATTTTCTACCACTTATCCACAGGAAAATTTCTGAAGAAAAATGATTAAAAACAGGGTTTTGAGAACCATTTTTCTCAGAAAATTGAATGTAACAGTCTTTAAGCAAAGATGACCGGTTGGGCCGGCGTCGGGGCGGGATGATTTTCCAGAGGGAGAATTGCCGACTCAGATCGCCCCGTGACCTGCGCCCATCAACCCGCTAAGCGCCGGTCATGACTGATCTTGCACTGAGCATAGCCATGATCGCCGTGTTCCTGCTCGCGGGCGGCGGGGCGTGGCTGATCGTCAAGCGGCGAGACCGCAAGCGGGGGATATTGATGGTCGTCGCAGCGCTGGTGATCGCCGGCAATGTCGCGATCTGGACGATGCCGATTCCGGGCTAGGTTTCTTCGTCATGCTGAAACACGTTCAGCATGACGGTGGTGAGAGGTTGGTGGCTTACGCTATCACTTGATCGGCGATTTGGGATCGAGCCGCATGTCGAGATAATTGTCCACCGATCCCATCAGCCGATCCATTTCATGTTCGTAGAAATGGTTGGCGCCGGTGATTTCCTCGTGATGGATGGTGATGTGGCGCTGGGTGCGGAGCTTGTCGACCAGCTTCTGGACGGCGTTAGGTGTCACAACCTCGTCGCCGGTGCCCTGGATGATGATGCCCGATGAGGGGCAGGGCGCGAGGAACGAGAAATCATACATATTGGCGGGCGGCGAGATCGAGATGAAGCCCTTGATCTCGGGACGGCGCATCAAAAGCTGCATGCCGATCCACGCGCCGAAGCTGAAGCCGGCGATCCAGGTGGTCTGCGCTTCGGGATGAATCGACTGGACCCAATCGAGTGCGGAGGCCGCGTCGGACAATTCGCCCACGCCATTGTCAAACACGCCCTGGCTCTTGCCGACGCCGCGGAAATTGAAGCGCAGCGTCGCGAAGCCGCGCCTGGCGAAGGTCTGATAGAGCTGTTGGACGATACGGTTGTTCATCGTGCCGCCGCCCTGCGGATGCGGGTGGAGGATCATCGCGACTGGCGCGCGGGGGCGTGGGCCGGGATTGAAACGGCCTTCGAGACGACCTTCGGGACCGGGAAAAATGACTTCGGGCATCTGGACCTGCTGGAATCAAGGAACGGCCGCGCCGAATAGACGCGCCGTGGGTGGCGCCTATATAAGGACAGCGTCCCTTTGCGCAATCTATAGGAGACTATCGCTGGTCGAACGCCTGTATCTCGATCATGCCGCGACGACCTCCGTGCTGCCTGAAGCGCGGAAGGCTATGGCAGATGCGCTGGAGCGGTGGGCCAATCCGTCGTCGCCCCATGCCGACGGACGGGCGGCGCGGGCGGCGCTGGAGGAGGCGCGCGAGCGGAGCGCGGCGGCGCTCGGCTGGCGGCATGACGTCATTTTTACCAGCGGGGCGACCGAGGCGATCGGGATTGCGCTCTCGCGCGCAAAGGCCGGGCGGCGTCTGATTTCGGCGGTCGAGCATGATGCGGTGCTGCGGGCGGCGCCGGATGCGGTGTCGCTGTCCGTCAACCGGCATGGGATCGTCCAGATCAGCGGGATCGAAACCGGCGATCTGATGGCGGTCCAGCAGGTGAACAACGAGACCGGCGTGATCCAGCCGATCGATCTGATTGCTTATGAGGTGCGGCAGGCGAGCGGGCTGCTATTTGCGGATTGCGCGCAGGCGGCGGGCAAGATCGCGCTGCCGGATGCCGATTTCCTCGCGGTTTCCGCGCACAAGCTGGGCGGGCCGCCGGGGATCGGCGCGCTGCTCGTGCGCGATCTTGCGCTGCTGGAGCCGTCGGGCGGGCAGGAGCGGGGCTATCGGGGCGGCACCGAGAACTTGCCGGCGGTGGTTGGATTCGCAGCGGCGCTGGAAACCGATCGGGATTGGATGGCGGAGGCGGCTGTTCTCCGCGCGCAGCTTGATGATCGGCTGGAGGCTGACGGCGGCGAAGTGATTGCTGATGGCGTTTCGCGGATCGCGACGATCGGGGCGTACCGGATGCCGGGCGTTGCGGCGAGCGCGCAGCTGATCCAGTTCGATCTGGCGGGCATATCGGTTTCGGCGGGGAGCGCCTGTTCCTCGGGCAGCATGAAGTCGAGCCATGTTCTGACGGCGATGGGGATGGCCCCGGAAGCGGCCGGGGAGGTGATCCGGGTGAGCTTCGGGCCGGACACGAGGATGCGCGATATCGATCGTTTCGCCGAGGAATGGCGGCGGATCGCGACGCGGGCCAAGGCGCGGGCGGCATGATTTATCTCGACTATCAGGCGACGACCCCGATTGCGCCCGAGGCGCGCGAGGCGATGCTGCCCTATCTCGACGAGAAATTCGGCAATCCTCATTCGGCGCATCGGCTCGGGCGCGAGGCCAGGGCAGCGGTGGAACTGGCGCGCGAGCGGATTGCCGCGCCGTTTGGAATGGGCGGGCAGCTGATTTTTACCGGCGGTGCGACCGAGGCGCTCAATCTTGCCATCAAAGGCAGCTTCGCTAAGGCGCGCGATGGGCGGCGGCGGATCGTGACAGTGGCGACCGAGCATGCCGCTGTGCTGGATACGTTTGGCTGGCTGGCCGGGCAGGGGGCGGAGGTGGTCGTACTTCCCGTAAACCGCGAGGGCTTGGTCAACCTCGATCGCGCGGCGGAGACGATCGATGACCGTACTGCGCTGGTGGCGGTGATGCTGGTCAATAATGAGATCGGGGTCATTCACCCCATCGTGGAAATCGCGGAAATGGCGCGATCGAAGGGGGCGCTGTTCCTGTGCGATGCAGTGCAGGGTTATGGTCGGACGCCGCTTCCGGCTGGGCTTTGCGACATGGTGGCGGTCTCTGCGCACAAGATTCATGGGCCGAAGGGGATCGGTGCGCTGTGGGTGCGCGATGGCGTTGCATTGGAGCCGCAGATGCATGGCGGCGGGCAGGAGGCGGGGCTGCGTTCGGGTACGCTGGCGCCCGCGCTCTGCGCCGGTTTCGGCGTTGCGGCCAAGCTGATGCAGGATCGGGCTGAAGAGGATGACGCGCATATCGAGGCGCTGTGGCGGCGGGCCATCGAGCTTGTCTCGCGCGATTGGCGGATCAATGGGGACGTGCTGGTGCGTTACCGGGGGAATCTGAACATGCGGCGCGACGGCATGGATAGCGCGCGGCTGATCGCTGACCAGCGCCAGATTGCCCTGTCCGCCGGATCGGCCTGCGCCAGCGGATCGGGGCGGCCCAGCCATGTGCTGAAGGCGATCGGTCTCAGCGATTCCGAGGCGCGATCAAGCATCAGGCTTGGTTTCGGGCGGTACACCACGGAGGAAGAACTGGAGCGGGGCCTTTCGATGATTCTGGAGAACGCCGATCGCCAGCGGAGTTTCGCGGCGTGACGCGCGTGCGATTCATTTCGGCTGATGGGGAGCAGGTGCAGGATGTCGATGCGCCTGCGGGCTCGCGCCTGCTTGAGGTGGCGCAGGCCAATGGCCAGCCGCTCGAAGGGACATGCGAGGGGCAGATGGCCTGTTCGACCTGCCATGTGCTGATCGACGCGGACGATTT
>CAYLIK010000054.1:0-18697 GCA_964383565.1 uncultured Sphingomonadaceae bacterium
ACCCGGCGGAATACACCTTAGCCCCCTGTCCGATTTCCTGGGACCAGCTCAGTCCTCGATGCCGGTCTGGCATAGGCATCTTTCTGAAATCGAGATTTGGCAAGTGATCCTCTTCCTCTACGACTTTACGGGGCATACGCCGCGCGCGAGGGGACAATGAAGCATTTCACGCTGCTACTTTTGTTTTTCCTTGGGTGCGCGTCGGGTGAGTCTGTCCTAGCCGACGTCGAGACAGGGCGCGCCGTCTATGAACGCTGGTGCACGCTGTGTCACGGTGAAAAGGGCGACGGAAATGGGCCGGCGGCGCGTTTTCTGATGCCGAGGCCGCGTGACTTCACGCTCGGCATCTACAAATATAAATCAACCGAGACCGCGAACCCACCGTCCGATCAGGACATTGTCCGAATCGTGTCTGAAGGAATGCCGGGAACCGCTATGCCCGGCTGGAAGGACGTTCTCGGCGAGGCGAGCCGCCGGAATGTGGTGGCATACATCAAGAAATTCAGCGACATCTTCGATATCGAGCAACCGGGGCCGCCTATTTCCCTTGCCGGCCAGATCGCCGGCGCTCCGGAAGCCGTCGCAGCAGGCAAAGAAGTGTATCGCAAGGCAAAGTGCGATGAATGTCACGGTGATGCGGGTAAGGGCAATCTTTCGAAAAAACTCAAGGACGATTGGGGACAGCCCCTATGGCCCCGCAATCTGACGCATCCCTGGACATTCCGCGGTGGCAGCGATGTCAAGGATATCTACACACGCATAACCGTCGGTATTCCGGGAACGCCCATGCCCGTGTTCGGCGATCCCGGTAAGCCCACCGCCTTGACTGAGAAGGAGCGATGGTCGGCCGCTCACTACGCGGTCTCGCTGGCCGATCCCACTCGACGGCCGAGTCCTACTGCCAATGTGGCGAAAGCGGGCCATCACGCGGGTGAGATCCCCGGCGACGTCGCGGCCAAAGTCTGGGTCGATGCACCAGCCGTCAGCTTCCGCTTGGCGCCCCAGATGATAGCCGCCGACCGTTTGTTCACGCCGGTTATCGACCAAGTGACCGTTCGCGCGCTGTACAATGAAACGGAATTGGCGCTGCTTGTCGAATGGGATGATCCGACGCCGAGCCGGCCGGGTGACAAGGCACAAGAGGCTCTGGCACCGGGCGATATGTTCGAGGACGCGGTCGCGGTCCAGTTTTCGGCCGTCCCGGAAGCGGGAGTCGAAAAACCTTACTTCGGCCATGGCGACGCCGCCAATCCAGTGAACGTTTGGTATTGGCGTGCCGGCCGAGTGGCGGCAGGTTCTGCCTATTCCCTCTTCGATATGAAAGGCTCCGGTTCGAAGGTGGAACGGAACCCCGCTCCATCGGGTTTTTCCGCTAGCGGCCAATACGCGAATGGCACCTGGCGGGTCGTCTTCCGGAGATCGCGGCTGGGTGGCGCAGGCGACATTCCCTTTGATAGCGGGCGTCTGCTGCCTGTCGCTTTTGCGAACTGGGACGGGTCGAACGGCGAAAGGGGCTCGAGGCATACCCTCACTCCATGGGTGTGGCTGTGGCTCGAACCGCCGCCGTCCTCGAACACGGTTTACATTCCGACGGCAGTGGCCTTGTTGCTGGCGGGTGGACTCTTCGGCGTATCGGCTTGGGTTCGCCGCGCTGGTGGGGGCTCCGAGAAGGAAGCGGCCACGTGACCCACACGCCCCCATTGCCGCCCGTCTTAAAAGAGCGGCCGCTATTCACCTGGATGGTTTGCGCCGGGGTGATTGCCAATTTGGCGATCGCCAGTTTGATCGCTTACGTCTACCTCGTTCCGTGAGGCCATCATGACACTCATAACCGTTCCTTCACACAGCGTTTCCGATCCGGCCGCCAAAAGAACGGCATCATGCTTACCCAGGCGATTCCTGGTGGCTCTCGATGCTTCGGATCACGCCAACCGTGCACTCATGGAAACGATCGCGCTGGGAAGGAGCGTTGGCGGTGCGATCGCTGGCATCCACGTCTATGCCGCCAAGCTACACGACCGGCGGTTTCAACAAATGGAAGGGGGCCTGCCCGACCGCTATCGCGAAGAAAAAACCCTCGAACTCCAGCGCGATGTCCACGACGATCTCATCACCAGGGGCCTCAGCGTCATTAGCGATAGCTATCACGAAACCGCGGACCGCATGTGTAGCGCCGCAGGGTTGGCCTACCGGCGTCTTAGCCCGGAGGGAAAGAACTATAGCCGCATCGTAGAAGCCGCACAGAGCGGTGACTTCGACGTTCTCGTGCTTGGCGCGCTGGGACTTGGCGCCGGGCCGGGCAGTCTCGTCGGCACGGTGTGCGAGCGGGTGGTGCGGCGGAGTCCCATCGACGTCCTCGTTGTCCGCGATCCGAACCGGTCCATCGGCGATGGACCGATCGTCGTCGGACTCGATGGCTCGCCGCACTCGTTCGGTGCGCTGAGGGCGGCATTCGACTTGGGCCGGCGTTTTGGTGCCGAGGTCCACGCGGTCGCTGCCTTCGATCCGTACTACCACTACGTCGCCTTCAACAAGATCGCTGGCATTCTCAGCGAAGAGGCGAGCAAGGTTTTCCGTTTCAAGGAGCAGGAGAAGCTGCACGAAGAGCTGATCGACGACGGTCTCGCCAAGATCTACCAGGCGCATCTGGATATTGCCCGCGCAATCGCTGCCGAGGAAGGTGTCGAGCTCAAATGCGCGCTTCTCGATGGCAAAGTCCACCGGGCGGTCCTCGGCTATCTCGAACGCGTCGGCGCCGGCCTTCTGATGATCGGCAAGACCGGCGTCCACGCTGATCCCGGTCTGGACATTGGCGGCAACGCCGAAAATCTACTGCGTATGGCGCCGTGTCACGTCTGGGTCGGCCAGACAACCCATACGCCCGCCCGCGACATTGTCGCGGAAGAGACAATTGGCTGGAGCAAGGAGGCCGAGGCCAAGATGGAGCGCGTGCCCATGGCGGCGCGCAAGATGGTGCGGATGACTATCCTGCGCTTCGCCCAGGAGCGCGGGCAAATGGTTATCACCGCGGCGCTGATTGACGAAGCGACCGAGCGATTCTGCCCCGGCCGTGGCGGCAAGCCCGCCGCGAGCGTACCGATAAGTTGGTCCGAGGAGGCTACGCGGCTAATCGACGGGATTGGCGATTCCGCGGTTGCCGCCGGCATCCGCCTCAGCGCCGAGAAGCGCGCCCGCCGCGCGGGCTCGGCAATGGTCGACGCCGCCCACGTCCGTCCGTTCCTCGACTCCTATACTGGTCCGGCACCCAGGTGGAGCGCAGCCGCCCTGGCGCGGATCGGGCGCGTGCCTACGATCGTACGCGCAGCGGTGCGCCGGCGCGCCGAGGCCAACGCCATCGAGACGGGAGCCAGTGAGATCACCGTGAAGTTGGTTGAGGCCGCCATTGCCGAGGCGCGCGGCGCGATGCAACAGACGATGCGATCAGGCGGACATGGCGCTCGGCGAACCACGGAGGAGCCGGGCCATGGCGCAGGCGGCTGAGGCGCCGTTCCTGGTCGCCCTCAACTTAACGCGCCGCTGTAATCTGGCGTGCGCGCACTGCTATATCGACGCCGGCACCCGCCGCGCCGGCGCCGACGCCGAACTCACTACCGCCGAGGTTAAATCGGTGCTTGATGGAATCGCTTCGCTAGGCGGCGAGACGATGGTGGTGTTGACCGGCGGTGAACCGTTCCTGCGTCCCGACGTTGAAACCCTCGCCCGCCATTGCACCGGCCTCGGCCTCATGGTCGTGATCGGCACCAACGGCATGGCGCTGGATTCCCGGCGTGTCGCGGGGCTCCGTGATGCTGGTGTTGCCGGGGTCGGCATCAGCCTCGATTCGCTCGATCCCGCCTACCATGACCGCTTCCGTGGTCGGGAGGGCGCCTGGGCGAAGACGATGGTGGCAATCGACGCCTGCCGGCAGGGCGGGCTCGCCTTTCAGATTCACTTCTCGGTCACAGACGGTAACGCCGCCGAGCTCGAATCGATGATCGCTTTCGCGCGTTCGGCCGGAGCGCTGGTTCTTAATGTCTTTTTCCTGGTGTGCACCGGCCGCGGCGAGCGGTTTGCCGATATCTCCCCCGACGTCTATGACGCCGTTCTCCGTCGCGTCACCCGCGCTGCCCACAAGGAGACGGGGCTACTGGTACGAGCTAAGTGCGCGCCGCATTTCAAGCGTATTGCGATCGAGCTCGACCCCGCCTGGCCGATTACGCTGGCGCATGGCTACGAGGCCGGCGGGTGCCTCGCCGGCACGCGCTATTGCCGGGTGACGCCGGAAGGTGAGGTCACCGCCTGCCCCTATATCGAGATGCCGGTCGGGTCGGTTCGTACCACGCCGTTCGCCGAGATCTGGCGCGATGCGCCGATGTTCCATCAACTCCGCGCGCCGCGGCTCGAGGGCCGCTGCGGTGGTTGCGAATACCGCAAAATCTGCGGCGGCTGCCGGGCGCGACCTCTCGTGCGCAGCGGCATGCTCATGGGCGAGGATTTCCTATGCAACTACCGGCCGCAAGGCGGCGCCGTGATCGAGCCCTTGCACGCGGCCGCCGGTGAATTCACCTGGACCGCTGAGGCGGAGCAGCGGCTTTCGCGCGTGCCGCCGTTCCTCCGCCGCATGGTGCGGAGCCGCATCGAGCAGGAAGCCCGGCGGCGAGGCCGGGACACGGTGACCGCCGACGATATGCGGGAATCAACGGAATGCCGCTTCGCCGGCGCGGGGTCGCCGCCTAGTGCCGGACGCTTTCCTGGGAGGTGGGAAAGCAATGCTTGATGCCGTCGTCATCGGCGGCGGTATCTCCGGCATGACCGCCGCCTATGGTCTCAGCCGCCGCGGCTATCGAGTAATCGTGCTCGAGCGTCAGGCTCATGTCGGTGGCAAGGCAGTGTCCGAGCGTTTCGACGGGTTTCTGATGGAGCACGGCCCTAGCACGGTCAACGCCAGCTCTCCCAATGCCGCCCGGCTCTCCCGTGAACTAGGGCTCGACGACCAGCGCTGCAGCCTCGGTGACGGTGTGCGTCGACGCTATCTGGTGTCGCGCGGGGCTCTTTGTGGGATACCCACCCACCCGCTCGGCTTCCTGTGCTCGGACTACCTATCCCTCGGAGCTAGACTGCGCCTTCTGGCGGAGGTCCTCGTGCCGCGCCGTCGCGGCACGAAGGCTGACGAGGAGACCGTTTCCGGCTTCTGCTCGCGGCGCTTTGGCGCCGAGTTCGCGGCACGGGTGATCGATCCTATGGTCGCCGGCATCTACGCGGCGCGGGCGAGTGAAATCTCGGTCGCAGCCCTATTTCCTAAACTGGTCGAGTTTGAACGCCGGCACGGGTCGGTCACCGGCGGCATCCTACACTGGCGCCGCCGCGGCGGCGCAATGCCCGGCAGCCGCCTGTTCTCGTGGCACGACGGAATTGGCGCTCTGCCGCGGGCGCTCGCCACCTGTCTCGGCGGGACGGTGCGGACCGGCGTCGCGGTACACCGGATCGAACGCCGGTCCGGCGTGTTCCGGTTGGACGTCGGGCCGGCCGGCTGTCTCGATACGCGGGCAGTGGTGATCGCCACCCAGCCGCACGTGGCAGCGCAACTGCTCGACAACATCGACACCTCCTCCGCCGCTGCCGCCGGAGCGATCCATGCGCCGCCATTGGCGGTGGCGTTTCTCGGTTTCCGGCGCCAGGACGTCGACCATCCCCTCGACGGCCTCGGTTTCCTCGCCGCTGAAAACGAGCAACGGACAATCAATGGTGCCCAATTCTGCTCGACGATGTTTCCCGGGCGGGCCCCCGACGGCCATGTGGCGGTAACGGGATATTTCGGCGGTGCGCGGGCGCCCGGGTTGGCGTGCGCACCGGCCGAAGAGCTCATCGAGCTCGCCCGGCGCGAATTCCGCGACTTGATCGGTGCCCATCACCGCCCCGTGGTAGCACGAGTGCGACACTGGCCGTTGGGCCTGCCGCAGTATCACCTCGGTCACCAAGACCGTATCGCAACGTTGACGGAAGCGAGCCACCGCCAGCCGGGCCTCTTCCTCACCGGCAATTATTTCTCCGGTCCTGCCGTTGCGGCATGCGTCACGGAAGCCGCAGAAACCGCGAAAAGAGTCCATCAATTCTTGAGTCGCCAAGAAAATATGCTCGCAGTAACGTGGAACGAAATAGCGAGGCGCTAGTCCGGTCAAGTGGAGAAACCGTCCATGCGATCAGTTCAATGGATTACCGTGTTTGGAACTATGGCGTTGGCGGGTGCTACGATGGGCCCGTCGCTCGCTGCCGACCCAACGGCCGACGAGAAGATATTTAAATCGAAGTGCGTCGCTTGCCACACGGTCTAAGCGGGAAAGAACAAAGTAGGTCCCAGCCTTTCTGGACTCTTTGGGTGCAAGTCTGGCAGCGTTGAAGGGTTCAAGTACTCGACGGCGAACAAGTCTGCCGGGTTGACATGGGATGAGGCAACTTTGGATCGCTACCTAAAGGACCCACGGGAAGTCATCAGGGGCACGACAATGGTTTTTCCGGGGATCAAGAATGATCTTGAGCGTGCCAATCTTGTCTCGTATCTCAAGATGGCGTGAAAGTCATGGATAGGATTGGAAATCTTAGCGGACCGATGGTTTGGACCAATCGGTCTTTGACTCTGCAATATTCAAGACGGTGCGTTCTGATGACCAGGATAATTGTTTTTATGGCAATGATCGCGTCGCATATATCCTCCGCGCTTGCGGCGGAAGGAGTTGTCACAGTGAAAAGCGAGTTGTCTGTAAAGGAGACAATCGACCGGTACGAGACCGTCGTCAAGAGTAATGGCATGGCCGTTTTTTTACGCGTTGATCACGCCGCAGGCGCGGGGAAGGTTGGCAAGGAGTTGCGTCCAACGGAGTTGCTCGTATTTGGGAATCCACAGAGCGGAACCGCTCTGATGCAATGTGCGCAAAGCGCTGGGATAGATCTGCCGCTTAAGGTATTGGCCTGGCAGGACGCAGCAGGGCAAGTCTGGCTTGGATACAACGATCCAGCCTACCTAGTGAAGCGCCACGATATTGGCGCAACGTGCGCAGCCACGATTGAGGCTATCAGCAAGGCAATGCGTTCGTTCAGCGGAACTGCGACACACCGATAGAGTCCAGACTAAGGCGCTGAAATGGGGTGTGATAAATTTTGAAAGGCGCCAAATTTAGGCGGCCAACACCACTAGGTCTATTGGATGGTCGACGCCTTCGACGCGCCGGGTGCTTCGCTGTTGCGGTTGACTATGTGGTATGTAGCCCTGAGACCGTGCGAGGCGGTACGATCCAGCATCGCTAAGCGCCGCCACCTTCTCCACTTTCGTGTGCTTTTCCAGCTTCGCCGCCAGGTTCACAGCGTCGCCGATGACCGTGTACTCAAGTCGACTTTCGTTCCCGATGGCCCCGAACAAAACCTCGCCGCACATGACGCTGACGCCGCACATGGGCGCCGCCAGTCCGGCCTTGTGACGCTCCGTCTGCCATTGCTGCAGCTCGCGGATAATGGCGTCCACCGCACGAAACGCGTCGGCGGCATAGGTCGAACTCGGGGTCACCGCGCCAAAACTTGCAAGAATGCCGTCGCCGAGAAACTTGTCTACCGAACCGTTGTGACGTTGAATAAGGGGGATCACTCGCCCCTGATACTCGGCCAAGAGCGTCATGACGCTGGAGGGCGGCAGGCGATGGGCCAACGGGGTGAACCCACGCAGATCCACAAACACTGCGGCGGCCGACCGCATTTCGGCTTGCCCGGGTTCGATAGAGACATCCGCATGGGCGATCTTCTGGGCAACGCCTCGGGCAACGAATCGCGATAGTTCTGTTATGGTCAAGTGATCGACGACGCATCGCGCAAGAAGCTTGCGCGCTCGGTGTAGTGCGATCGCCAGAACGGCGGTAACCATTAGAATCGAGACGATCTTGTCGAACTCGGCGCCGAGCAGCACGACCGATGAGGTCATGTATGCCACGTAATCGTGCGTAATTATCGACGGTCCAGAATCGGCGGCGACCGCGTAGATCAGCAAGATTATCCAGCCGATTGCTCCAACCGCGCCGGCCAAGAGTACCCAGCGCGCCTCGAAGCGCAAAGTCCTGAGCGCAATAAAGATGAACACGTAAAGCAGTGTGGGGGCTTTCAGATAAAAGGCGGGGGGCTGCTGATATTGCAGGTGAAAGCTCCAGATCAGAACCATGAGAACCGAGACGTCGACAATGATCGATAGGGCGACGTGCCAGTCCTTCAGCTGGCGCCCATGGACCAGAAACAGCTTGCCGACGATGAACATGCCGTAGATGCCGAGCGTCCAGGGGACCGGTTCGAAAAGCGCACCGGCCGGAAAGGTCTTGCGCGAGATTGAATAAAGTATCGCCCAGCTGAGCACGGCGGCCGCCTGAACCCAGCCGATTAGCCACTCGCCCTGGCGCTGTTCCTCGGCGATGGCAGCTTGCACTCTCGCTGGTACGCGGGTTGGCCCCAATTCATTCCTAGATTCTCCGGTGGCAGGCAAATTCCTCCGAATTATGTCGAACGCACGCTCCACGACCCCGTGCATCATGTGTGCGGGTCGCGCAATCATTCCGTGATGCCAAGAAGGCCGGGCAGCTCGGCAAGCGAACTTACGACTCGATCCGGATTACCCTTAAGCCGCTCCGGCCGCTGATTGTAACGATTGCACCAAACCACCCGCATGCCGAAAGCGGACGCGGCATACGCATCCCAGGCATTCGATGATTGGAAGCAGATCGAGTTAGCGGGAGTGTTCAGACGATCGACTGCGAGCTGATACACTCTGCGATCCGGCTTGTAGACGCCTACGGAATCGACGGATAAAACCACATCAAGCAGCTTTCCAATCCTAGCGTTCTCTACGACGGCCGCGAGCATCGATGGAGACCCATTGGACAGGATGGCGGTAATGAATCCCGCATCCTTTAAAGTACGCAAGACTTCCTTCACCTCCGGGAAGGGCCTGAGGTTCAGATATAGTTCAATGAGCCTGAGCCGCAGCTTCGTGTCCGAGATTTCCAACGTGTCCATCGCATAGTCGAGCGCGTCACCCGTTACCTTCAGGAAATCGACGTAATGGCCTTGCAGCGACCGTAGCCACGTGTATTGCAGCTGTTTGTCACGCCACAGAGCCGTCAGCTTGTCGGTCTTGTCGCCGAGGACATCGCGACATCTCGCAGCCGCCGACGCGAAGTCGAAAAGCGTGCCATACGCATCGAACACGCATGCCCGGATGCCCTTGAGCGGCGGCTTTGCCGTTGCCCACGCGGAATTCACTTCGCCCCCTTTGCCGGGCTTCTCAGCCTTGGACCGAGCAGCACCGGGGGCCGCGAGCCGCCGCACAGTAGCCGGTCCATCCTCCGCAATTGCTGCGGGAGCAGGGGCGGCAACCAGACCGCGGTTGCGGTACACGTTCAACTCGCCGTGCCGCGAATAGGGTAACCTTTTTCGCGGACGAACTTCACGCCGGTCAGAACGGCAGAAAGGTCTGGCCGGGCAAATGGCGCATTGGATATGTCGATGATTTGCGCCTTGCCGTCTGGATTGACGACGAATAGACCCGGCTCGGGGAATTGCCAGTCGGTCTCCTGCGGCGAACGGGGCTCGGAAATATAGAGCCCAAGGGCGCGCATCTGCGCTGTAGTGAGGCCATAGCCGACCGGGAAGCGCCAGCCCTCCTCGGCCGCTTCCGATTCGGCCTTCTCCTTGGGATCGCCGGAAATCGCCACCACCGCCGTGCCGGCGGCCTTAAATTCGTCGAGAAGCCCATCCAGCGTCTTGAGGTACTTCCTGCACAACGGGCAGTGCTTTCCGCGATAGACGACGATCACTTGCCAGCCCGAGCGGCCACCGATTTTGACTTCCCCACCGCCGACCTTGGCAAGGGTCAGGGCCGGGACGTCGGCGCCGGCTTTAAGCTTGATGGACTCGGTCATCGCGTCCTCCTGGGTTTGCTATTGATATATTTACAGTCGTGATTCACAACTGAGCCTAGTCGGCAACAACGATCAGTGGCCGGATCATCGCTCGTCGGCCCGGCCCAGTCCCCGTCGAAACAGGGCAATCTTGCACGACGCAAGGAAAGACGAAGCGCCGCGGCGTCTTCCGATCCAATTCAAGACGCACCACAATGCGACAACGCCGAGGCCCACCGCCAGCCACACCGGCCATGGCAACGAAAGGAGACGATCGCCCAACACCACGCTGATGACCGTAATCGGCAGGATTCCAATTCCTGTGGTCCACAGGAACGTCGTCCAACCAATGCCGGTGAGTCCGGCGGCGAAATTCACCAAGTTGAATGAAATGACTGGGATCAGTCGCACAAGCAGCAGCATGACCGGTCGCCCGCGCCAATTCGTGATCTCTTGCCAATGCCTTTCCGAAACGATGTGGCGCCCTAAGGGTCGTCCAAGGTAGCGAGCGACGGCGAATGCGCAACTGGCCCCGATCATGGCGCCGGCCCACGTTATCGCGACGCCCCATAGCGGGCCGAACATCATGCCATTGGCGATCGCGATAAGCTCGGCCGGAAGCGGGACGAAGGAATGCAAGACCATGAGCACGATCGAGCCGATCGCGCTCCACGCGCCCCATCGGTCCACGAATGCCTCGATGTCCTGCACATTCAAAACCCAGATACCACGCTCGGCCCAAGCCGCCGCCAGCCAATCCGGGGGCAATGCGATCATTATCCAACCGATGACTGCCGCAGCCGCGACGGTCGCAAGGGCCACCCAGAGCCAACGCCAACTTTCTCTCACCATCGTCCATCATCCGCCCGAAACAATCGTCAATCCATCGGCGGGGCGTGACCGGATGCGGTCGCTCTCGGCTAGTCCACATGCAGTCGCCCCTGCGGCCGAAATGCGTGAAATGCGAACGCAAAGCTCACGTCATACACAACGTCTTCCAATGCCGCGCCTCTGCGTCGTTGAGCGATGACATTGCCGATTTCCCGCCCTGCCTCGATCGACCCAGCATCCAGAGGCGATGCCTGTCCCGGCTCCCACACCAGTACCAGATCGCCGCTTTCAATGCGCCGGCGCTTCATCAGATTTTCCAGGGGCCATGCGTCGTCGCCGATCACGACGACGCGGGCGAGAGGAGGAATCTTGCCGGTATAGTTTCCACGATAGAGCACCGGCGTTGCCGACGTATCGTATCCCGCATACGGATTCTGGCCATAGGGCCGTCCAACGTCAGCAGGCGCAACCAGGATTCGACCGCTCGGAAAGCGCGCTTTGAACCTGGCGACGGATTCGACTCGCGATGGCAAGGCGTGGAGCATCGTGCCTGTGTAACCGCCGACGATTCCTTCTCCCAGGAATTGCTGCCACCAGCTCTCGGTCTGCCGGTCGTACATGATCAGGTCCGAGTGACGCAGTTTTCCCGTCGTGCCGAAGCTCAGCACTTGGCCGCTCACGCGCCGGTCGAAGATAATCGCTGAATTGCACAGCGGACACCAAGTCACCGTGATCGGCGTAC
The DNA here is from genome assembly GCA_964383565.1 of uncultured Sphingomonadaceae bacterium. Lineage (GTDB taxonomy): Bacteria > Pseudomonadota > Alphaproteobacteria > Sphingomonadales > Sphingomonadaceae > CANJQJ01. Next base: position 11,503 of record CAYLIK010000054.1, read on the forward strand.
CGCCGACCGTATCATTGACTATTTCGTGCCAGATCATGATGCGCAGCGGATAGGCGCGCGCATCGCCATTGATCTGAATGGAAATTAGTGGCTCCTGCGGCGCTAGGTCGATGACGTCTGCGATGGCGGCAAACTTGGGGTGATCGATGGCCGGAATTCCATCTCTGGGCGGCCCACCTGAAAGAACCTCATCGTAGGAAATCGAATGCCGCGAAAAATCGGTCCTGGGCCATTCACTACGCCACGTTTCAGGACCAGCCCAGCTCGTCGTGCTCGTCCCTATCGCAAAAAGGAATGCGACAGCGGCGATGCACCTTAACGTCGGCTTGCTTAGCATGGCCATCTTGCTGCGTCCGGCTACAGTCTCGCTTCGATAGCCGGCCCCTGAAGCAGCCGTCGCCGCAGCAGATGATCGATTGAAATCGGCCCCGGCCCGCGGCATAGCAACACCAGCAGCATTCCGGCCCATTGGATATGCGTGGACCAGGCGCCTGGATAGACGAAAATCTGGATTACCGCGGTCATGGCCAGAAGTACGGCTGCTGCCGGCCGCGTGAACAGGCCGAACACCAACAAAACTGGAAAGACCAGTTCGTTCAACAGCGCCATGTTTGCCGCCACATCTGGCGGCAGCAACGGCACCTTGTATTCCTCCTCGAACAACATCAGGGTCGTATCCCAATTCGAAAGCTTCGACATAGCTGAATTCCAGAATACGGCAGCGGCCCCTACGCGCAGAGGCAAGGCCAGCGCTGCGTACGGTACCGCTTCAAACAATGCGAGAACTTTCACCATAGCGGCGCGAATGCCAGCTCTTTGGTTGGGCGTCGTGCTTGCGGTAGTTGTAACGACCTTCATGACAATTCCTCCGGCAAATCGTGGGCAAGGGAGAATCGAGAAAAGCGCCCACGCAAGAGATGATCGGCCAGCAGTTTCGCAGCATCGACGTGGGGGTATGCCGAGATCGCCTCGCCTAGAGTCCGGTCGGCGCAGAGCAGTTCCGTGAAGTGCCATTCCGTTTCGCTCAGCCGCTTGGCCTCAACCCCATCGAATCCGCGATGAACGCTGAGCCAGACAGGACCGGAGTCCAGATCGATGGCGGCCATTGCTCGGTCATCCCTGGCCATTACTGCGTCGGCGATAACATCGGCGGGAAACTGAAGGTTTAGGAGGCTGAGGGATGGGTGGGGCACAAAACACACGGCGCTATGGCTAGCTGGGCCGATCGCTGCCAAGGGAGAGGGATCAATGGCGACAGCATCCAGTGCATTGGCTGCGATGTTTAGAGCCCATTCGAATCGCGCCACATCCGCGAGGTAGGGCACGCTCGATGCAGGCTTAAATCCGGTTAGGAACTTGGCAAATTCGCTACCGTAGTTCCCAAGGTAGGCCTCTCTCGGCGGATACCTACGAATGAAAAAGACCGCGGCGCCGTCGAAGAATTCCATACCGACAAGCCGGCTCACTGCGGGATAGACGAGCCGCAACGCGTCAGTGAGAACCGAGAACGCGGTATTGCGATAGATCCGCAAACGGTCGGCCGCGGCAATTCCGTCGTCGATCACGTGCTCGGCCAAACGCGTATCGTCGGCATAGATAGCGTCCCCAAAGGCCCGTTGCACATCACGCAGCTTCGGTTGCATCGTTGGCCCTCCGAACGAATTGGTCGAGGCGGCGCTGCGCTTCATCCGCTTCGCCAACGAGAACGTCCAAGTCTGGTACGTTCGTATCCCATTCGATGAGTGTGGCGACCCGTCCAAACCGTGTTAGGGCCTCTTCGTAGAGCGCCCACACGGCGGGGAGCGTGCGTGAGCCGTGATCGTCGATTCGCACCGTAACGCCGTTCGGAAGCGTTCTTGCCGTGTGTCCCGCCAGATGAATCTCGCCGATACGGCTCGCTGGCAGTCCGTTCAAATAATCCAGCGGATCGAACCCGTGATTGCAGGCGCTGACGTAGATGTTGTTGACATCGCACAAGATGCGGCATCCCGTGCGTGCGGCGACCGCATCGAGGAACTGCCATTCGGGGATCGTGGAATGGCGATAGCGAATGTAAGATGAGGGGTTTTCAACGAGGATCGAACGACCCAATAGCTCCTGTGTCTGATCGATGTTGCGGCAAACAATCGCAAGGGCTTCTTCCGTCATCGGCAGGGGCAGCAAATCCGCAAGGTAGGTTCCGTCGACTACGCTCCAGGACAGGTGCTCCGAAACCGCGCAGGGCTCTAGACGCTCCATCACGCGCCGGATCGCATCCAGGTGCGCGCGGTCTACCCCGTCGGCGCTGCCTAGGGACAATCCGACGCTGTGTAGTGAGATTGGGTATTCGCGGCGAATAGCCGTTAAATACTCAAGCGGTTTGCCGCCACCCATGTAGTTCTCGGTATGGACCTCGAGCCAACCAACGGTGGGCTTCGTATCCAGGACCGCTTGGTGATGAGGAAAACGCAGTCCGATCCCCGCGGAAACGGGGATCGAACCGCGCGGCGCCGGCCCGCGTGTCGAGAGGGGCGACATCGTCGAGCCGTCGAGTCTCAGGCGCCCTTGAGGCTGCTGCCGGCGATCTTGCCGCAGTCGCCCTTGGGCAGCAGGACGAACGAACCCTTGTCGCGATCGGCATTCGCCTGGCCGGCGCAGGAATGCGCGCCCTCGGCGCAGTCGTTCTTGGCCTTCGCGGCAATGCCGTAGCACTTCTCCAGGTTGCCCTTGGTCATCTTCTCCATCGTGGCCTTTTTCGGGTCGGTTTGGGCAGTCGCAGGCAGAGTAGCCAGCGCGAAGCCCACAGCCATCGCCAAGACGGAAGGAACGAGCATGGTGCGATTCATCTGGTCACCTCACGGTTTGTTGAAGCCACCCCGACAGGGATAGCTTTAGTGAGGTTCGCCGGGCGGTGTATGAAGGTTACGCGTTGGCCGCCGATCCATTGAACGCTCAAGTACACGAGCGCGTGAGGCGAGAGCGTTGGCCGTACGATTCAGTCGCCAGAGGGGCTTAGATGAAGCAACAACAACAGCTTCGGCAGGGGACGGCGACGCCCGGTCAATCCGATTGGTCTTTGCTCATGGCGCGCGCCCAGCAGGGCGACCGTCTGGCCTATCGGCAGCTGCTTCAGGAAACCACGCCCTACATCCGTTCTTTAGCCCGCCGCCAGGGGGTAGCCCCGGCGGATTTCGAGGACGTCGTTCAGGATGCGCTACTGACGTTGCATTCCATTCGCCACACCTACGATCCGGCTAGGCCTTTCGGTCCCTGGATTGTGGCGATCGCATGCCGGCGCATCGTCGATCACAAGCGGCGTCTGCGCCGGATGCCTGAAAATAAGGTCGATTTTGACTTTCCGCATGAAACCATTCCAGCTCCTGAAACGAATAGTAAGGAAGTATTGCTGGACGGCGGCAAGCTGAAACAGGCTATTGAAAGCCTGCCGGCGGGCCAGCGACAGGCGATCACCATGCTGAAATTGCGCGAGATGTCGTTGAAGGAAGCGTCGGTGGAAAGCGGGATGTCCGTAGCGGCGCTGAAGGTGGCGACGCACCGGGCATTGAAGGCCTTGCGCAAGATGTTCGGCGAGCGGAGTTAACCAATCGTGATTGCGACGCCGGACTTGATCGAGTCGTTGTCTGCGGGGGCTACGCCGGTTCGTCGCCTGCGGCCGCCTTTGATGCGTGCCGGCCTATGGCTGCTGCTGGCCGGGCTTATTCTGGTTCTGCTCGCGGTTCTTAATGGCGTCAGGTCGGATATTTCGGAGCGCCTGTCGGAATCGATCTTCGCCGCCCGGCTGGCCGGGGCGCTGATCAGCGGCGTGTTGGCGGCGGTGGCGGCGTTCTACCTCAGCCTCCCGGATCGGTCCCGGATGTGGGGCCTGTTGCCGGTGCCCGGCGTTGCGCTGTGGGCGTCCACGATCGGGTATGGGTGCTTAACCAATTGGGTGAGTCTGGACCCCGATGGAATGCGCCTGGGAACCGCCGCTCAATGCTTTGCCACTCTGTTGCTGACGAGTTTGCCGCTCTCCCTGGTAATGCTTGGGATGCTGCGCCATGCGGCGCCCCTGCGACCCGCCTCCGTCGCCATGATCGGCGGCCTGGCGATCGCTGGAATTACCGCGGCCGCGCTGTCGATTTTTCACGATATCGACGCTACCGTAATGGTGTTGATGTGGAATCTGGGCACTGCGGCCGTCATAACCACGTTGGGTGGCGCGTTTGGGCGACGCATGTTCGCCTGGATGGCTCCTCGATGGATGCCCACAGGCCGCGCGGCCTGAACGGCGCGTCGAAGCGCGTCCGATTGACGCCGCGCGGCTCAGGTAGTCTCCCGGCATGACCTATCCCGCAAGACCGATAAAAAGGCGGTCTCTGCTCGGCTTCGGCGCTGCGATGATTTCGACGCTTGGGTGGGACGTAGCGCAAAGCAGCGGTGCGGCCAGCAGCGCGACCCTGCGGGACGATCCGCCGGATTTCCGCGGCAGCCGCGGATTTGTGCTCTTGAGCCCGGTGCGTCCAGTCCCCGCCGCACCACTGCACAGGCTGAACGGAACCACTACCAATCTTGCCAATTTTCTAGGCAAGGCCGCGCTCCTCAATTTTTGGGCCAGCTGGTGTGCGCCTTGCGTCGCCGAGCTGCCGAGGCTGGAACGGTTGAGCATTTTGATGGCCGGTGAACCCGTCGAGGTTGCCGCGATATCCGTCGATACCGGGGGCGCGCCGATTGTTGGCTCCTTCGCCCGGCGCCTCGGCCTGAGGCGACTCGGCCTCTACTTGGACCCAGAGGAACGCTTGGGGCACTTGAAAGTGGACAATCCGAACGGCGCCCCGTTCGCGCTCTATCGGATGCCGATCTCGTATTTGATCGACAAAGCGGGAATGATTCGGGGCTATGTGCCTGGTGCGGCGCTCTGGGACACTGAGGATGCCATGGCCCTTGTGCGTCATTACATGCGCTAGGCAAGCGCAGTCTATGTGTCGCCATGTCAGCGGACTACCTTGCTGAGTCACGCATGACCAAATTCAAAAATGTAAGTGGAGCCCTCGGGCAACCCGATCACACCGGCGTGATTTCGTGGGTGCCGTTACTTTCTTCCACCAGCGAAGTACCAAGCAATGAACTCGCGCGCGTCGGATTTCAGTATTCGATAGGGTCGATATAGATCTCTGTGGTCCCTTGGACTTGGATGCAACAACGGATCGAGGCATCGCGTCTTCGTGAAATGAATCCGAATCAATCGGATGGTAAGAATTAACCGATTGCACAGGACATATGCACGAAACATCGAATATCGCGAATGTTCGAAAACCCTGGAGACGAACGATGAAGAGGCGAGCGGCGTTGTTGACGTTGGTTGCGGCGGTGGCAGTCGCGGCTATGATCGTAGCTCCGGTGCAGGCTGCTGAAATTCAGCCATTCACGCAGGTGGCGTTCGAACGAGCCCAGGCCGAGGGTAAAACAATCCTGGTGACCGTACATGCGGACTGGTGTCCGGTGTGCAAGCGCATGAAGCCGATCGAAGACGCACTCCTGAAGGACCCAAAATATCGAGACGTCGCCGCATTCTTGGTCGACTACGACCGGCAGCCTGATGCTCTCAGGGCGTTAAGGGTCGGTTCGCAAGCAACGCAAGTCGTCTTCAAGGGAGTCAAAGAGGTCGGGCGCCACTCCTTCGTTACCGACCGCGCCAAGATGGAAGAGCTGTTGAATCGGGCTTCTTCTTAGGGTGTAGCGAAAGATCGGCTTGTCCGCCGGCAGCCTTTGATGATCGAACTGATAGCGAGCTTTGTGGCGGGGGCGCTGTCGGTGCTCGCGCCATGCGTTTTGCCGTTGGCACCGGTAATACTGGCCAGCGCGCTGCAGGTGCACCGTCTTGGACCATTGGCGATGAGCGGTGGTTTGCTTGCCGCGTTTACTTTGTCGGGTGCGATCCTCGGGTCCGTCGGTCTTGCCGCCGGCATTGGTGTTGGAACGGCGCGTATCGCGGCGGGGGCCTTGATGTTGGCGTTTGGGGCGATCCTCCTCGTCGGCCCGCTTCAAGCCCGTTTCGCCGCAATGGTAGCCCCTGTTTCCGGCTCCGCCGGTCTCCTTTCGCAGCGCTTCGACGCAAACAGTCTCGCCGGTCAATTCGCGATAGGCTCGCTCCTGGGCTTCGTCTGGGCGCCCTGCACCGGACCGACATTGGGCGTTGCGATCACTCTTGCATCCCGTCAGGAGTCTCTGGTGCACGTGGGGCTGGTCATGTTCATGTTCGGTCTTGGCGCGGTGGCGCCGCTGCTGCTGCTCGCCTATGGCTCGCGACGATTTCTGCTGGATAGGCGGGAGCGCGTCCTCGCGCTGGCGCAATTCAGCCGATGGGCCATGGGCGGGATCATGATGTTCGTCGGATTTCTGGTCATCACCAGCCTGGATAAGCATATCGAGTCGTTCCTGGTGTCAATTTCACCCGACTGGCTAATCGAGCTGACGACCAGCATTTGACGGTTTGTCCGCGCGTCGGCTTGGTCGTTCGTAAGCCGGTGCGCGTCGGTGGTCGGCGCAGCATTCGTGTCAGGATCAATCCTATGGTCGCTAAGCGATTCATAGGCAGATGAAATGCCATGTTGCAGCGTTGGTAGCTGCAGCGCGCTGCTCCAGCGGTTACACCCCTAAGCGTCACTTTTTCTTGAGCCCATTATTACGTCTGTTTACTTCAACAATTCTTCGAATGCGCTTAACTGGCGCCTAGCGCCATCAAGTTCCGTGTAATGAAACCCACGAGACGTGATGCGTGAACTGCCGAAACCTTCAAAAGGAGAGTTCGATGACTCGCTATTTGGTATACGGCGGCTTGTTGGCGATGGTTCTGGGCTCGACGATGGCCCAGGCCGAGACCAACGCGCAGGCGCAGGAGCGTCTTCAGATCCGCAAGGAGAACATGCTGCGCTCTCAGGCCCAAATTCCTCAGGGCAGCAAGGCCGGATGCGACGGCATCGCATCGCAGTCCAAGCGCGACCAGTGCCTAAGCCAGGCCCAGAACAAGAATGCCTCGCCTCTGCTCCCGGTAGAGCTTCGCGAATACGACCAGTTCCAGCGGCACCGCCCCTAAATCTGGTCGATTCTCAACGATACTGAAAACTATAGGAGCCGGTCCCACGCTCGGGGCCGGCTTCGCGTCCTAGGCCCTGTTTACAAACAGGCATGGCGTAGGCAACGGCGGATAGCGGCGAGA
>CAYLIK010000055.1:0-11403 GCA_964383565.1 uncultured Sphingomonadaceae bacterium
TGGTCTCCAGCGCGGCGGATCAAATTCGCGGCTGCTACCGGTCGCCGAAATTGAACCGCGCGGCGCGGCAGATCGTAACCGTGCTGCGCGTCCGCTACACTATCGATGGAACGCTGGCGACGAGCCCCGTGGTGCTCCGCCAGTCCGGCGTGACCGAGGGCGCCGCCGCCTATGCGGGTCAGATGGGCCGGGCGGCGATCGAGGCGGTCGAGCGTTGCGTGCCATTGCGTCTGCCGCCCGAACTCTACAAAGGCGGATGGGACGAATTCGACCTGACTTTCAGCCCGAGAGGATTGGCATGAACTGCAGACTGTTGGCCTTGAGTTTGGCCGGGATCTTCGCTGGCCTGTGCGTGCCGCCGCCATCGCACGCGCAGATCAGGGTGGACATCACTGGCGGCATATCCGCGCCGATGCCGATCGCCGTGCCGGCGATGCCGACGCCAGCCGTGGCCAATACCGCCGCCGGCAGCACGGCGGCGCTGGGCCGGCAGGTGGCCGACGTCATCACCAACGATCTCAAGAATTCCGGGCTGTTCGCGCCGCTTGGGCCAGGATCGGTGCGGCCGGTGTCCTTCCCTCAGGTCGTCTCGCCCGATTTCCCCTATTGGAACGGCACGGGCGCTCAGGCGCTGGTCCAGGGCTTCGTGCAAGCCAATGGCGACGGCACGCTGACGGTCGGCTGCTACCTCTATGATGTGTTCGCCCGCAACGAGTTGACCCGGCAGGGCTATGTCGTGCCGCCAGCGCAATGGCGCCGCGCCGCGCATAAATGCGCTGACACGGTCTATACTCGCCTGACCGGCGAGGGCCGCTATTTCGACAGCAAGGTGGTCTACGTTTCCGAATCCGGGCCGAAGAATAATCGCACCAAGCGGCTGGCGATCATGGATCAGGACGGCGCGAACCATCGCTTCCTCACCAACGGCCAGAATATCGTGCTGACCCCGCGCTACGCGCCCAACGGATCGAAGATCGTCTACATGACCTTCGCCGCGAAGCAGCCGCGCATCTATGTCTATGACGTCGGCACGGGCACGCAGCGTCTGGTCGTCAGCCAGGCGAATATGAGCTTTTCGCCGCGTTTCTCCCCGGATGGCCGCTACATCGTCTTCTCCATCGCGGTGAACGGGAACACCGACATCTACCGCGTTTCCTCTAGCGGCGGCTCGCCGCAGCGTCTGACCACCGCGCCGGGCATCGACACGTCCGCCAGCTATTCGCCTGACGGATCGAAGATCGTCTTCGAAAGCGACCGGTCGGGAGTTCAGCAGATCTACGTCATGAACGCCGACGGATCGAACCAGCAACGCATCAGCTTCGGCAGCGGCCGATACGCCACCCCGGTGTGGAGCCCGCGCGGCGACCTTATCGCCTTCACCAAGATCGGCGGCGGTTTTTCGATCGGTGTGATGAGCCCCGGCGGTGGCGGCGAGAAGATCCTCACCGGCGGCTGGCAGGACGAAGGCCCGACCTGGTCGCCCAACGGGCGCGTCGTCATGTTCTTCCGCACAGCGCAGGGCAGCGGAAAGGCCGATTTATGGTCGGTGGATTTAACTGGTGTTAACGAACGGCCAGTACCGACACCTCTCGATGGCTCCGATCCCTCTTGGGGGCCGTTATTGCCTTGACGTGCGTTGAAACGAATGATTCAACGGATTAACACCGAATTTCTGCCCTAAAATGACACAGTGGAGAAAAGCATGATGAATACGACCACCAAGGTGCTCCTGACCGCATCGCTGCTCGCTGTAGCGGCTTGCTCGAAGAAGAAGCCCGAAGAACTGCCGCCGCCGCCGGCGCAGACGACGGTGCCGAGCACGCCTGAATCGATGGGTCCGGTCTCCGGAACGGCAGTCCCCGGTTCGCGTGCCGATTTCCTGGCGCAGGTCGGCAGCGACACGATCCATTTCGACACCGACGCATATGACATCAATGGTGAAGCCAGCGGCATCCTGACCCGTCAGGCCGCGTGGCTGAAGGCGAACCCGAACGTGCGCGCCGCGATCGAAGGCCATTGCGATGAGCGCGGCACCCGCGAATATAACCTCGCGCTCGGCGACCGCCGCGCCAATTCAGTCAAGAACTACCTCGTGAACGCAGGTGTTTCCGCAGCCCAGCTGTCTACGATCAGCTATGGCAAGGAACGCCCGGCCGCCACGGGTTCGGACGAAGGCGCATGGGCGCAGAACCGGCGCGCTGTGACTGTCGTTCCGGAATAATCCAGAACATCGCTTACAAAGAAAGCCTCGCGCGGCTATAGGGCTGCGCGAGGCTTTCTTTTTTGTCGAGTGCGTGAATCATGTCGGTACGCCCATGGCGTGACATCGCCCGCCGCCAATCGCGGCAGATTATGGTCGGGAATGTTCCGGTCGGCGGCGATGCGCCGGTGACGGTGCAGACCATGACCAACACCCTGACATCGGACGCGAAGGCGACGATCGATCAGATCCGCCGCTGCGAAGAAGCGGGCGCCGACATCATTCGGGTGTCTTGCCCCGATGAGGCGTCTACAGCCGCGCTGAAGCAGATCGTGCGGGCGGCGCGCGTGCCGATCGTCGCCGACATCCATTTTCACTACAAACGCGCGCTTGAGGCGGCTGATGCGGGGGCTGCCTGCCTGCGCATCAATCCCGGCAATATCGGTTCGGCCGAGCGGGTACGTGAAGTGGTGAACGCCGCCAAGGCCAATGGCTGCGCGATCCGGATCGGCGTCAATGCCGGCAGCCTCGAAAAGGACCTGCTCGAAAAATATGGCGAGCCATGCCCCGAGGCGCTGGTCGAAAGCGCGCTCGATCATATCCGGCTGCTCGAGGATCATGATTTCCGTGAGTATAAGGTCGCGGTGAAGGCGTCCGACGTGTTCCTCGCGGTCGCGGCCTATCAACAATTGGCAGAAGCGGTCGATTGCCCGCTGCATCTCGGCATCACCGAGGCGGGTGGGCTGATCGGCGGGACGGTGAAGTCCTCGATCGGGATGGGATCGCTGCTCTGGTACGGGATTGGCGACACGATCCGCGTTTCGCTCTCCGCCGAGCCGGAAGAAGAAGTCCGCGTCGGTTTCGAGATATTGAAGGCGCTTGGCATCCGCAATCGTGGTGTGCGTGTGGTCTCCTGTCCGAGCTGCGCACGGCAGGGCTTCGACGTGATCCGCACCGTCCAGGCGCTTGAGGAGCGGCTGGCCCACATCCGCACGCCGATGTCGTTGTCGGTGTTGGGTTGCGTGGTCAACGGTCCCGGCGAAGCGCGCGAGACCGATATCGGCATCACCGGCGGCGGCAACGGCAAGCACATGGTCTATCTGTCGGGCGTCACCGATCATCATGTGCAGGATGCCGATATGATCGAGCATATCGTTCGGCTGGTCGAGGCCAAGGCGACCGAGATTGAAGCGCAACAGACCGACGCCCCGTCGCAAGCGGCGGAATGAAGCACTCAGCCTCCACTGATGTCGCCCACCGTGCCACAGCCGCGGGAGCAGCGGCCACCGGTGCTTCAGCCACTGGCGTTTCGACCATCGGCGCGGTCGCGATGGGAGCTGTGGCGCTGGGCGCGCTTGCCTTTGGTGCGCTCGCGGTTGGCCGTCTGTGGGTCGGCACTGCGCGCATTCGTAAATTGCGCATCGACACCCTGGAAATCGGGCAGGTCGTCCGCCTGGACGAGACCCAGCGAAGCAATATTCAGCAAGGCGGGGAATGACTCGGCCCAGCGTGGTGGCCGCGTTTGCGGTCGCCTGCCTCGGTATCGGTGTCTTTTCAACCATGGACGCGGTCGTGAAGGGGCTGGCGCTCGCCATCGGCACCTATAACACTTTGCTCTGGCGCAGTTTCGTCGGCATCGGCGTTAGCGGGGTGCCGTGGCTGCTCCGCAAACCGCCGCGCCCGTCGCGCGCTGCAATGAAGCTGCACATTGAGCGCGGCGTCGTTTCGGCGGGAATGGGCATGCTGTTCTTCTGGGGTCTGACCCTGATGCCCATGGCGCAGGCCGTCGCGCTGAGCTTCATCGCGCCCTTGATCGCACAGGGCCTTGCGGTGTTGCTACTGGGTGAGCGGATGCAGCGTGGCGCGCTGATCGGCTCGGTGCTCGGCTTCGCGGGCGTGATCGTCATCGTGGCGGGGCAGGTGCACGCCCGGCTCGGGACCGAGGCGCTGTTGGGCGCGGTCGCCATACTCATCTCGGCGCTTTTATACGCCTACAACCTCATCCTGATGCGCCGTCAATCTCAGGTCGCCGATCCCTATGAGGTCGCATTCTTTCAAAATGCCACCGTGGCAATTTGCCTTGGCCTGTTTGCCGCATGGTTCGCGGAGGTGCCGGACGCAGGGCATTTTCCGATGATCGCCTTTGCGGCGGTGTTGGCGAGCATCTCATTATTCCTGTTGTCCTGGGCTTATGCCCATGCCGAGGCGAGTTACCTCGCGCCATCCGAATTCACGGCGTTTCTCTGGGCGAGCCTGCTCGGCTATCTGGTGTTCAGCGAGCATGTCGGCCTGGCGACCATCGCCGGGGCCGTGCTGATTATCGGCGGCTGCGTGATCGCGGCCCGATCCTCCCCCAAACCCCCGCTTGAAAGGGAAGTGATTCCGTGACGGCGATCGTTCGCAAAGCGCAGCCCGGTGACGAGGCCGCCATCCTCCGCCTGATCCGCGCGCTGGCCGAATATGAGCATGCGCTGGATTCGGTGAAGGCGACCGAAGCGGCGCTGGCGGAGCATCTTTTCTGCGAACATCCGCGCGTTTTTGCCCATGTCGCGGAGATCGATGGAGCCGTCGTCGGCATCGCGGTCTGGTTCTTCAATTTCTCGACCTGGACGGGCAGGCACGGCATTTTCCTGGAAGACCTGTTCGTCGATCCCGCGGTGCGCGGCGGCGGCGTGGCGAAGGCGCTGTTCAGGGCGTTGGCCGAAGAAGCGAAGGCGCGCGATTGCCCGCGCATCGACTGGCAAGTGCTCGACTGGAACGATCTGGCCAAGGATTTCTATCGCCGTCTCGGCGCGCGGCGCACTGAAGGTTGGGAACCCTGGCGGCTGGATGGCGACGCGCTTGAGGCGCTCCAGAAAAGTTGATTCTTATCGAGCCAATTTGATTCTGGCCTGCTTGCCAAGGGCCGACCAAACCTGATCGGTGGTCAAGGCCACGGCGTCGAGCGTCATCGCAAGCGCCAGACATGCACGATCGCCCAGCGACAGGCCAAGCTCCCGCGTCGTCGATCGAAGCAGGCCGCTGCGATAGGCCTGATCCTCGTCGAACGGCCTGGCGTCCAATTGGAGCGGATCAAGCACATCAGCGATAAGCGACGGAGACATGCCCAACTCATTCATCTTCGCGACCACTTCGCTCAGATTGACGGCGCTGATGCAACTGTCCGGCAAAGCGTTCTTGACGATATCGGCGCCGGGTTCATCGCGGATCAGGCACATCAACGCCGAAGCGTCCAACACATAGCGTTCAGCCACGCGAGGCGTCTGCCCTGCGCTCAGCTAAGATTTCGCTGGAGAGTTGTCGCTCGACTGGCGCGACTTTGGCCATGATCGCCTGCGCCTTGGCCACGGCATCGTCGAGTGTTCGAAGCGTCAATCCCTTCTGATCATCATCGTTGATAACCAGCGTCCTGCCGACTTCAAATCCATATTTCTTTCGAAGCGCAGCAGGGATCACGATTTTACCGCCTTCGAATACGCGGACATGGTGTATTGTCATGACCAGATTTCCTTTTCAGGTATAGAATACGAAACCATACCTGAAATTTCAAGAATTACCCGCCGCCCAGCACGTTGATCGTGAAGGCCAGGATGCCGATGTTGAACACGAAGGCGGCGAGGCTGTGGAAGGTGGCGATCTTGCGGATGCGGCTCGATTTGATGTCGGTGTCCGATGTCTGGAAGGTCATGCCGAGCGTGAAGGCGAAATAGGTGAAATCCCAATAGTCGGGCTCGGCGGTGCCAGGGAAATCGATTCCGCCCTGATCGCGCCCGTCCTTGTCGGCGATGTAGAAGATGTGTGCGTAATGCAGCGCATAGATCATGTTGCTGAACGCCCAGGCGAGCGCCAGCGTCGTGATGATGATGGTGACGCCGAAGGCTTGTGTCGCTTCCCGTTGAGCGAGTTCGGCCGCCACCGCGACAAGAATGACCAGCATCACGATCGCCGTGATCACCAGCAATCCCGCACGGTTCGCATCGTTATGCAGTGCGGCCTCGCGCATCGAAGCAGCGTTGCCGCGCCGGAACAGCGGGATCACCGACAGCAGGAACAGGATCGCAGCCGCATCGAAGCCGATCATCGTCCCGACCCGCCAGTCGCTCTGGCTGATCGCGATCATGGTTGCGACCATGCCCATCACCGCCGCGCACAGGAAACGGGCAGGGGCGATTCGGTTGCCGATCGATGCCGTTGAGCGGGTTTTCATAGGCACGGCATAGCGCTGTGTTGATCCGGCGGCTATCGCAGCGATGTAAGGGAGTTTGGGCATGCCGTGGATATTGCTGATCGTGGGCGGGGCGTTCGAAGTGGGATTCACCACCTGCCTGCGCTATGTCGAGGGCTTCCGCAATATTCCGTGGACGCTCGGCTTTCTCGTCTGCACGGCCATAAGCCTGTTGCTGCTCGAAATTGCGGCGCGATCGATTCCGATGGGGACCTCCTACGTGGTGTGGGGTGGCATCGGTGCGATCGGAACCACCGTCGTCGGCATGGTCTGGTTCGGCGAACCGGCTAATCTGATGCGCGTCGCGCTGATCGTCGCGATCGTGGCCTGCATCGCGGGATTGAAAGCGGTCAGCTGAATCTCAGCCGATGTTAATCACTTGAGCTTATGCCGCCGCAATCTATTGAGGATGGCATGTTGCATCCGCGTCGATGCCAAGGGGCGATATGAAGTACAGACCCGATATCGATGGTCTCCGATCGATCGCTGTCCTGTCGATTTTCCTGTTTCACATCGATCCCTCCTGGGTGCCCGGCGGTTACGTCGGCGTCGACATCTTCTTCGTCATCTCGGGTTTCCTGATCGGCGGGATCGTCCACGGCCAGCTTAGCTCGGGCAATTTCTCGATCGCCCATTTCTATGAGCGCCGTTTCCAGCGGATCATCCCGGCGCTGTTCGCGATGCTGCTCGTTATCGCCGGCGTCGGTTATCTGTATCTTTTCCCCCAGATTTACGCGGATTTCGCGAAGAGCAGCATCTCCGCGGCGCTCTCGGTCTCCAACATCTATTTCTGGCAGACGACCAAATATTTCGGGCTCGACGGCCACAGCAAGCCGCTGCTCCACACCTGGTCGCTGGGGGTCGAGGAGCAGTTCTACATCGTCTTCCCATTGATGCTGTGGGCGCTGTTCAAACTCTGCCCGAAGCGGATCCCGTTGATTGTCGCGATCGTCGCGCTGCTGTCTTTCCTGCTGAGCGTGTTCGGCGCTTACAGCTCGCCGAACGGCACATTCTACCTGCTCCCGACGCGCGCCTGGGAATTGCTCCTCGGTTACCTTCTGGTGCTGATGCCGAAGGATGTCTTGCGCGATGGCCCTGCGCGGATGGCGCTGGCGCTGCTCGGCGCGCTGGGCATACTGTTCGCATTCATCTTCTATGATTCCGAAACGCCGTTTCCGGGGCTCGCCGCGGTCCCCCCATGTCTCGGCGCCGCTCTGATCATCGCAACGGGGGGATGGGGCCCGACGCCGGTCAGCCGCCTGCTCGCGCTGAAGCCCTTCGTCTGGGTCGGGCTCATCTCCTATTCGCTCTATCTCTGGCACTGGCCGCTGATCGTGCTGCTGCGCGAAGCCGTGCCGATCGACTATTTCACGCCGTGGCAGGGCGTCGGCGTGCTGGTGGCCGGGCTGGTGCTGGGATATCTGTCCTGGCGCTTCGTCGAGCAGCCATTTCGCACCGGCGGTTTCGGGCGGCGGAAAATCTTCGTTGGGACGGCGGCGGGCGCCGCTCTGATCTCAGCGCTCTGCCTGGTCGTGATCGCCGGGAACGGGCTGCCCAACCGCTTCGATCCCAAGGTCGCCCGGATGGCGGGCACGATCAGCTACACGGGCCACACCGCCTATCCCTACGGGACCTGCTTCGTGGAGGAGTTCGATCTCGCGAAGGCAACGCGCGATCCGTGTCTTGAGCCGGACGCGAATCGGCCGAATATCGTGATCGTCGGTGACAGCCATGCCGAGCATCTCTGGTACGGGCTCGACGCCCGCATGGGGGATATTCACTTCATTCCGGCGACAATCTCCGGATGCCCGCCACGGCTGCATCCGCTGCCCCGCGATCTCGACCGGTGCCGTGCGCCGCTGGATTTCGTGTTCCGCCAATATCTGCCGTCACGTGCGGGCGATATCGTGCTGCTGGCCGGCAACTGGAAGGCCGAGGACCTGCCGCGTGTCGGGCAGATGATCGACTGGTTGAAACAGCACCGGCTTCGCGTGGTGCTGGTCGGGCCGGTGGTGCGGTACAAGGCGCAGACCGCCAAGCTGATCGCGCTATCCTATCTTCAGAATGACCCGTTGCTGCCGGACCGGTTCATCTCGTTGCGCGAAGGCCCGATCGACAAGGATTTCGCCGCGCTGGCACGGGCGAAGGGCATTTCCTATTTCTCGGCCTACCGCGCGCTGTGCCCTGACAAATGCATGCGGATCGCGGCGAACGGCATGCCTCTGCAATTCGACATGACGCACCTCACCGACGAAGGGTCGCTGTTCATGGCGGACCGGCTTGCGCCTGTCATCCGGGCGGAACTCGATCGGGCGGCGGCAAAAAAATAGCCCGCCGGGCCGAAGCGCGACGGGCCTATAATCGACGGCTCTCGCCGCGCTGACTCAATCGTCCTTGCGGCGCTTCGGACTTTTCTTGGCTTTCTTGTACGCGTTGATCGCGTCGATCGTCACCTGACGGGCCTCTTCGGCGCCGCCCCAGGTTCCGATCCGGACCCACTTCTTGGTCTCCAGATCCTTGTAGTGGGTGAAGAAATGCTCGATCTGCTGCATGATGATCTCAGGCAGATCGTCCTTTTCGCCGACCTTCGAATAATAAGGGAAGACGCCGTCGATCGGCACGGTCAGCAGCTTTTCGTCGCCGCCGGCTTCGTCCTCGAGCATCAGCACCGCGATCGGGCGCACGCGTACCACTGATCCGGGGATGAAGGGCGAGCGGGCCACGACCAGCGCATCAAGCGGATCGCCGTCGGGCGACAGCGTGTGCGGCACGAAGCCATAATTGCAGGGATAGCGCATCGGGGTGTGCAGGATGCGATCGACGAACAATGCGCCCGACTTCTTGTCGAACTCATATTTCACCGGCTCGCCGCCCACGGGCACTTCGATGACGACATTGAGGCTGTTGGGCGGATCGTCGCCTGTCGGAATCATTTCGATGTTCATGCTGCAGCGCAGTAAGGCGGGACGCGGTATCACTCAAGACATCATGCGAAAAATTTCGCGCGCGCGAGCGCTGATCGTCGCACGTGCAAAACTGTTCACCTTTGTCATGAAAATCGTTAGGGGGCCGAGCCTATGGCACGGATAGAGACCCCGAAGCCGGTACGGGGCACACAGGACATGATCGGGGAAACCGCCGCGCGGTTCGAACACGTCGTGATGACGTTCGATCGCGTGCGCCGGTTGTATGGCTTTGGGCGGATCGAGGTGCCGGTGTTCGAGGCGACGGCGGTGTTCGCGCGTTCGCTGGGCGAGAGCACTGATGTCGTGTCGAAGGAAATGTACAGCTTCGAGGATCGCGGTGGCGATTCCCTGACGCTGCGCCCGGAGTTCACCGCTGGCATCGCGCGCGCCTATCTGACCGAAGGGTGGCAGCAATATGCGCCGCTCAAGGTCGCGACCCACGGCCCGCTGTTCCGCTACGAACGACCGCAGAAGGGGCGGTTCCGCCAGTTCCACCAGCTCGACGCCGAAGTGATCGGCGCGGCCGAGCCGGCAGCGGATATCGAGCTGTTGTGTTTTGCGGATCAGCTGCTGCGCGAGCTGGGCGTGTCCGATGGCGTGACGCTCCAGCTCAACACGCTGGGCGATCAGCAGACGCGGGATGCGTGGCGAGCGGCGCTTGTGTCCTATTTTGAGACACATAAGGGCGATCTATCGGAGGACAGCCTCGATCGTCTGGTGCGCAATCCCTTGCGAATCCTGGATTCGAAGGACCCACGCGATCGTCCCATTGCTGATGCTGCGCCGGGGATCGATCAGTTCCTTTCGAGCGAGGCGGGGGCCTTCTTCGAAACCGTCACCAAGGGGCTCGATGCTTCGGGTGTCTCCTGGACGCGTAATGATCGGCTCGTCCGGGGTTTGGATTATTATCGCCACACGGCTTTCGAGTTCGTCACAGATCGGCTCGGCGCTCAAGGGACGGTGCTCGGGGGCGGACGCTATGACGGGCTGATGGAAAGCTTGGGTGGTCCGTCTACGCCGGCCGTTGGCTGGGCTGCTGGGATCGAACGACTTGCGATGTTGATCGACGCGCCGGAGGCTGAACGCTTGGACGTCGCGGTCATTGCCGAAGATGATAAAGCGATCGAAAGCGTGATTGCTCTGACCGCGGCGCTGCGTCGATCTGGTTTTCGGTCGGAAAGTGTAGTCACAGGCTCTCCTCGCAAACGCTACGATAAGGCCGTGAAATTGGGCTGTCGTGAATTGGTACAGCTAAGCACGGATGACGGAGCAACAAAAATCCATGCCCGCGTCCTCGGCGGAGGAGAAAGCCAGATCGGACATGTTCTTTTTGCCGACGACTGGAGCAGCGTCCGTTGATAGCCTGTGTTCGTCATGCCAGCGAAGGCTGGCATCCATGTCTCTCTCACCGCTTGCCGCCGCTTGTTGCAGCAGAGATGGACCCCAGCCTGCGCTGGGGTGACGATAAAGGGAGGCCGTCTGAATGACCTCCATCGCTCCCGACAGAATTGCCCAGATCGAAGCCCGCCGCGATGAATTGCAGGCGTCGATGGCGCGTCCTGATCTGCCGGCCGAGCAGTTCGTCCAGCTTTCCAAGGATTATGCCGAGATCGAGCCGGTCGCGCGGGCGGCGGGGGAGGTGCGGCGGTTGCGGCATGAGATCCGCGCGCTCGAATATATCGTCAATGACGAGACGTCCGACGGCGAGATGAAGGCGATGGCGGAGGAAGAGCTGGCCGAGCTTCGCGCCAAGCTGCCCGGCGCCGAACGCGAGCTGGCGCTCAAGCTGCTGCCGCGCGATGCGGCCGACGAGCGTGCGGCGATGCTTGAAATCCGCGCCGGAACCGGCGGGGACGAGGCGGCTTTGTTCGCGGGCGACCTGTTCCGCATGTACCAGCGCTATGCCGATGGCCAGGGCTGGCGGGTTGAATTGATCTCAGCGAGCGCGGCCGATCTTGGCGGCTACAAGGAAGTGGTCGCGAGCGTGACGGGGCAGGGCGTGTTCGCAAAGC
>CAYLIK010000055.1:11413-18145 GCA_964383565.1 uncultured Sphingomonadaceae bacterium
GGGCGCGTATAGCCGGCTGAAGTTCGAGAGCGGCGTGCATCGCGTCCAGCGCGTTCCGGCCACGGAGAGTGGCGGGCGAATCCACACGTCTGCGGCGACGGTGGCTGTTTTGCCCGAAGCCGAGGATGTCGACGTGCAGATCGACGAGGCCAAGGATTTGCGCATCGACGTCTATCGCTCGTCAGGGCCGGGCGGGCAGTCCGTGAACACCACCGACAGCGCCGTCAGGATCACCCATTTGCCCACGGGGCTCGTCGTCATCCAGCAGGATGAGAAATCGCAGCACAAGAACAAGGCCAAGGCGCTTAAGGTGCTGCGCACCCGGCTCTATGAAATCGAGCGCGAGCGGCTGGCCAGCGCGCGGGCTGGCGCGCGTAAGTCGATGGTGGGATCGGGCGATCGTTCGGAGCGCATCCGCACCTATAATTTCCCGCAAGGCCGCGTGACCGATCACCGGATCAATCTGACCCTGCATCGGCTGCCCGAAATTCTCGAAGGCCAGATGGACGAACTGCTCGGCGCCCTGATCGCCGAGGATGAGGCGTCGCGGCTGGCCCAGCTCGATGACGCTGCGTGAGGCAATCGCCGCTGCCGCGTCACGCCTGACCGGACTCAGCGACACGCCCCGGCTGGATGCCGAATTGCTGGCGGCGCATGCGCTGGGAACCAGCCGCGAGACTCTGCTGCTGCGGCATCTGGATGAGGATGCGCCTGCGGGTTTTGAACCGCTTGTCGTTCGCCGGGAGGCGAGCGAGCCGATCGCCTATATCGTCGGCCTCAAGGATTTCTGGACGATCACGCTGGGGGTCGCGCCCGGCGTCCTGATTCCTCGGCCGGATAGCGAGACGCTGATCGAAGCGGCCGTCGCGCATTTCGGCAAGGCCGGCCCGGCTACCATTCTCGATCTCGGCACGGGTTCGGGTGCATTGCTGCTCGCCGCGCTCGATCAATGGCCGCAGGCGCGCGGGATCGGGATCGATCTTTCGGATCGCGCGGTCGAGATCGCTGCGGCGAATGCCCGGCATCTCGGAATGCAGAATCGGGCGAGCATCATTTCTGGCGATTGGGACCAGGCCGTCGAGGGACGCTTCGATCTGATCCTGTGCAATCCGCCCTATATCGCAACCGACGAGGCGCTGCCGCCATCGGTGTCTCACTATGAGCCAGCGACCGCGCTGTTCGCCGGCGCTGACGGATTGGTGGAATATCGACGCCTGGCGCCCCGAATCGGCCGGTTACTGGCGCCGGGCGGCCTCGCCTTGTTCGAGATCGGCGCTGCGCAAGGCCCTGCCGTGGCTGCGCTTTTCCGCGCCGAGGGGCATGAGCCGAGGATCATTCGCGATCTGGCCGGGCTTGATCGCTGCATTGCGCTCTCAGGATGAACATTCTGGCGTAAATTCCACTTGGATTTGGCGACGCAAGCCACTAGATGGAGATTAGACAGGGGGTTGGCATCGCGATGAAGCGATAATCCCCGGTCTAAACCCCAATGGCTCCGCCGTTCGATAGTGACGGCATGACATCTGGAGGAAGCGCGTACCGTCAGGTCCGTGCAGGATTGTGGTTATTCGCAACCTGAGTTGCGCCGGCAGGGCCGGGCATGAGGAGTGGTAAGATTACCACCAGTACGAGGAAATCCGGACGTTGATTAATAATCGTCAGAACAACAACCGCCGCCGCGGGCGTGGTGGCGGTGGTCCCCGTCCTAATGGGTCGAATCTCGGTAATGATCGTGGCAACAGGATCGACAATCGCGCCCGTGGCAACGCCAGTCAGCTGTTCGAGAAATACAAGACGCTGGCGCGCGATGCCCAAATGCAGGGCGATCGGGTGATGAGCGAATATTATTTCCAGTTCGCCGACCATTATTTCCGCGTACTCAGTGAGACCCGGTCACGGTTCGACGAGCAAAATCGGGGACGGCCCGATCAATCAGATCGCGACGATCAGGACGATTATGGTGACGAGAGCGACGGCGGCATGGAAAATGCTGCCCCGGCGCCGCGCTATAACAACCAGCGCGAAAGCAACCAGCGCGACAACAATCAACGCGATAACAACCAGCGCGATCAGAATAATCAGCGTGACTATAATCAGCGCGATCAGAATAATCAGCGTGACTATAATCAGCGCGATTATAATGAGCCTCAGGGCCGCCAGCCTGCTCCCGAGCCGGAGCCTGTAGCGGAAATGCCTGCATATGGTGCCAACGGGCATGGTGTCGTTGCCGATGCCATTTCCGACGAGCCGGTCGTTCGCACCGCCCGTCGCGGTCGCCCGCCAAGGGCGCGCAAGGAAGGGTCGGCCCCCGATTTGCTGGCCAATGTGGAGCCGCCGCAGGCCGAAGAGGCGCGGATCGAGATCGATCGCCTGCCGCCGGGCTTTGCGCGTGAAGAAGAGGCGGCTGAAAAGCCCAAGCGGCGTGGCCGCCCGCGTCGGTCGGAATCCGCTCCCGCCGACGCTTGAAATTACGCCTCCGGCAGCGGCCGGGGGCGGTGATTTTCATCGAGCGCCACAAAGGTGAAGAGCGCTTCCGTCACCTTGACGTGGGTTTCCCCTTTGTCATCGCGGGTGGCGATAACCTCGATCTTGATACCCAGCGACGTTCGGCCGCGACGCGCGATCCTGGCGTAGATCGAGATGATGTCGCCCAGCAGGACGGGTTGGATGAACTCCATTGCGTCGACCGCCACGGTGGCGACCGGGCCCTGAGCGACGCGTCTGGCCGTGATCCCGCCCGCGACATCCATCTGTGAGAGTACCCAGCCGCCAAAGATATGGCCGTTGGCGTTGATGTCACGCGGTGAAGGGACCACGCGGAGTACAGCTTCTCCATAGCCCTGCGCCTGTTCGATCATTCCCGTTCCTCCTCGAAATCCGCGACATCCTGATCGTGGCCGGTGCCCGAACTCAGGAACACCAGCCCCATGAGCGCGGCGGCCAGCAGCACGGAAAATCCTACCCCCGCAACCGTAGCCAATATGATAGACAGGGGCAGCGTACCCAGCGCACTCTTGAGATAAAAGAGCGCGCCGATCACCGCGATCGTGGCGACGGCTGTCATCCACATCATCAGCCGACGATAGCGTCCCCAGGCGAAGGCAGCATAATCCGGATCGGAAAGTGAAGGCCCATGGCGTGTCATGCCTTCCATTTGGCGTCTCGGCGTGGGATCATCAAGCAGCG
This sequence comes from uncultured Sphingomonadaceae bacterium, assembly GCA_964383565.1. GTDB lineage: Bacteria > Pseudomonadota > Alphaproteobacteria > Sphingomonadales > Sphingomonadaceae > CANJQJ01. The sequence goes on from CAYLIK010000055.1 coordinate 14,600, forward strand.
TCCACCCCGTGTGCGGCCACAGAGTCGCCGGACGCACGACGAAGAAGGAGGGTTCGGCCATGATGATCGCCCATTTGCTTGCTTCCCGGAACGGAGAGGTCATCAGCGTGACCCGCGGTACGCTGGTGTCGGAAGCTGTCGCCCTGTTGGCCGATCGCAGGATCGGCGCGGTGCCGGTGGTCGATGGCGATGCCGTGATCGGCATCATGTCCGAACGCGACGTGATCTATCACCTTCGCAGCGACGGCGCCGCGATTCTCGATTGGCCGGTGGAGCGCGTCATGACCGCGCCTGTCCACACGGTCGATCCGGACAGCACGCTGATCGGCGCGCTGGCGCAGATGACCCGGCGACGTATCCGGCACCTGCCGGTCGTGAAAGCCGAGAGGATGGTCGGGCTTGTGTCGATCGGCGATCTCGTCAAGGCGCGGATCGACAACATCGAATCCGAGGCGCAAGCGATGCGCGAATATATTCAGAGCGCCTAGACTGCGGGCGCGGGGCGCAGGGCGCTCCAGGCGGTCGCCATCAGGCCGATCAGCTCATGCCGCGCCGGGTGACGCACCAGGAACAGGGCCGCCAGCCAGCATAGCGCGCCGGTCGCGATGGTGGCGACGAGGGTCAATGGCGTGATCGTCCGCGGCCCTGCCAGATAGGCATAGACCAGCAGCAGTGGCGCGGTGGCCGCAATCGACAACGCAAGGCTCTTTGCCCAGATCAGCGCCATCGCGCTCCAGCGGAAACCGACGAGGCGATGCATCAGCCCGGCATAGATGCCGAGCCAGATCAGGCTGTAGGCGACTCGTGACATCGCCGCCCATTCGAGTCCCCACAAAGCGCCAAGCATCAGCGTGCCGATCGATGCGACCGTATCCAGAATGTTTAGCGCGAGCAGCAGGCGCATCCGCCCGAGCAAGATCGGGATTTCCATGTGGAGGGGCAGGGCGGTGAAGGCGATCTCCGAAATCGCGATCCAGGCCAGCAGCGGCGCGACGTCGGCCCATTTCTCGCCATAGAGCATCAGCACGATCGGCAATGCGGCGGCGGCGAGGAAGATCATCGCCGGCCAAACCGTCGCGCTATAGCCTGCCACCACCCGCAGATAGGGAGGGGCGAGATCCTCGCCGCGGTCGCGCATGCGGGCGAAGGCGGGATAGAAGACCGCGCCGACCGCGCCGGTGAGCAGGGTCACGAGCTGGGCGGCGAGCGAAGACGCGCGGCTGTAGAGACCGGTCGCGGCGACGCTGATTAACCGGCCCACGATCAGATCCGGCGTCCGCGTTCCGATCGCGCCGCTCACATAAAGCGCCGACATGCCGCCCCCAAAGCTGAGGATCGGCCCGATCCCGGCGAGCGTCGGCTTCAGCACCATGCGGTGGCCGCATAGCCATTGCCCCAGCGCGGCGCGCGCGCCCTGGCTCGCGACCGTGGCGAAGGCGAGCGACATCGCTGACCATCCCACCGCCGCCATGCCGAGCGCGACCCCCGCCATCGTCAGCGCGGCCCCGACATTGACGACGAAAAGCGCGCGGAAGTTCATCGCGCGCTGGAGCAGCGCGGTCGGCACGATGCCCAGCGGCACGAGGCAATAGGAACCGGCGATCACCGCGAGCAGCGGAAACAGCCGCATGTCGTCATAGAAAAGCGCGACCGGCCAGGCCATTGCGAGGATCAGCAGGCCCACGATCAGTGCGACGATCAGCGAGACCGAGAAACACGCCCTGATCTTGTGGTCGTTCAGCTCCGCTTCGCCCGCCAGATAGCGGGTGATCCCGAAATCCTGCAGGATCGACACGAGCATCGCGGCCGCTAGCGCGATCGAGAACAGGCCGACTTCCTCCGGCCCTAGAAAGAAACGCGAGATGAGCACGGACGAGATGAAGTTGACGGCGAACGCGACATATTGCGCGCCCATCGACCAGAGCGCGGCGCCACGCACCGACATGGTCTTGGCCTCGGTCATGCGCCGACCGGACGCGCGAGGACGGCGGCGAGTTTCAACGCACGCAACGGCAACCCCCATGTCACCATCCGCCCGACAGTCCGCCACATGCCGTCCCGCGATCCGCCCGCGCGGATATAGTTCACCAGCACGTCAAAGCCTTCGCCGCCCAGGGCGATGTCGGAATAGAGGAGCTTCGGCGCGACCCAATTTTGCACCGCGTCCGTGATTCCTTCGCGCCCGAACAGGGCGTCGAGCTGGCCGATGGGAGGCAAGGCATCGAGGCCATCGGTAGGATCGGGCCGCCCGGCCAGCCGCTCAAGATGCGCACGCCACGCGACAGCCGCGCCGACCGACTGCGCCATGACATGCTTGTTGCTGACCTGCGCCTCGGAATAGCGATAGTGGAGCAGCCGCTCGGGCAGGCTGCACAACCTTGTCACCTCGGACAGCCGCAGCCAGAGGTCATAATCCTCGCAATGCGCATATTGGGCGCGATAGCCGCCGGCGGCGCGAACGAGGCCGGTCCGCATCATCGCTGATGGATGGCAAAGCAGTGGCTTGCCGTCGAGCGCGTCGAGGAAGCCTTCATGGTTGGTCGGGTGGTCAAGGCCGACCGACGGGGCGATACGCCCTTGCTCGTCGATGTTCATCGTCCAGGTTCCCACCACGCCATGATCGGGATTCGCGTCCAGGAACGCGATCTGCCGCGCGAACCGCTCGGGCATGGAGAGGTCGTCACCGTCCATCCGCGCGATCAGCGGCGCACGCGCTTCCCGGATCAGGCGATTCAGGCTGGCGACCAGACCGGCGTTGGGCTGATGAATCGGCCGGATGCGGGAATCGCGTGCGGCGAAGGAATCGATGATCGCACCGGATCCGTCGGATGATCCGTCGTTCACGATCAGGAACTCGAAGTCCCCGAAACTCTGGCCAAGGATCGACTCGATCGCGGGCGCGAGGAAGGGCGCGTTGTTATACACGCTCATCGCCACGGTCAGGGCAGGCGCTCCTGCCATCCTCGAATCGTCGTTCGACATTGAAAATCGTGCGTCCATCACCATTTAGCCTTCGGGCTGCTTATGCCGACAAGCCGTCAACAGGCCGTAAATCACGTTTTTGAGCCCCTTTCAGAGGCACTGAAACAAATTTGCAAAAACCCTGTTGACGGAATCAGAGACCGGGCATAGAAGCCCCCTTGTCGACGGCGGTGCGGCTCTTTCCGGGCCCGCTTCCGTGCCTCATAATAGCAGGTGACTTGATCACCCCGAAACAAAAGCTCGGGGGGATGAAGTTTGGCTCTTTCTCATTGTCGGTTTGATGAAGGGACATGTGGGCGGCGGCTCCGGGTCCAGAGGCTTCAAGGCTCTGGTAACTCGGTTAAATTATGCCGTTCCTATATGTCCTAATACACATCCATTTGTGTAATTGTGCAGGAACGGCTCCTTGAAGTTTCCGGTTTCTGTCGTGTGGATTTATCCAGGCGATGGTTATCGAATTCAAACTTGAGAGTTTGATTCTGGCTCAGAACGAACGCTGGCGGCATGCCTAACACATGCAAGTCGAACGAGACCTTCGGGTCTAGTGGCGCACGGGTGCGTAAC
>CAYLIK010000056.1:0-17838 GCA_964383565.1 uncultured Sphingomonadaceae bacterium
CTCGGAAACGATCGGCCGCTGGCTGAAAGATCAGAATATTTCCTTCGATTATATCGCTGCTTCGCCCGCGGTGCGGGTGGTCGAGACGCTCGAGCATGTCGCGATCGGCTATGGCGAGGCGATGACGCCGGTGTGGGACAAGCGCGCCTATCTGGCGTCAGGCTCCTCGCTGCTCGATATCGTGCATGAAGCACCGGAAGACAGCGAACGGATGCTGCTCGTCGGGCATAATCCGGGGCTTGAGGACCTGATCCTGTCGCTTGTGCCCGATCAGTCAGGCGATGATGCGCGGGATGCGGTCGAGGAGAAATATCCGACCGCGAGCCTTGCCGAGATCGCGTTCGATGTGGCGCATTGGTCCGATATCAAACCCGGCGCCGGCAAGCTGGTCTATTTCAAGCGCCCGCGCGATCTCGATCCAGCGCTTGGGCCGGAAGCGGCCTGATCAGGCTGCCAGATCCTTTTCGAGGGCGTCCGCAAGGCTCTGTCGAATCGCGCGAAGTTCGCTGATGAGCCGATCCGGAGCAGCAGCGGATGGCGGCGGCGAAGCGGCGGCGGGCTCGTGGCTGGCCTTGCCCCGCTCGGACAGCAGCTTCTGCACGCCCTTGATGGTGTAGCCTTCGCGGTTGAGCAGCGAATCGATCCGCATGACCAGCGCAACGTCCTCGGCGCGGTAATAACGGCGATTGCCGGCCCGCTGGAGCGGCCGAAGCTGGGAAAAGCGCGTTTCCCAATAGCGCAATATATGCTGCGGGATGCCGAACTGGTCGGAAACCTCGCTGATCGTCTTCAGCGCGCCTTCGGCCTTCTGGACTCGGCTCGCCACGATGCCCTTACCCCGCAATCTGATCGCGCAGCAGCTGCGACGCACGGAATGTCAGCACGCGGCGCGGCGCGATCGGCACTTCGATGCCGGTCTTCGGATTACGGCCAACGCGCTGCCCTTTGTCGCGAAGGATGAAACTGCCAAAGCCCGAAATCTTGACGTTTTCACCCTTTTCGAGGGCGACGCTCATGTTGTCGAGAATCTGTTCGATGATGGCCGAGCTGTCGGCTCTCGAAAGCCCCACTTCCTTGTGAACCGCTTCGGCAAGATCTGCTCTCGTCAACGTTCCGACCGTCATATTTTGTCCCCCCGGATTACTAACGCAGCTTTTACAATACCCCGTCACATTGATCCAAGCTAGTGAAATCGGGGGATTAAAGCCGGATCGCGGCTGCTCCCCAAGTGAAGCCGCCACCCATTGCTTCCAGCACGACCAGATCGCCCTGCTTGATGCGTCCGTCACGAACCGCGACGTCATAGGCAAGCGGCACCGAAGCGGCCGACGTATTGGCGTGTTCGTCCACCGTCACGATCACTTTGGAAGGGTCCAACCCCAGCTTTTTGGCCGTTGCATCGAGAATCCGGCGATTGGCCTGATGCGGCACGACCCAGTCGACCTCGCTGCTCGGAATGCCGGCCTTGGCGAGCGTTTCCTGCAGCACGCGGGCGAGGTTGGTGACGGCGTGCTTGAAGACCTCCGGCCCCTTCATGCGCAGCTTGCCCACCGTCCCGGTGGTCGAAGGGCCGCCGTCGACATAGAGAAGCTGGTTGTGGCGGCCGTCGGCATGGAGGCACACGGAGAGGATTCCGCGCGAATCACCTTCGGGCAAATCCTCGGCCTTCAGCACCATCGCGCCCGCGCCATCGCCGAACAGGACGCAGGTGCCGCGATCCTCCCAATCGAGGATACGGCTGAAGGTTTCGGCGCCGATCACCACCGCGATATCGGCAGTTCCGCCGCGCAGCATGCTTTCGGCGACCGAAAGCGCGTAGAGGAAGCCCGAGCAAACGGCGGCGATATCGAACGCCACGCAATCGTTGATGCCGAGATTGGCCTGCACGATCGTGGCCGATGCCGGAAAAGTCTGGTCAGGCGTGGCGGTCGCCAGCACGATCAGGCCAACTTCGGATGCATCGACCCCGGCGGCGGCCAGCGCCTTGCGCGCTGCCTCGGTGGCCAGGCTGGAGGTGGTCTCACCCTCGCCTGCGATATGGCGCCAGCGGATGCCGGTACGCTCGACGATCCATTCGTCGCTGGTGTCGACGGTTTCGGTCAGTTCCTGATTGGAGACGCGCCGTCTTGGCAGCGCCGATCCGCTGCCGGCAACCAGTATTCGGCGCGTCATGCGGCCGAACCGGCGGCGACCGCATCGGTCGCATGGCGAGCGTGGATCTGGTCGAGGTCCTCGGTGATCCGGCGCGTGATCTGATTCGTGACAAGCTTGCACGCGACCTCGATCGCGTTGGCCACGCCCGGCACGTCCGCGCCGCCATGGCTCTTCACGATGATGCCGTTGAGGCCAAGGAAGACCGCGCCATTATGGTTGTTCGGATCGAGATGGACCTTGAGAAGGTTGAAGGCAGGACGGGACAGCAGGAAGCCCGCCTTGGACCGCAGCGAGCTGGTGAAGGCGCGGCGCAGCAGATCAGTGATGAAGCGGGCCGTTCCTTCGATTGATTTCAACGCAATATTGCCGGAGAAACCGTCGGTTACGACGACATCGACCTCTCCGGTCGAGATGCTGTTGGCCTCGATGAAGCCATCGAAGCGCAGGTGGAGGTGATCGGCGGCGCGCAGTTCCGCGGCGGCTTCGCGAAGCTCCTCGGTCCCTTTCATCTCCTCGGTGCCGATGTTGAGCAGGCGAACGCGCGGCACGGTCACGCCCAGCACGGTGCGCGCATAGGCGGCGCCCATGATCGCGAATTCGACCAGATTCTTCGCCTCGCATTCCGTGTTGGCGCCGAGATCGAGCATGATCATGTCGTTGTCGCCCAAGGTGGGCAGCAGGGCGGCAAGCGCCGGGCGATCGATGCCGGACATGGTGCGCAGCGAAAGCTTGGACATCGCCATTAGCGCGCCAGTGTTGCCGGCCGAGACGGCGGCGTCGGCATGAGCTGCCTTCACATCGGCTATGGCGAGGCCCATCGAGGTCGTCTTGGCCCGGCGAATCGCCTGGGCGGGCTTGTCCTCGCCCGAGATCACATCCTCGGCATGGACGATCGTGCTGGCCTTGGCGAGCGCGGCGTGGGCCGCAAGCTCCGCCTGGATTTCGCTTTCACGCCCGACCAGCCGGAAGCGCAGCGCGGGATCCCGCTCAAGCGCAAGCGCGGCGCCAGCAAGCATGATGGGCACGCCGCCGTCGCCACCCATCGCATCAATTGCGATACGAGGCGCTGATCCGGCGGACATCGGCTGGGATCCGCCTGGTTCAGGCCTCGACGGAAACGACTTCGCGGCCATTATAATGACCGCACGCGCTGCACAGATTGTGCGGGCGCTTCAGCTCGCCGCAGTTGGAGCATTCCTGAAAAGCCTCGGGCTTGAGCGCATCGTGGCTGCGCCGCATGTTGCGCTTCGAGGGCGAAGTTTTTCTCTTGGGGACGGCCATTCGGCACCTGTTCCATTCAGCCTAAACGAATAACGACGAGCTTTACCGCTTGTTATTCGGCAACACCAAAGTGTCGCCGAGCCAGCGGCCGGCTCGTCGCGAGTGGGGGTGCCTATACTGATTTCGCGCCACGTTGCAAGTGCCGGCGGCCTATGCTTCTCTCACAATCCTCGGAAAATGAAGCGGGGGATGAGGATATGTTGCCGATCACACTCACCATGGCGGGGGCCGCCGTCCTCCTCCATATCTGGCTGGCGCTCCGGTGCAGCATGGTGCGGATACGCAATAAGGTTTCGGTGGGCGATGGCGGTAATCCGTCGATGCTGGTCCGGATGCGGGCGCACGCCAATTTCATCGAAAACACGCCGCTGTTTCTGATCCTGCTCGGACTGATCGAGATGGCGGACGGGTCGGCGCGCTGGCTGTGGGGCGCGGGGATCCTGTTCATTCTGGCGCGCATCGCGCATGCGTTCGGGATGGACCGTCCGTCGCCCAACCCGCTGCGCGCGGGGGGCATGTTTGCCACGATCCTTGTCCTGCTGACGCTCGCGATCGCGGCGATTCGGCTGGCTTATGAAGCAGGGCAGCCGGTGGTGATCGGCTAACCTGCCAGCACCCGGTCTCCGACGAACGGGTTGCTTGCCCGTTCATGGCCGAAGGTCGACATCGGGCCATGCCCCGGCACGAAGGCGGTGTCGTTTCCGAGTGGCCAGAGCCGGCTGGTGATTGATCCGACCAGGTCCGCATGGTTGCCGCGCGGAAAATCAGTGCGGCCGATCGATCCCTGGAACAGCACGTCGCCGACCAGCGCCAGCTTCGACGGTGCGTGGTGGAAGACGACATGGCCGGGCGTGTGGCCGGGGCAATGATACACGTCGAACACAAGATCGCCGACCGTCACCTGATCGCCTTCGTCCAGCCAGCGATCGGGCACGAAAGGCTGGCCGGGGATGCCGTAGCTCTGCCCGTCGCCGCCTAGCCGATCGATCCAGAAAGCGTCCTCGCGGTGCGGGCCTTCGATCGGAACGCCCAGTTCCGCGGCGAGCACGGCCGTTCCGCCGCAATGATCGATATGGCCGTGAGTGACGAGCAGCTTTTCGATGGTCACGCCGTGCTGGGCGGCGGCGGCCTTGAGCCGATCCAGATCGCCGCCGGCATCGACGAACGCGCCCTTCATGGTGCGCGTGCACCAGAGCAGGGTGCAATTCTGCTGAAAGGCCGTAACGGGGATAATCGCGGCCTTGAGGGGCTGCTCGTGCGCCGGGGAGTTTCCGTCTATCATGGTCCGGCACATGGCGACTGAGATGCCCCGTTGCAACCGGAGAGCATCGGGACGATAGCGCGCGCATGGTGCCGCTCGACCCTTTCCGGCCATTTGTGCTTCTTGACGACGCCAGCCCGAACGGCGGTCCGGGCCGGCTTTATCGCGATCCGCTGGCAACGATCGTCGCTACCAGAGGCGCCGAGGTCGGGCCGGCGCTGCAACAGCTTCGAGCCGCGTCGCGCGCCGGGCGCCATGTCGCGGGCTATCTTTCCTATGAGGCGGGATTCGCGCTGGAGCCGCGCTTCGGCGAGGCGCCGGCAAGCGGGGATGGCCCGCCGCTCCTCTGGTTCGGCGTATTTTCGGCCTGTGAGCCCGTTCCGCACGGCCTGCTGCCCGATCCGGCCGGCGCTTGGGCAGGAAGCCCCCAGCCGCGCGTTTCGGAAGCAGATTATGTCGGCGCGGTGGAGCGGACGCTCGCCTATATCGCGGCTGGCGACATCTATCAGGCGAATATCAGCTTTCGCGCCGACGTGCCGTTCGTCGGGTCGCCGCTGGCGCTCTACGCGCGGCTGCGGGAGGCCGGGAGTGGCGGCTGGGGAGGGATCGTTCATGATGGAGAGCATTGGCTCCTTTCCTGCTCACCCGAATTGTTCTTCGAATTGAAGGATGGGCGCTTGCGGGCGCGGCCGATGAAAGGGACGCTGCCGGCTGACGCGACGGACGAGGCGCTGCGCGACGATCCCAAGCAGCGTGCCGAAAATCTGATGATCGTCGATCTTATCCGCAACGATCTGTCGCGCGTGGCCGCGCCGGGCAGCGTAGCCGTACCGTCGCTGTTCGATATCGAACATTATCCGACCGTGCTGACGATGACGTCGACCATCACGGCCAATCTGGCCTCGGGTAAGGATGCGATCGACGTGATCGAGGCGCTGTTTCCCTGTGGTTCGATCACCGGCGCCCCGAAGATCCGCGCCATGGAGATCATCGGCGAACTCGAGCAGGATCGGCGCGGGCCTTATACCGGCTCGATCGGATGGATCGCCCCCGATGGCGATGCGGCTTTCAATGTCGTCATCCGCACGCTTATGATCGAACCGGATGGCGACAGGGCCGTTATCGGCCTCGGCTCCGGCATCGTCGCGGATTCGGACCCGCACGCGGAATGGAGGGAATGTTTTGCCAAGGGAGCGTTCGTGACCGCCGGGGAACAGTCGCTTGACCTCATCGAGACGATGCGGTTCGACGCCGACGAGGGGCTGTGCGAGCTCGAACGGCATATCGCGCGGATGAAGGCGAGTGCCGCGGCGCTCGACTTTGCCTTCGACAGGCACGGGCTGCGCAATGATCTTCAGGCGGCGACCTTTCGCTTGCGCGAGACCAGCCGGGTGCGGGTGCGGCTTTCGAGGAGCGGCGCGACGGCGATCGAGGTGCGGCCGATGCCGTCGACGCCGGAGATTGCCGAGGTCGGCATGGCGACGATGCCAGTGCCGCGTGAGGATTTCCGGCTGGCGCACAAGACCAGCGACCGTGATTTCTACGACGACGCGCGGGCAGCATCCGGGGCGTTCGAGCTGGCCTTTTTCGACGCCGACGGGTTCGTCACCGAGGGTAGTTTCACCAATATCTTCGTCGAGCGGAACGGGACGCTCGTGACGCCGCCGCTGTCACGCGGCCTGCTGCCCGGCATCCTGCGCGAGAGGCTGATCGAGGAAGGCAAGGCCGTCGAAGGCGATCTGCGGCCGGCTGATCTGCAATTCGGTTTCTTCGTGGGGAACGCACTTCGCGGATTGATCCCCGCACGACTTGTTGCAGGAGCGAAGGTGCCCGGTCTATAGGCGCGCGCATTCGAACCAGAAGGGTAGAAAAATGGGCCTCACATCCGCCGCTCTCGACCGAATCAAGCCATCGCCGACCATCGCCATGACCGGCCGGGTGATCGAGCTGAAGGCGAAGGGCATCGACGTGATCGGCCTCAGCGCGGGCGAGCCCGATTTCGACACGCCCGATTTCGTCAAGGACGCAGCGATCGAGGCGATCCGCAAGGGCCAGACCAAATATACCAATGTGGACGGCACCGCCGAGCTTAAGGCCGCGATCGCCGGCAAGTTCAAGCGCGACAACGAACTGGTCTATGAAGCGAGCCAGATCAGCGTGAACGTGGGCGGCAAGCACACCTTGTTCAACGCGCTGGTGGCGACGATCGATCTGGGCGACGAGGTCATCATCCCCGCGCCTTATTGGGTGAGCTACCCGGATATCGTGAATTTCGCGAACGGCACGCCGGTGTTCATCAAGGCGGGCGCCGACCAGAATTACAAGATCACGGCCGAGCAGCTCGATGCCGCGATCACGCCCAGGACCAAGTGGGTATTGCTGAACTCGCCATCCAACCCCAGTGGTGCGGCCTATGCCGAAGCCGAATTGAAGGCCCTGGGCGAAGTGCTGCGCCGCCACCCGCATGTCTGGGTGATGGCCGACGATATGTACGAGCATATCGTCTATGACGATTTCAAGTTCACCACCATCGCGCAGGTCTGTCCCGATCTTTACGAGCGGACGCTGACGGTCAACGGCTGTTCCAAGGCCTATGCCATGACCGGCTGGCGGATTGGTTTCGCGGGCGGCCCGGCACCGCTCATCAAGGCGATGGCCAAGCTCCAGTCGCAGTCGACGTCGAACCCCTGCTCGATCGCTCAGGCGGCGGCGACGGCGGCGCTCAACGGCCCGCAGGATTTCCTCAAGGAGCGCAACGACGCCTTCAAGATACGGCGCGATCTCGTGGTCTCGATGCTTAACCAGATCAATGGCTTCAACTGCCCCCGGCCCGAGGGCGCATTCTACGTCTATCCCGATGTATCGGGCGTGATCGGCAAGGCGACTCCGGCGGGGAAGACGATCGCAAACGATTCCGACCTGATCGACTATCTGCTCGATGAGGGCCGGGTGGCGGCGGTGAACGGCGCGGCGTTCGGGCTCGAACCGGCGTTCCGGATCAGCTACGCGACCTCGGAAACGATCCTCACCGAGGCCTGCACGCGCATCCAGACGGCGGTCAACGCCTTGCGCTGAAACGGCTTCGTCGGTCGACGAGTTGCCTTAACATCGCGGTAAGTATAAGTTCCGTTTCGATTCCCGGGGGCGGAGAAGAGCGATGAGATTCAACTTGCCGGCCGCGTTGGGCTGCCTCGCGCTGATTTTCGCTGTTGGTACGGCAGTGACCCGCAGCGCTGAACTGATGGCTGAGGGACCGGTGATCGTGCCAGCCCCGAGCTATCAGGCGCCTGCCACCAAGGGTTTGGAATCAGCGGTTTTTGCTGGTGGCTGCTTCTGGGGCGTGCAGGGCGTCTTCGCACATGTGAAGGGCGTGAAAAGCGCGGTGTCGGGCTATGCCGGCGGCGACGCCAAGACGGCGCGCTATCAGATGGTGGGTACTGGTCGCACCGGCCACGCCGAGGCGGTGCGAATCGTTTTCGATCCTACCCAAGTAAACTACGCCGATCTCCTGCGTATCTATTTCTCGGTGGTCGCCGATCCGACGACGCTCAATTATCAAGGCCCGGATTCAGGCCCGCAATATCGCACCGCGATCTTTCCGACGACGCTTGAGCAGAAGGTGATGGCGCAGCGCTATATCGCCCAGCTCGGCAAGGCCGGGATCTGGCACAACCCGATCGTGACCCGCGTGGAAGCCGGCGGATTCTATCCCGCCGAGGCCTATCATCAGGATTTCCTGACGCGGAATCCCAACCATCCTTATATTCGTGTCAACGATCTGCCCAAGGTCTCCGCGCTCAAGCGGCTTTTCCCGGAAGAATATCGCGCCAAGCCCGTGCTGGTGAACGCGAGCTGATATCACTCGTCAGCCCGGACTTGATCGGCCGACCATCAGTTCGGGGCGGACGAGGCGGTCGAAGGTGGCCTCATTGACCAGCTTGAGGTCGAGGGCGGCTTCGCGCAGGGTCAGGCCCTTGGCGTGGGCATATTTGGCGATTTTGGCGGCGTTGTCGTAGCCGATCTCGGGCGCCAGTGCAGTGACGAGCATCAGGGAGCGATCGACCAGTTCGGCGATGCGGTCGCGGTTGGGCTGGAGGCCGTCGAGGGCATGTTCGGTGAACAGACGCATGCCCTGTGCGAGCAGCGCGATCGAGCGGAGGAGGTTCGCGCCGATCATCGGCTTGAACACGTTCAGCTCGAAATGGCCCTGCAGGCCGCCGACGGTGATCGCCTGATGATTGCCGATCACTTGCGCCGCGACCATCGTCAGCATCTCGTTCTGGGTTGGGTTGACCTTGCCGGGCATGATCGAGCTGCCGGGCTCATTTTCCGGCAGGATCAGCTCGCCGATGCCGGAGCGCGGGCCGGAGGCCATCAGGCGGATGTCGTTGGCGATCTTGGTGAGCGCGACCGCGAGCACGTTGAGCGCGCCGGAGAGTTCGACCAGCGTGTCGTTGGACGCCAGCGCCTCGAACTTGTTGGGCGCGGTGACGAAGGGGAGGCCGGTCAGTGCCGCGATCTCGTCCGCCATCGCTTCACCGAAGCCGGCGGGGGCATTCAGTCCGGTGCCGACGGCCGTGCCGCCCTGCGCAAGCTGGCAGAGGCGGATCAGCGTTGCCTTGATCCGGTCGCGGGCATTGCGGATCTGAGTCGCATAGCCGGAAAATTCCTGGCCGAGCGTCAGCGGGGTCGCGTCCTGAAGATGGGTGCGGCCGATCTTGACGATGTCGTCCCAGTCGGTCGCCTGTGCCGCGAGACGGGCGTGCATCGTCGCGAGGGCGGGGATCAGATCGTCCTGCACCGCGCGAGCGGCGGCGACATGGAGCGCGGTCGGGAAGCAGTCGTTCGAGCTTTGGCCGCGATTGACATGATCGTTGGGGTGGACCGGCGTCTTGCCGCCGCGTGTGCCGGCCAGTTTCTCGTTGGCGAGGCCGGCGATGACCTCGTTGACGTTCATGTTGGTCTGGGTGCCGCTGCCGGTCTGCCAGATGGCGAGCGGGAACTGATCGTCATGCGCGCCCGACGCGACGGCGGTCGCGGCGTCCTCGATTGCGTCGGCGAGTTTGGCGTCGAGATCGTGGGTGCGGTTGATGCGGGCGGCGGCCTGCTTGATGAGCGCGAGCGCATGGATGATCGCGACCGGCATCCGTTCCTGCGGCGGGAAAGCGAAATTGCCGAGCGAGCGCTGGGTCTGGGCGCCCCAGTAGCAGTCGGCGGGGACTTCTACGGGTCCGAAGCTGTCGGTTTCGGTGCGGGTTTGGGTCACTCAACACTCCCTCCCTCCCTTTCAAGGGAGGGAATTAAGGGTGGGATAGAGCAGGAGGGGCTCGATGCCCCGGAAGCTCTTTAGTGAGGGACGGGATTGAGTCTTGTTTGCCCGCGGACGCGGGCACCCACCCCTACGCCCCTCCCTTGAAAGGGAGGGGGAATTGATTGCTATTTCTTCCGCGTGAAATCCACTGACACGACGTTCGATCCGTCCTCGACCGGGGCGACAGGAGGCGCGTCGTTTTCGGCATCCTCATGCTCCACCGCGTCCTCGATCTCCTCGACCTGGGCATGAAACTGCAGCGCGAAGTTGACGGCGGGGTCGTGGAACGCGGTGACTGCCGCGAACGGGATCACGAGATGCGCGGCCACCTGATTGAACGACAGGCCGACCTCGAACTTGTCCTCGCCGACCTTCAGATCCCAGTAACGGTTCTGGATGACGATGGTCATTTCGTCGGGGAAGCGTTCGGACAGGTGGCGCGGGATGTCCACGCCCGGCGCGCCGGTCTTGAAGGTGATGTAGAAATGATGCTCGCCGGGCAGGCCGCCGCGTCGCTGGATCTCGCCAAGCACCCGGCCGACCACCGCGCGCAGCGCGTTCTGGACGATCTCGTCGTAAGGAATCAGGCTGTCGGCAGGCGTATCATTCATACGGCACCTAGGTGAACGCTCGATCCCGATGGGTCAAGACGCGTTGCACGCGCGAAAGCGGACGCTATAGCGCTGTTGCATGCGTACCGCACTCATCACGCGCACGACCAAGGAGACCGACATCTCCGTGCAGGTCAATCTGGACGGGACCGGAGTCTATCGGGTCTCGACCGGGATCGGTTTCCTCGACCATATGCTCGAGCAACTGTCGCGCCATTCGCTGATCGACATCGACGCCACGGTGAAGGGCGACCTTCATGTCGACCAGCATCATACGACCGAGGATAGCGCGATCGCGATCGGCGAGGCGGTGAGCAAGGCGCTGGGCGACCGGCGCGGCATCTCACGCTACGGCACTGCGTTTGCGCCGATGGACGAGGCTTTGACGCGGGTGGCGCTCGATATTTCCGGGCGGCCGTTTCTCGTGTGGAAGGCTCAATTCTCGCAGCCGCGGCTGGGGGAGATGGATACCGAGCTGTTTCAGCACTGGTTCCACGCCTTTTCGGGATCGGCGGGGATCACGCTGCACATCGAGAATCTGTACGGCGAGAACAACCACCATATTATCGAGAGCTGCTTCAAGGGGGTCGCCCGCGCGCTCCGGCAGGCGGTCGAGATCGATCCGCGCAAGGCGGACAGCGTGCCGTCGACCAAGGGGACGCTGGGTGGTGGCTGAGCGGCTCGCGCTGATCGATTATGGTGCGGGCAATCTCAGATCAGTCGAAAATGCGCTAAAAGCGGCGGGGGCGGCCGAGGTGCTGGTGACGGCCGATCCGGACGTGGTGCGCGCCGCCGACCGGATCGTGTTGCCTGGCGTGGGCGCGTTTGCGGCCTGCATGGGAGCGTTGTCGGGCATATCAGGCATGGTCGAGGCGATGGGAGAGGTCGTGCACACGAAAGGCCGGCCCTTCCTCGGCATCTGTGTGGGGATGCAACTGCTCGCCGATACTGGCGAGGAATATGGCAGCCATGCGGGTCTCGGCTGGATCGGCGGGACAGTGCGCGCGCTGAAGCCGTCCGATCCGGCGCTCAAGGTGCCGCATATGGGCTGGAACGACGTGACGCCGGTTGGACCGCATCGGCTGATCGTGCCGGGCGAGGCCTATTTCCTGCACAGCTTCGCGATCGAGGATATCGATCCGGTGCTGCGGCTGGCGACTACCGATCATGGTGGGACAGTGACGGCTGCCGTGGGGCGCGATAATATCGTCGGGGTGCAGTTTCACCCGGAGAAGAGTCAGGGCTACGGGCTGGCGCTGCTCGGCCGTTTTCTGGAGTGGAAGCCGTGAGCCTGATCGTTTTTCCGGCAATCGATCTCAAGGGCGGGCAGGTCGTGCGCCTGGCGCAGGGCGATATGGACCGGGCGACCGTCTATGGCAGCGATCCAGCCGCGCAGGCCGCGAAATTCGCCGAGCAGGGCGCGGATCATCTCCATGTCGTCGATCTTGACGGCGCGTTTGCGGGGGAATCGGTCAATCCGCGCGCTGTCGAAGGCATATTGAAAGCCTTTCCCGGCAAGGTGCAGCTCGGCGGCGGCATCCGCGACCGTGCCGGGATAGATCGCTGGCTGGACCTGGGCGTCTGGCGGGTGGTGATCGGGACGGCGGCACTCAAGAATCCCGAGCTGGTCAAGGAAGCCGCGCGGGATCTGCCGGGCCGAATTGTGGTCGGGGTGGATGCGCGCGATGGCTATGTGGCGACCCACGGCTGGGCCGAGGTGTCAGACATGAGGGTCGAGGAACTGGCCGATCGCTTCGCGGACGCGGGGGTGGCGGCGCTATTGTTCACTGATGTCGGGCGCGACGGGCTGCTCAAAGGCTGCAATATCGAAGCGACCATCCATCTCGCGCGCAAGACGAGCATTCCGGTGATCGCCAGCGGCGGGGTGAAGGATGTTGGTGATATCCTCGAGCTTTCCCGGAGCGCCTCCGAGGGAATCGAGGGCGTTATCACCGGCCGGGCGCTCTATGACGGCACGCTCGATCTCGCCGCCGCGCTGGAGATTGCGAGCGCATGACCGTCCGGGTTCGCGTCATTCCCTGCCTAGATGTCGCCGGGGGCCGTGTGGTCAAGGGCGTCAACTTCGTCGATCTCGCCGATGCGGGCGATCCGGTCGAGCAGGCGCGGGTCTATGATGCGGCGGGCGCCGACGAGCTGTGTTTCCTCGATATCACTGCAAGCCATGAAGGGCGTGGCACCATCCTCGATGTGGTGGCGCGCACGGCGGAAGTCGTGTTCCTGCCGCTTACGGTGGGCGGCGGCGTGCGATCGGTGGAGGATGCGCGGGCGCTGCTGCTGGCGGGCGCGGACAAGGTGGCGGTCAATTCGGCTGCGGTCGCGCGGCCCGAACTGGTGGGGGAGATCGCAGATCGCTTCGGGGCGCAATGCGTGGTCGGCGCAGTCGACGCGCGCCAGACCGAGCCCGGTAAATGGGAAATCTACACGCATGGCGGGCGGCGGCCTACGGGCATCGACGCGGTGGAGCATGCCGTGCGGCTCGCGAGCCTCGGCGCGGGCGAAATTCTGCTCACCTCAATGGATCGCGACGGCACGCGGGGGGGCTATGATCTCGCGCTCACTCGGGCGGTGGCCGATGCGGTGCCGGTGCCGGTGATCGCGAGCGGTGGAGTCGGCACGCTCGGTCATCTGGTTGAAGGGGTGCGTGACGGCGGCGCGTCCGCCGTACTGGCGGCCTCGATCTTCCATTTCGGTCAGCATAGCATCGCCGAAGCCCACGCCGCCTTGCGTGCGGCCGGGTTGCCGGTGCGGTGTTAAAGAGTCGGTAAATTTTACATTCACCAAGAGCCGGCTGCGCGCGTTAACCATTTATGCCGTTGGTTATACCCTGCTTTAATCAACTGGCAGGCTCCTTGCTTTAACCAAAGTTAATGGGCTGTCCGCCCTTCGTTCTGGTGAGCTTTGGGGGTACAGTCATGGCGTTGGCAAAAAGCGTATTAACGCTGGCCGTCCTTGTGCTGCCTGCGGCGGCGGCGCTCGCCAGTTCACAAGCCTCGTCAGTTCCGGAAGCCGGGAATCTCATGCTGTTCGCCGCCGGGGTTGCGGGTCTGCTCATCGGTCGCCGTGGCAGCCGCTCCCGCCGCCGCGACGATTGACTTACCCGCCCTTTCCCGCTTCACAGGCGGGCATGGCCGACATCCTCGCTACGCTTGAACAGACCATCGCGGAACGGCGCAGCGCTGATCCCGCCTCGTCCTATGTCGCGAAGCTTTTTGCCGCCGGACGGCCCAAGATTGCGCAAAAAGTCGGTGAGGAGGCGGTCGAGACGGTCATTGCGGCGCTTGGCGGCGATAGCCACGCGCTCGTTTCCGAAACGGCGGATTTGATCTTTCACCTCGCGGTTCTGCTTGCCGAGCAGGGGCTGAGCTTCGCCGACGTGCTCGCAGAGATCGCGCGTCGCGAAGGTATGTCCGGCATTGCCGAGAAGGCCGCGCGCGCCTCGCCTTCAACGTAGGAGTGCATCATGCCGATCGACGCCATGGCGCCGTATGACGACAATAATATCTTCGCGAAGATTCTCCGTGGCGAGATACCCAACCGCACGGTTTATGAGGATGACCACACGCTGGCGTTCCACGACATCAACCCGCAGGCGCCGCATCATATCCTTGTGATCCCCAAGGGCCGTTATGTGTCCTGGGACGATTTCGCGGCCAAGGCGAGCGATGCCGAGATCGGCGCGTTCGTCCGCGCCGTGGGCCATGTCGCGCGGGAAGCGGGGCTTGCGGAGACCGGATACCGCCTGCTTGCCAATGTCGGGCAGCATGGACATCAGGAGGTGCCGCACCTCCATGTCCATATTTTCGGCGGCCGGCAGTTCGGAGCCATGCTGGCCGGTTGAAAAGCAGTTGTGCGCGCGGGATTAGTGGCTAGGTTCCCCCAAACGCATTGAGGGGCCTCTCTACATGAATCTGCGCATCAAGTCGCTCGACGCCATCCTCGCCACGGCAGAAAAGAAAAGCCTCCACCGATCGCTCGGCGCGTTCCAGCTCACCATGCTCGGCGTTGGCGCCATCATCGGCACCGGAATCTTCGTGCTGACGGCGGAGGCGGCGCAGAAGGCCGGCCCCGGTATGATGGTCAGTTTCATCATCGCGGGCTTCGTCTGCGCGGTGGCCGCGCTTTGTTACGCCGAAATGGCGTCGATGGTGCCGGTCTCCGGATCAGCCTACACCTATAGCTATGCGGTGATGGGCGAATTGCTTGCCTGGATGGTGGGCTGGGCTCTGGTTCTTGAATATGCCGTCGCGGCCGGCGCCGTTTCCGTCGGGTGGTCGGGTTATTTCGTGGGGCTGCTCCGCGAATATCTCGGGATCACGCTGCCCGGCGAAATCGTCAACGCGAATGCGCTGATCGCCCATATCAAGATCGCATTCGGCGCTGTGCCGAGCGATGAGCTTCGCACCGCCATGGAGGTTGGCGGCTACATCAATCTCCCCGCGTTCATCATTGCGCTGCTCGTCACATGGTTGCTGGTGATCGGCACGCGGGAGAGCGCCTTCGTCAACGCCATCCTTGTGGTGGTCAAGATCCTCGCGTTGACGGTCTTTGTTGCGCTCGTGGTTCCGATGATCAATTCCGATCATTTCATACCGTTCGCGCCGCTCGGTTTCGCCGGTATTTCTGCCGCAGCAGCCTCGATCTTCTTTGCTTATGTGGGCTTCGACGCCGTTTCGACCGCGGCGGAAGAGACCAAGAACCCGCAACGCAACATGCCGATCGGTCTGATCGGCAGCCTCGCGATCTGCACCATATTCTATTTGCTTGTCGCGGCTGGCGTCATCGGCACCGTCGGGGCGCAGCCATTGCTCGACGCATCGGGCAACGGCATCGCGCCGGGCAACGCCACCGCCATGGCGGCAGCCTGCGCCGATATCGGCAGTCAGGCCGTGGTCTGTTCCAAGGAGGCGCTGGCCTGGACCATGCGCACGATCGGTTGGGTACAGATCGGCAATCTGATCGGTCTTGCCGCCGGCCTCGCGCTGCCTTCGGTGGTCCTGATGATGATGTTCGGACAGACGCGCATCTTCTTCGTGATGAGCCGGGACGGGCTGCTGCCCGAGGCGCTCAGCAAGGTCCACCCCAAATACAAGACGCCCTATGTGGTGACGATCATTACCGGAATCTTTGTCGCCCTGTTCGCGGCGCTGTTCCCGGTTGGCGCGCTTGCCGACATTTCCAATTCAGGAACGCTGTTCGCATTCGCGATGGTGGCGATCGCGGTGGTGATGTTGCGTCGGACCGATCCCGGCCGCAAACGCCCGTTCAGGACGCCGGCCGTGACGATCGTCGCGCCCCTGGCGATCCTTGGCTGTCTCTATCTGTTCTACAGCCTCGATATGTATACCAAATCGCTATTCTTCGGATGGGCGCTGATCGGGCTGCTGGTGTATTTCGGATATAGCCGCAAGCGCAGCCATGTGGGGCGCGGGCTCGTTGAGGTGCATGAGGACGATCCCGATGCGCCGCCGCAGCCGGTTCCCCCCGCGCCGCATTTTTAGAGTTCGACCATGTTGTGACGCCGTTCCCCGGCCTTCGCCGGGGAACTGATTTCTTCTCGCAGCAGATCTCGTGGTTTAGCCCAGCCGTTTCGCCACGATCTGCTTGAGGTCCGCCTCGGGCCGCGCGCCATAGTGCGAGATCACCTCGGCGGCGGCGATGGCGCCCATCGTCAGCGAGTCCTTGAGCGAGCGGCTTTGCGCTTGCCCTGCGAGGAAACCGGCGGCGAACAGGTCGCCGGCGCCGGTGGTGTCGATCACTTCGGCGATCGGCTCGGCGGGGACTTCGGCCCGTTCGCCGCCGCTGACGGCGAGCGCGCCCTTCTCGCTGCGCGTGACGACGAGCAGCGGCACTTTCGCTGCTGTCGTGGCGACCGCCGCTTCGAAATCGTCGGTCTCGTTGAGCGAAAGGATTTCGGCTTCGTTGGCGAACAGGATGTCGAGCTTGCCGTCATCGATCAGGGCCCGGAAGCTATCGCGGTGCCGTTCGATGCAGAAGGTGTCGGACAGGGTGAAGGCGACCTTGCGGCCAGCGCTCCGGGCGGCATCGATCGCGATGCGCATCGCGGCGCGGGGCTCTTCGGGATCCCAGAGATAGCCTTCGAGGTAGAGGATCGCGGCGGACTTGATGAGATCGAGGTCGAGCGCGTCGGTGGCCAGGAACTGCGAAGCGCCGAGGAAGGTGTTCATCGTGCGCTGCGCGTCCGGCGTGACGAGGATCAGGCAGCGCGCGGTCGGGGGCTGGCCGGGGCGCGGGGCGGTGTTGAAATGCACGCCCAGCGCGCGAATGTCATGCGCGAAGACGCTGCCGAGCTGATCGTCGGCGACCTGTCCGATGAAGCCGGTCTTGCCGCCAAGCGCGGCCACGCCCGCCACCGTGTTCGCCGCCGAGCCGCCGCTAGCCTCGATGCCCGCGCCCATCTTGGCGTAAAGCGCCTCGGCCTCCTCGGAGGTAAAGAGCAGCTGCATCGATCCCTTGGCCAGGCCCTCGCTGGCGATGAAGGCGTCGTCGGATTGCGCGATCACGTCGACGATGGCGTTGCCGATGGCGATTATGTCGAGGCTGGGCGCGGTCACGAACGTCTCCTTGCGATTGCCCGTGCCGCCTAACCGCAGGCCGGATGACGCGCAAGCCGCGTGCCGCAAGACCTTGATCGTTTCAGGCTGAATCAGCCTGAAACGTGAATCAAGGTCTCAGCCATTTGAATAGAGCCTGATTCACGCCATCGGCGGAACCGCAAAGCGGTTCCTCCTCACACGATCAGGCTCTATGGAAACGCCATGGCACGACGCTTCGATCCCCGCCTGAGCCTGATCGCGCTCATCTCACTCACCGCCTGTGTCGAGAAGCCGCCCCAGGCCACAGCGCCTCCGCCGCCCAGGCCAGTCCAGCAAAGTGGGCTGGAACGGGTGATGGGGCAAAATGCGGAAATGCTGCGCGCATTGTTCGGCGAGCCGGATCTCGACGTGCGTGAAGGCGCGGCGCGCAAGCTCCAATATGCGAGCACCGTGTGCGTGCTCGACGCCTATCTCTATCCTCCGGCGGCCGGGCGTGAGCCGCGGGTGCGCTACATCGATGCGCGGCTGCCGAGCGGTGACGATTTCGACCGGGCGTCCTGTATTGCGGCGCTGATCCGGCGGGACGCGGGGCGGTAAAGTTTGACCAGTTCCCCCGGCGGAGGCCGGGGTCCAGGTTCGGGCCGG
>CAYLIK010000057.1:0-8185 GCA_964383565.1 uncultured Sphingomonadaceae bacterium
CCCAAGGTCTCCAGGATCGTCGCCGAGAACAACATCATCGTCGGCAATACCGTGCTGTATGGCGCCATCGAGGGCGAATGCTACTTCCGGGGCGTGGCCGGCGAGCGCTTCGCCGTCCGGAATTCCGGCGCCATCGCGGTGGTGGAAGGCGTCGGCGATCATGGTTGCGAATACATGACCGGCGGCGTCGTCCTCGTGATCGGCGCCACCGGCCGCAACTTCGCCGCCGGCATGTCGGGTGGCGTCGCCTATGTGCTGGACGAGACCGGTGATTTCTCCAAGCGCTGCAACATGGCCATGGTGGATCTGGAGCCGGTGGCCGCCGAGGAAGAGGCCAACGTCCGCCACGAGAATCAGTCGGGCGACCTGGAAAGCCACGGCCTGGTCGAGCTGATGAGCGACATGACCCGCGACGATGCCTCGCGCATCCGCGCCATGCTGCGCAATCACCGCCATTTCACGGGCAGCAAGCGCGCCCACGACATCCTGCTGAACTGGGAGTACTACATGCCCAAGTTCGTCAAGGTGATGCCGGTCGATTACCGGCGCGCCCTGCTCGAAATGCAACAGAAGGCCCAGGCCCCCAGGGTCGCCGCGCAGGGAGGCCGCTGACATGGGCAAGCCGACCGGTTTCAAGGAATTCGCCCGCCAGACTCCCGGCTATGAGAAGCCGGAGGAACGGGTCAGGCATTACCGCGAATTCACCAAGCCCATGACCGACGAGGATCTGGCGAAGCAGGGCGCGCGCTGCATGGATTGCGGCATTCCCTTCTGTCACCAGGGGTGCCCGGTCAACAACATCATTCCGGACTGGAACGATCTGGTGTACCGCAACCGGTGGAAGGAGGCGCTGGATGTGCTGCACTCCACCAACAACTTCCCGGAATTCACCGGCCGCATCTGCCCGGCTCCGTGCGAGGCGGCCTGTACGCTGAACATCACCGACGAACCGGTGGCCATCAAGACCATCGAGCACGCCATCGTCGAGCGTGGCTGGGCCGAGGGCTGGATCACGCCCGATACCCACACCCCCCGCACCGGCAAGACGGTGGCCGTGGTCGGCGGCGGTCCCGCCGGCATGGCGGCGGCGCAGCAACTGGCCCGCGCCGGCCATTCGGTGGTGCTGTTCGAGAAGAACGCCAAGGTGGGCGGTCTGCTGCGCTACGGCATTCCCGATTTCAAGCTGGACAAGTCGGTGATCGACCGCCGCATGGCCCAGATGGCCGCCGAGGGCGTCGAACTGCGCGCCAATGCCCATGTGGGCGTTACCGTGTCGCCTCAGGACCTGCTGGACGGCTTCGACGCCGTGGTGCTGACCGGTGGTTCGGAAAAACCCCGCGACCTGCCGGTTCCCGGCCGCGATCTGGCCGGCGTTCACTTCGCCATGGACTTCCTGACCCAGCAGAACCGCCGCAATGGCGGCGAAGCCGTTGGCGTGGCCGATATTCTTGCCACTGGCAAGAGGGTGGTGGTGATCGGCGGCGGCGATACCGGGGCCGATTGCGTCGGCACCTCCAACCGGCAGGGCGCGGCCTCGGTCACCCAGATCGAGATCATGCCCAAGCCGCCCGAGAAGGAGGACAAGGGCCTCACCTGGCCGGACTGGCCGATGAAGCTGCGCACTTCATCGTCGCAGGAAGAGGGTTGTGACCGCGACTGGTCAGTGATGACCAAGCGCTTCCTTGGTATCGGCGGCCAGCTGACTGCGCTTGAATGCGCGCGGGTTGAATGGGTGGATGGCCGCCCGCGCGAGATCGTGGGCAGCGAGTTTCAGATCAAGGCGGATCTCGTTTTGCTGGCGATGGGCTTCCTCGGCCCCCGCAAGACTGGCATGATCGAGCAATCCGGTGTCACGTTGGACGAGCGCGGCAACGTCAAGGCAGATACTGTAGGCTACGCATCGAGCGAGGACGGCGTCTTTTCCTGCGGCGACATGCGGCGGGGACAGTCACTGGTCGTATGGGCGATCCGGGAAGGGCGGCAATGCGCGCGTGCAGTCGATCTTCATCTGATGGGGACGACCACGCTGCCACGCTGATTTCGAGAGGGAAAAGGTGGTGCAAAAAAAGCAACCAGTTTCATCTTGAAATCGATATCGCATCGCAGCATATGGTCGTCGATGCGGTTGGTCCTTCTCCTCGGCCTGATGAGCCTTGCAGCCTGTTCCGGGGACAACCAGGGTACGCCGCCGCCGCCAACCGTTACTGTTGCCGCGCCTATCTCTCGAGCCGTCAGTGATTGGGATGAATATGTCGGCCGGTTTGAGGCGATCGACAACGTCCAGGTTCTGCCTCGGGTAGCTGGTCAGATCGTCGCAGTCCGCTTTCGGCCGGGTGTGGAGGTCCAGAAGGGCCAGCCGCTGTTCGAGATTGATCCCAGGCCCTATCGCGCGGCTTATCTTCAGGCGAAGGCTTCCATTCTGAGCGCGTCGGCGGCGCTCGCCAATTCCAAAAGTGAGCTTGCGCGCGCAACCGAGCTCAAATCCTTCAATGCCGTTTCACAGCAGGAATATGAGACGAAGATTGCCGCGCAACGCACCGCCGAAGCCAATCTGGAGGCAGCGCGCGCCAATGCGGAGGCGCGGGAACTCGATCTTTCATTTACGATCGTAAGATCGCCGATCAACGGGCGGGTATCGGACAAGCGGGTTGCGATCGGCGATCAGGTAAAGGCGAATGAAACGCTGCTCACCACGGTCGTTTCGGTCAATCCGATCTGGTTCAGTTTCGAGGGAGCCGAATCCTTCTACCTCAAATATATCCGGCAGGCGCGGGACGGAGAGCGTAGATCGTCCCGCTACGCGCCGAATCCAGTGGAAGTCCAGCTCTCGGACGAGAAGGATTATAGCTGGCGCGGTCGCATGGTGTTCGTGGACAATGCGCTCGACACCGGCAGCGGCACGATCCGGGCGCATGCAGTGATCGAAAATCCAAATGGTTTCCTGGTGCCGGGAATGTTCGGCCGCGCTCGCCTCCTCGGGTCGGGCACATACCAGGCCATGCTGGTGCCGGATGAGGCGATCCTTACCGATCAGACGCGGAAGCTCATCTACACCGTTGGCAAGGACGGCAAGACGGTAGCCCGTCCGGTCGAAACGGGGCCGATGGTGGAAGGCTTGCGGGTGATTCGTTCGGGTCTTAAGCCGGGCGAAAGGATCATCATCGAAGGTCTGGCGCAAATGCGTCCCGGCATGCCGGTTACTGTCCGTCAGGGGCGCATCAAACCGCGCGCGGCGGATACATCGCCTGATTCGCTGCCCACATCCGCCCCGCCCGCCGAGCAGCTCAAGCCAGCGGATAGCTGATGCGTCTTCCGCATTTCTTCATCGATCGTCCGATTTTCGCGGCGGTCGTGTCGATTCTCATCGTGATAGCCGGGCTGGTAGCCTATCCGGGATTGCCGGTCGGCCAATATCCGGAAATCGCGCCGCCTACAGTGGTTGTGTCGGCGACATATCCCGGCGCTACCGCCGAAACGCTCGCAGATACTGTCGCAGGACCTCTCGAAGAGGCGATCAACGGCGTCGAGGGCATGATCTACATGTCCTCTTCAGCCACTGCCTCGGGCTCGCTTACGATCACCGTTTCCTTCAATCCCGGCACTGACGTCGATCAGGCCCAGGTGCTGGTCCAGAATCGTGTTGCGACGGCGGAACCCCGCCTGCCTGAGGAAGTGCGCCAGATCGGCGTGACGGTGCTGAAAAATTCTCCAGACTTGCTGATGGTGATCGCGCTCAGCTCGCCCGATGGATCGCTGGACACCCAATATATCGGTAATTACGCGAAGCTGCACATCGTCGACCAGCTGCTTCGTATCCAGGGGGTGGGAGGCGTCCGTACCCCTGGTGGCCGTGATTACAATATGCGCATCTGGATCGATCCGGATCGTGCTGCCGAACGCAACATGACGGTCGATGAAATCACCGGCGCAATCAGGAACCAGAATTCGCAGGTTGCGGCGGGTGCGCTTGGCCAGCCGCCGTTCAACACCGGCGGCACCGCCTATCAGCTTTCGATCCAGACTAAAGGGCGGCTGACTACGCCCGAGGAATTTGGCGACATCATTCTCAAGCGCGATGCCGAGGGCCGGATGACGCGGCTGCGTGATGTGGCCCGGGTCGAACTCGGCGCTCTCAGCTACGATACCAACGGATATGTGAACGGCCGGCCAGCGGTCGGCATGCCGGTCGTGCAGCTTCCGGGTTCGAATGCACTGGCCACGGCCGAGGCCGTGAAAACCGCGATGGAAGACATGGCCAAGGAATTTCCACCTGGCCTCACCTGGCAGGCGACCTACGATCCGACGCTCTACATCACCGCGTCCATCGATGCAGTGGAGCAGACGTTGATCGAGGCGCTGATCCTCGTCTCGCTGGTCGTTCTGTTGTTCCTGCAAAGCTGGCGCGCGGCCATTATTCCGATTCTGGCGATTCCGGTATCGCTGGTCGGCACGCTGGCGATGATGGCGCTGTTCGGCTTCTCGATCAACAATCTGTCGCTGTTCGGTCTGGTGCTCGCCATCGGCATCGTGGTCGACGACGCCATCGTGGTGGTCGAAAATATCGAGCGGCTGATGGAAGAGGAGGGGCTCCGGCCGCTCGAGGCTGCGCACAGATCGATGGACGAAGTGTCCGGCGCGCTGATCGCCATCGCGCTCGTGCTGTGCGGCGTCTTCATTCCGACGGCCTTCATCTCGGGCGTTTCCGGGGCATTCTACAAGCAGTTCGCGTTGACGATTGTGTCCGCGACCGCGATTTCTTGCTTGGTATCGCTGACGCTCTCGCCAGCGATGGCAGCGCTGATCCTCCGCCCCAAGCACGCCCAGGAGCCGGCGGAAGGATGGCGCGGTCTGCCCACGCGGTTCGCTCGGGGATTCAACCATCGCTTCGAGAGGCTGAGCGAACGTTATGGTGCACTGACATCACGGACGGTGCGCCGGCTTTCGGTGCTGGCGATCATTTATGTCTGCCTGCTCGCTGTCGCCGGGTGGCGCTTCTATGCGACTCCCGCCGGTTTCATCCCGCCCCAGGATCAAGGCTATGTGATCGTCGCGCTGCAGATGCCGCCAGGCACGACTTTGCAACGAACCGACGAGACCGTACATCGCGCGCTCGATGTGGTGCGCAAGCATCCCGCTTATGAAAACAGCATTGCGTTCGCTGGATTCGATGCCACCAATTTCGGAAACTCGCCGAGCGCCGCCACGATCTTCATGCCATTGAAGCCCTTCGGCGAGCGAGAGACATCCGACCAAGTCGTTCAGGAACTGCAGCACAGCCTGGGTACAATCAACACCGGAACGATCATCGTGATCGCGCCTCCGCCCGTCCGTGGCCTCGGCACCGGCGGCGGCTACAAGATGATCATCGAGGATCGTTCGGGCGCCGGTTATCAGGCCCTGGAACAAGCGGCGTTCGCGATGATGAGCGAGGCCAACAAGACGCCCGGCCTGCGATCGGTGTTCACCACCTTCAATACCAAGACGCCCCGGCTGTACGCTGACGTCGATCGGGAGAAGGCCGAGCAGATGGGCGTGCCGGTCCAGAATATCTTCAATACGCTCAACACCTACCTCGGCTCCACCTATATTAACGACTTCAACTATCTCGGCCGGACGTTCCGGGTTACCGCCGAGGCCGATGCACCCTATCGCGACGACGTCAACGATGTGGGCCGGCTCAAGACCCGATCGGCCTCCGGTGCCATGGTGCCGCTGGCGGCGGTGATGGATCTGCGCAACGACAGCGGCCCGTATCGGGTGGTTCGCTACAATCTCTATCCCTCGGTGGAATTGCAGGGCGACACCGTCCACGGATACTCCAGCGGCCAGTCACTGGCTTCGATGGAGAAGCTGGCGGAGCGGATATTGCCGACCGGTATGTCCTTCGAATGGACTGAACTCGCCTATCAGCAGCAGATCGCCGGCAATACTGGCCTGATCGCCTTCGGGCTGGCCGTGGTGTTCATATTCCTGCTGCTGGCGGCGCAATATGAAAGTCTCGTGCTGCCGTTCGCGGTGATCCTGATCGTGCCTATGTGCCTGCTGGCCGCGATCCTTGGCGTCAATCTGATGGGACGCGACAATAATATCCTCACCCAGATCGGATTTATCGTGTTGATCGGGCTCGCGGCGAAGAACGCCATTCTGATCGTCGAGTTTGCGCGTCAGGGCGAAGATGAGGGCCTCGACATGTACGAAGCCGCCAAGCGCGCCGCCCATCAGCGTCTGCGCCCGATCCTAATGACCTCGATTGCCTTCATCCTGGGCGTGCTGCCGCTCGTGATCAGCAGCGGCCCGGGCGCAGAGATGCGTCAGGCTTTGGGCATCGCCGTGTTTTTCGGGATGATCGGCGTGACGCTGTTCGGCCTGCTGTTCACTCCGGCTTTCTATGTCCTCAGCCGCAAGGGCGGCGACAAGATCGCTGCGTGGTCGCGCCAGATAAGATGGCCTCGCCAGCGGACGCCCCGCGAAGAGAGTGAACCGAGATGAGGTTGGCGGGCATGGCGGCCCTGCTCATGCTCTCCGCTTGCGCGGTGGGTCCGAACTATCACGATCCCAAGCCGCTCGCCGCACCCGCCGTGACTTTGAGCGAAGCAGAGCATCTTCCCGCCGTCACCTCGCACGAACCCCAGGGCGACTGGTGGCGCCTGTTCGATTCGCTCGCTCTCGATCATCTCGTCGAGAAAGCGCTGACCTATAACAGCGACGTGCGGATCGCGTCGGCCAATCTCAAGCGCGCGCGTGCGCTCCTGCACGGGGCGGGGGCGGCACGGCTGCCGATCACGGACGTCAGCGCAAATGTAATCAGAGGCCGCACTGCGCCCAATCAGGGTGGCACCGGCGAAACGGCCGATTTTTATTCAGTCGGCTTCGATGCTTCCTATGAAGTGGATCTGTTCGGACGGGTAGGCCGATCGATCGAGGCGGCGCGAGGCGATTTCGCCGCGGCGCAAGCGGATCTGGAATCGGCGCGGGTATCGATCGCTGCAGAAACAGCGCGCACCTATGCAAGCGCCTGCGGCTTTGGGCTTCAAGCCAATGTCGCCCGCACCACCGCGAAGCTTCAGCAGCAGACGCTTGATCTTACACGCCGCCTGTTCAGCGGCGGTAGTATCAGCCAGCGCGAGGTCGATCAGGCGACTGTGCTGGTGGAACAGGCCAACGCGCAGAGTGTGACCTTCGAGGCGGAACACCGCGCCGCGCTCTATGCGCTCGCCGTGCTTGTCGGGGATTCGCCGTCTAACCTGGATCCGGCCGCTTCGTCCTGCCGGACGGTGCCATCGATCATGCGGCCGATTCCGATTGGGGACGGACGCGGATTACTCGCGCGCCGGCCCGACGTGCGATCGGCCGAACGCGCGCTCGCTGCTGACACGGCGCGCATTGGTGTCGCGACGGCGGCGCTGTTCCCTTCGATCACGCTGCTCGGTTCGATCAACCTTGGCGCGGGTGACGTCGGCGATATCGGCAAGAGGGCGGGCTTCAACTGGTCTGCAGGCCCGTTGATCAGTTGGAACTTTCCATTCAGCGGCGCGGCCCGGGCTCGGGTGCGCGAAAGCCGTGCCATAGCCGACGGCTCGCTCGCCACGTTCGACAAGGCGGTGCTGACCGCGCTCCAAGAAACGCAACAGGCGCTTGCCCGTCTTGCCGGGGCGCTGGATCGGGAATCCGCGCTGCAACGCGCACGCGACGCAGCGGATCATGCCGCTTTTCTGTCTGGCAAGCGCTTCAACTACGGCGCTGACAATTTCCTCGACCTGCTTGATGCGCAGCGCACGCTTGCAACGGCCAATGCCGCGACGGCGCAAGCTGAATCCGATCGGGCCGAAGCGCAGATCGCCTTGTTCAAGGCAGTCGGCGGCGGATGGGCCGAGGCGCCCGATCCAAAACGGCCAGCGCTTTTCACTCAGCCCTGACGGCCTAGGCCGGACATGGCGCGCCCACGCAGGGCGCTAGCCCAAACGACGGCTTCGCGATATGGGCGAGATATGACCGCCGCCTATCCAGCCCTGAGAATGCGTCGCACCCGTGCCGCCGCCTGGAGCCGCGCGCTCCATGCCGAGACGGTGCTCACTCCGTCCGATCTGATCTGGCCGCTGTTCGTTACTGACGGCAAGGGCGTGGAGGAGCCGATCAGTTCACTGCCTGGCGTGTCTCGTTGGTCGGTCGATCTTGTTGTGGAACG
>CAYLIK010000057.1:8195-17541 GCA_964383565.1 uncultured Sphingomonadaceae bacterium
AAAAGAAGCGCGAACGCTTGGTATTCCTTGCCTTGCGCTTTTCCCGAACACACCCCGCACGTTGCGGACCGATGATGGACGCGAGGCGCTCAATCCCGGCAATCTCATGTGCCGCGCCGTGCGGGCGATCAAGGAAGCGGTGCCGGACATCGGTTTGCTGACCGATGTGGCGCTCGATCCTTATACCGCGCACGGCCATGACGGGCTGCTCGACGAAAAAGGCTATGTCCTGAACGACGCCACCAGCGAGATGCTGGTCGCCCAAGCGGTCAATCAGGCCGAGGCCGGCGCAGATATCATCGCGCCCTCCGATATGATGGACGGCCGCGTGGGGGCCATCCGCGCTTCGCTTGAGCGTGCTGGACATGTCAACGTCCAGATCATGGCCTATGCCGCCAAATATGCGAGCGCCTTCTACGGCCCGTTCCGCGACGCGGTCGGCTCAAGCGGATTACTCAAGGGCGACAAGACCACTTATCAAATGGACCCGGCCAACAGCGAGGAAGCATTACGCGAAGTGGCGCTCGACCTGGCTGAAGGTGCTGACAGCGTGATGGTGAAGCCTGGATTGCCTTATCTCGACATCGTCAGGCGGGTGAAGGATCGGTTCGAGGTGCCTGTGTTCGCTTATCAGGTGTCCGGCGAATATGCGATGATCGAGGCAGCCGTGGCGGCGGGCGCGGGTGAACGGGACGGGCTGGTGCTGGAAACGCTGATGGCCTTCAAGCGGGCCGGCTGTTCCGGCGTGCTAACCTACCATGCGGCCCATGCGGCCCGATTGCTAGGCCAATGAGCGCGTTCGTGATGGAGACGGCGCGGCTTCGGCTGCGGGAGTGGCGCGAGGGCGACGATGCGCTGCTCAAGGAGCATACCGATACGCCGAGCTTCAAGCGCTGGCTTGAGGACGATAATATGGCGCCGCGCCACACCGGATCAACCGCCGAGCGGCAGCAGCGAATGCAGGCGCAGGAAGGCTTCTGTTTCTGGGTGGTGGAGCGGCGTGAGGATGATGCATTTCTCGGCTATTGCGGCCTGAAACGCGTTAATGCGCAGGGCACCGATCTGGTCGGCGAGTTCGAGATCGGGTGGGGGCTTCGCGAGGATGCCTGGGGCAATGGTTATGCGCGCGAAGCGGCTGTCGCGTCACTGGACCGTGCCTTTGCCGTGCATGGCGCTGAATGCATCTACGCATTTACGGTGGCAGGTAATCTTGGCAGTTGGGGCTTGATGGAGCGCTTGGGCATGACGCGGCGGCCCGATCTCGATTATCATGATCCGGCGTTCAGCGACGCGCTGAATCCGACCATCGTCTACCGGATCGCACGAACGGAGTGGCAAAACCAGTGAACGACAAGACCCTATTATCGCTGAACGATGCCACGCCCCGCATCGCTGACACTGCGTTCGTCGCCCCCGGTTGCCGGCTGATCGGCGATGTCGAAATCGGCGGGGATGTAAGCATCTGGTATAATTGCGTGATCCGCGCGGACGTGAACCATGTCCGCATTGGCGCACGCACCAATATCCAGGATGGCAGCACCATCCACTGCGATAGCCCCCACGGCGACTCCCCGGGCTATCCCACGATCATTGGAGAAGATTGCCTGGTCGGGCATATGGTCCTGCTTCATGGTTGTACGCTTGAGGATCGTGCCTTTGTCGGCATGGGCGCAATGGTGCTCAACGGGGCACGCATCGAAAGCGACGGGATGTTGGCCGCCGGGGCCATGCTGACGGCCGGCAAGCTCGTCTTGTCAGGCCAACTCTGGGCTGGCCGGCCGGCGAAATTTCTACGTGATCTCACCCCAGAAGAGATCGAGTCCAATCGGGTCGGCGTCCGGGGTTATGTGCAGAATGGCCGTAGGCACGCGGCAGCACTGAAGGGCTGATCGGCCTTTACGGGTTGGTGAGAAGAGCGCGAAGCGTGACGACCGCCTGCTCCTCCTGAGCGTCGATCGCGCCGACTTTCTGGATCGCGGCGTCGAGTTCTGCTGCTGCATCCGTGCCGACTCCCGCCTGAACGGCTGCAACCTGAAGCGCGTCGAGATCGGCCAGGTTGCGCGAAACGGGCTCACGCAGGATTTCGATCCGGCTGATCGCCTGCTGCGCCTGGACCCAGGCTTCGCTTCCGGGCGCCGCGCCGGCGCCTTTGGAGACCGTACCCTGCGCCTCGGCAAGACCCTCGCGGAAGCGCGCATCGGCCTCGACCGCCTGGGTCGTCAACACGCGAACACGTTCCTGCCGCGATGCATCTTCCGGAAGGGCTGCCGGCGGGAGAGGGGCGGGCGCCGGCTCGGCGGCGGTGAAGCGTTCAATAGCTCTTGGCGCAAGCGAGGGATGGTCGACGGCGGTCGAGCATCCGCTTACGCCCGCGAGGCACGTCATCAGGATCATCGCATTCAAAACAGCTTTCGCCATGGCCGCTGCTTTAGGCATGACGGATTATCTCCGCAACGGGCTTGCGCGGCGCGCACATGCCGACTATGTCGCCGACTTCCAAGCGCCCGTAGCTCAGCTGGATAGAGCATCAGACTACGAATCTGAGGGTCGGACGTTCGAATCGTTCCGGGCGCGCCAATTTCCTAATACAAACAGTTCAGGCGGTTTTCACCGCGCGTCGCGAGCGTTCCGCTTCCGATATCGCCTCGCTTGCCGGGCTTGTTTAGGTTATTGTCAATGCTGATGTATTTGAATGCGGGGCATCGCTAACGAGACTAGCATCGCGCAAAATATTAGTCTGGAGCCGCACCTGGAAAGCCGACACGTCTATGTGGTTGACGACAACAGCGACGTGAGGCGCGAAATCCACGCGTCTCTTTCGGCGAACACATTTAGCCCCCGCGCCTTCGCTTCTGGCACCGACTTCGTCGAAGCGGCGCCAGAGCTAGCGCCCGGATGCGTGCTCCTCGATCTGCGTATGCCCGAGATTGACGGGCTTGGCGTGCTCAGGGCGACCGCAGATCAACTTCCCCGCTTTCATGTCATCATGATTTCGGCGCATGGCGACGTCACCACGGCCGTCCAGGCGATGCAGCTCGGCGCCACGGATTTTCTCGAAAAACCGTTCACAGAAGTGGCTCTTCTCAAGGCGCTTGATCGGGCCTTTGTTTCGCTTGCGGAACGGACGACTTTGTTCCAGCGCAAACAGGCCGCTCGCGAACGGGTCGCGACCTTGTCGGATCGAGAACGGGAGGTATTGCAGGGCCTTCTGGCCGGGTTGGCCAACAAGCAATTGGCGGCGGCGCTCGATCTCAGCCCCCGCACCGTGGAGATGCATCGTGCCCGCATGATGGATCATCTCGCCGCACAGACGCTGCCCGACGCGCTGCGGATGGCATTCGATGCCGAGCTCGAACCGCTGATTGTCGAGAATATTACGGTAACGCACTGATACAACAGAAGTTATACCGTAAAATTACGGGTTCCATGAATACCAATTATTTGGCGATCCCGGATAAAAAGCCCACAAGCGGAAACGCCCGGGAGATGGTCCCTCCCTTCTGCCGCCGGATTCAATCACTCCCCCGAATCCGGCGGCATTTCCCACATTGCGGACCTCCGGCTGCACAGCCTCTTCCCTGAACGTCATCCAGCCGATAACGGTCATGCATTCGGGGAGCATGATTGCATGACCAAGCCGTCCTTTCAGATGCAAATGGCGATCGGCTTCCTGATAGGGCTGACGGCGGGCATGATCGTGAACCTTACGGCCGCCGATGCGGGCTGGGTCCAGACGCTGACCACCTATGTCACGCAGCCGATCGGTCAGGTGTTCCTGCGGTTGCTGTTCATGCTTGTCCTGCCGCTGCTTTTCTCCGCGCTGGTGATCGGCATCGCGGAACTTGGGGATATATCCGCGCTCAAACGCGTCGGGGTGCGCACGCTCCTGTTCACGCTGGCGATTTCTTCGATCGCGGTGGTGCTCGCGCTTGTCGTCGTCAATCTGTTCCGGCCGGGCGATGGCGTCGATCCCGTGCTGGCGCAATCGCTGCTCGAAAGCGCACGCGGCAATGCGCACGCGATTGTATCCGCGAATGCGACCAAGCCTTCCGGGATGGAAGCCCTCCTCGCCATCGTGCCGTCGAACGTCATCGCGGCGGCGGCCGCGAACGATATCCTTGCAATCATGTTCTTCGCCTTGTTCTTCGGCATCGGCCTCATGCTCGTGCGAACGCCAGCCACTGAGCAGCTTCAGAAGGTGATCGAAGGCCTGTTTGAGGTCAGCATGAAGCTGATCGGCATCGTGATCCGGATGGCACCGCTTGCGGTCGCATGCTTCATGTTCAATCTCGCGGCCCTGTTCGGATGGGAGCTGTTGGTCCGGCTCGGCGCTTATGTTGCGGTCGTGCTGCTCGCACTTAGCCTCCACATGATTGTCGTCTATTCGATAGCGATCAAATTCCTGGGCGGCATGTCACCCATCTATTTCTTCCGGCAGGTGCAGGAAGCGATGGTGATGGCTTTCTCCACTTCGTCATCCAACGCGACCCTGCCGACGGCACTGCGCGTGGCGGAGACCAAGCTCAACCTCCCGCCTACGGTGGCGCGTTTCGTGCTCACGATCGGCTCGACCGCCAACCAGAACGGGACCGCGATATTTGAAGGCGTAACAGTGCTTTTCCTCGCCCAGTTCTTCGGCGTCGAACTTGCCCTGGGACAACAGGTCATGGTCCTGCTCGTCTGCATTCTCGGCGGGATCGGCACGGCGGGTGTGCCAGCTGGCTCATTACCGGTGGTGGCGCTGGTCCTTGCCATGGTCGGCGTGCCGCCGGAAGGAATCGGTTTGGTGCTTGGTGTGGACCGCTTCCTCGATATGTGCCGGACGACGCTCAACGTCACCGGCGATCTGGTCGCGGCGGTGGTCGTGTCGAAGGGCATGGATGACGGCAATGTTGCGCCGGAACAAATCGGCTGACACGGCGATATGCCAGGAAACACAAGGAGAGGGACCCGCATGTTGTTCGAGAAGCGCCCGCATTCGCTGAGGCGCCTGCTGGTCGTGGAGGATGATCCACTGATCGCATTCGATAACGAGCATGTGTTGACGGAAGCTGGTTACGAAGTGGTCGCGACCGTGGATTCGGTTGCCCGCGCGACCGCCGCTCTGGAAACCGATCAGATCGATCTTGTGCTGGCGGACGTCAGGCTCAGCAATGGCGACAATGGCGTCGACGTCGCCCGTGCCGCCCAGCAGCAAGGCGTGCCGGTTCTGTTCGTGTCAGGACATTGTCCGGAGGCTGCCCGGCAACTGGCGGTCGGTTGCCTTACCAAGCCCTACAGGGCGCGAGATCTGCTTGATGCGATCGATGCTGTCGAAGCCCATTTGAAGGGCGGAAAAAAAGCTACGGCGCCCAAAGGGCTCACGCTCTATCACTGATCGGCGTCACGGCGCGTTTTTCTCTTGCGAAAATGGCAGAGGCAACACATCTGACTGTGGCATAATCGCAACAGTTGGCGAAGCGATCAGGGTAAGCGAAACAAGGCTATGGCGGATCTCTATTCACGATTGGGTGTGGCGCGCGGCGCGGACGATGCGGCGATCAAGAAAGCCTATCGCAAACTTGCCAAGGAACTTCACCCCGATCGCAACCGCGACAATCCCAAGGCGTCGGAACGCTTTGGCGAAGTGACGGCTGCCTATGACCTGTTGAGCGACAAGGACAAGCGCGCCCAATATGATCGGGGCGAGATCGACGATAACGGCAACCCCAAGATGCCGTTCGGCTATGGCGGTGGCGGCGGTTCCCGTCAGAACCATGGCGGCGCGACGTTCGAGTTTGGGGATGCCGATCTGGGGGATATCTTCGGCGGGATATTCGGTGGCGGGCGTCAGCGCGGAGCGGGCGGAGCTGGCTTTGCCGGCCGGCCGCGCAAGGGAGCAGATATAGGCTATCGCTTGCAGGTGGCGTTCGACGAGGCTGCCGCGCTCAAGCCGCAGCGTGTGACGCTTTCGAACGGCAAAACGATCGATCTCAAGCTTCCCGCCGGCGTCGAGACCGGAACCCAAATGCGCCTTTCGGGGCATGGCGAGGATGGCCCGGGCGGCAAGGGCGATGCGATCGTTACGATCGAGATCCGGCCGCATCGCTTCTTCAAGCGCGATGGCGACGATGTGCGCCTGGACTTGCCGATCTCGCTCGATGAGGCGGTGAAGGGGGGGCCGGTGAAGGTGCCGACCGTGGAGGGGGCGGTGATGCTTTCCGTGCCCGCCGGTTCGAGCAGTGGCAAGACGCTGCGGCTGAAGGGCAGGGGCTTTCACAAGAAGGGCGGCGGCCGCGGCGATCAGCTCGTCACGCTCATGATCGATATCCCCGCGGACGATGCCGCGCTGAAGGCGTTCGTCGAAAGCTGGAGCGCGCCCGGCAACCCGCGTGCGGCGCTGGGTGTTTGATAGCGTGTGAAGGATGTATCTCCCGCATCGCCCGAGGAGCGGGCCAGGACCGAAGCGCGAGGAGGGATCGTCCGGCATCTCGATCGGATCGGGCCGGGTACGCGGGTTTATGAGATCGGTAAGCGGGTCGTCATCGGCGTCTATTCGGATGGCTTCATCCATGCGGGCAACCTCGCCTATCTGGCGCTGCTGACGCTTTTTCCCTTCTTCATCGTACTGGCGGCGATCGCGCAGTTTTTCGGTCACGGGCCGGAAGTGCTGCTGGCGCTCGATTCGTTTATGAGCACGGTGCCGCCCAGCGTCGCCGAACTGCTCGCCAAGCCGATTTCGGACGTGCTGGCAGCCAGGACGGGATCACTGCTCTGGCTTGGCGCCGTCGTCGGCATGTGGTCGGTTATCAGCTTTATCGAGACGATCCGCGATATCCTCCGCCGCGCCTATGGGACGGCGTTTTCACGCAGCTTCTGGCACTACCGACTGGGATCGATGGTGTTGATCATTGGTTCGGTGATCCTCGCGCTCGCGGCGTTCAGCGCTCAGGTCGTGATTACCGGTATCGAACAGTTCATTTATCGGCTGATTCCCTTCGCTGAAGACCTTGCGAACTGGGTCGGGCTGTCGCGGCTGGTGCCGCTCGCGATGCTGATGGTCGCGCTTTACGTCATCTTCTATTCCCTGACGCCGTCCAAATATCGTTACACGAGCTGTCCCAAATGGCCGGGCGCCGTGTTTACCGCGTTCTGGTGGATGCTCGTCACGCTGGCTTTGCCCGCGATCCTCGGGCTGCTGGGCACCTATGACTTGACCTACGGCAGCCTCGCAGGCGTCATCATCGCACTGATTTTCTTCTGGTTCGTGGGGCTTGGACTAGTTTTCGGCGCGCATCTCAATGCGGCACTGGCGGAATCCCCCGAACCAAGGGTAAAGGACGCCGCACCGACAAGCTGAAGGAGAAATGATGGCCGGCTTGATGCAGGGAAAGCGTGGGCTCATCATGGGTCTCGCCAACGATCGTTCGCTCGCCTGGGGCATCGCCAAGGCGCTGCATGCGCAGGGCGCCGAGATGGCGTTCAGCTATCAGGGCGAGGCGCTTGAGCGACGTGTGCGGCCGCTGGCGGAGGAAGTCGGTTCCGACTTTCTGATCGATTGCGACGTTTCGGACATGGCGGCGCTCGACAAGACGTTTGAGGTGCTGGCTGAGCGCTGGCCGACAATCGACTTCCTGGTCCACGCGATCGGCTTTTCGGACAAGAATGAGCTGCGCGGGCTTTATGTGGATACCAGCCTGGAGAATTTCCTGCTGACGATGAACATCTCGGCCTACAGCTTCGTCGCGTCGACCAAGCGTGCGCGGGCAATGATGCCGAACGGTGGGTCGATCCTGACGCTGACCTATTATGGCGCCGAGCGGGTGATTCCGCACTACAATGTGATGGGCGTCGCCAAGGCGGCGCTTGAGGCAAGCGTGCGCTATCTCGCGGTCGATCTTGGCGGCGAGAATATCCGCGTCAACGCGATCTCGGCCGGCCCGATCAAGACGCTGGCCGCAAGCGGCATCGGCGATTTCCGCTACATTCTGAAGTGGAACGAGCTCAATGCACCCTTGCAGCGCAATGTGACGATCGAGGATGTCGGCGGGGCGGGCGTCTATTTCCTGTCCGATCTGTCGAGCGGCGTGACGGGCGAGATCCATTATGTCGATGCCGGCTACAACATCATCGGCATGAAGGCGGAACACGCACCGGATATCGCGCTGACATGAGCTTCAACACCTTTGGCCGGGTGTTCCGCTTTTCGACCTGGGGCGAGAGCCACGGGCCTGCGCTGGGTGCCGTGGTCGACGGATGCCCGCCGGGGATCGCGCTCAGCGAGGATGATATCCAGCCCTGGCTCGACAAGCGCCGTCCTGGCACCTCGCGCTTCACGACGCAGCGGCAGGAGCCCGATCGTGTTCGGATCCTGTCCGGCGTGTTCGAGGGGCAGACCACCGGCACGCCGATTTCGTTGATGATCGAAAATGTCGACCAGCGCTCGAAGGATTATTCGGAGGTCGCCCAGGCTTATCGCCCCGGCCATGCCGATTATGCCTATGAGATGAAATATGGCTTCCGAGACTATCGCGGCGGCGGCCGGTCATCGGCGCGCGAGACGGCGGCGCGGGTCGCTGCGGGATCAGTCGCGCGCAAGCTGATGGGCGATGTGAGGATTCGGGCTTATCTTGTTGAGCTGGGTGGGGATCAGATCGATCGCGCGCTGTTCGATGACACCCAGATCGATAACAATCCGTTCTTCTGCCCCGATGCACATGCTGCTGTCCGTTGGGAGAGGCTGGTCGATGATGCGCGCAAGCGTGGATCTTCGCTCGGCGCGGTGGTCGAATGTATCGCGGAAGGCGTGCCGCCGGGCTGGGGTGCGCCGCTATATGCCAAGCTCGACAGTGAGCTTGCCGCTGGCATGATGAGCATCAATGCCGTGAAGGGCGTCGAGATCGGAGACGGCTTTCACGCTGCCCGATTGACTGGCGAAAGCAACGCGGATGCGATGCGTCCCGGCAATGAAGGCACTCCGCTGTTCCTTTCCAATCATTCCGGTGGCGTGGCGGGTGGCATCTCTACGGGCCAGCCGGTCGTCGTCCGTGTCGCGCTGAAGCCGACCTCGTCGATTCTGACGCCTGTCGAGACGATCGACCGCGAGGGGGCGGCGGCGGACATCATGACCAAGGGACGGCATGACCCTTGTGTCGGCATTCGTGCCGCGCCGGTTGTCGAGGCAATGATGGCATTGGTTCTTGCCGACCAGAAGCTCATGCACCGGGCACAGACCGGTAAGTGACCGGCGACCGCATTGCGCGGCGCCTCCGCATCCAGCGGCGCGTGCAAGGTAACTATTTTCGCGGCTGGACGGTTTAGACACCGCGGCAGCTCGGTCGTGACGGCTGGGTACGCAACCGCCTCC
>CAYLIK010000058.1:0-17167 GCA_964383565.1 uncultured Sphingomonadaceae bacterium
CTGGCGCATTATCGGCACGGGCAGCGCGTCATGCGGCAGGGCGGGCGGACGCGCGGTGGGCCTGTCCGGCAAGGATGGCCGGATGGTCATCGCCGAGAAGGTGCGGCGGACCCAGAAGGACCCTGACAGCAATATCGAGCGCGAGATCGATCTCGGCTTCGTCGGCGAACCGGCGGATGTGGACCGGCGCGTGATCGACACGATTTCCAAGGCGGGCATGATCCCGGTGATCGCCCCCATCGCGATCGGCGAGGATGGCGAGACCTACAATATCAACGCCGACACAATGGCGGGCGCGATCGCGATCGCGACGGGCGCGGCGCGTCTGTTCCTGCTGACCGACGTGATGGGCGTGCTCGACAAGGAAAAGCGGCTGATGACCGATCTCACGCCGCGCCAGATCGACGCGCTGCGCGAGGATGGCACGATCAGCGGCGGAATGATTCCCAAGCTTGAGACATGCGTCGATGCGGTCGAGGGCGGTGTCGACGCGGCCGTGATCCTCGACGGGCGGGTGCCGCATGCGATGCTGATCGAGATCTTCACGAAGCGCGGCGCGGGCACCCTGATCCGCGCTGAATGAATTATCCAGGATGATCCGGCATTGCCGGAGCTATCGCGCTTCGGCTAACAGGCGGGACGTTACTCAGGAGGTAGGTCGATGCTCCCGTTGCTCCAGATCATCGATCTGCTGCTTTCCGTTCTCATGTGGATCATCATCATCCAGGCGATCCTGTCCTGGCTGGTGGCGTTCAACGTCATCAACACCTACAATGATTTCGTGCGGCAGCTGCTGTACGCGCTCGACCGGATCACTGAACCGCTGTACCGGCCGATCCGCAAGATCATGCCGGATTTTGGCGCGCTCGATCTCTCCCCGATGGTCGTCCTGCTGCTGATCTACATCCTGCGGCAGATCATCCTTCCCGCAATCTTCTCCATATAACGAAGCGGCTGTTCGGCCGAGCAGGAACAGGGGGTGGGATCTACCCGCTGGCTGGCGAAGTGCGCCTGAATTCCACGGCTGGTCTCAGGCAAATGGAAATGGCTAACCAGCGGTAAAACGCAAACGGCTACAAAGGCTTCAGGAAAGAGCGCCATCAGCGAACGGGCCGGGGGCGTCACCCCCGCGCCAACAATCAGAGGATGCCTGACAGGGTCTTGGCAACATCGTCATCACAGGGCCTGTCTCGTTTCATGAACAGTTTTTTTCGTTCCAAACTTGCCAGGGAACTGGCCGCGCTTATCAGACAGAGACGGGGGTTGCTGGGTGCGATACCGAGCCTGAAGCAGATCGAACCGCTGCCGATCCGTGACGATCTGGAATATTACACTGACCGGCACAGCAAGCAGGTGAAGCTGGCTGATCGGGCGGCGACCGACGCGGCGCGCGAGGCGCATATGAAGATGGCGTGGATCTATCGCGCCAAGGCTTCCGAAGCGCTTCGGGTCGCGATGCAGCATAATCGCGATGCGCTGCATCTGTCGCTGATGGACCTGCCCTCGGACCGGAACCGGGATCTCGAAACGCTGCTGGATCAGGACCGGGAGCAGATCAGGCCGATGCCGACCGGACGAT
Source organism: uncultured Sphingomonadaceae bacterium (assembly GCA_964383565.1). Taxonomy (GTDB): domain Bacteria; phylum Pseudomonadota; class Alphaproteobacteria; order Sphingomonadales; family Sphingomonadaceae; genus CANJQJ01. The sequence continues at coordinate 1,580 of CAYLIK010000058.1, forward strand.
CAATCTCGGGTTGACGTTGGAGGCAGCGGCTGCCGGTTGGCCCCTTTGGCGTGATTATGCGTTCTTCCTTCGAGAGGAGAACGTAATGGCCAGCCAACCACCATCCGATCCCAATGCGCCGGGCGATCCCATAGTCACCCCGGCGGACGATCCCATCCCGATGCCGGAGGACCCGCCGACCTTCATTCCAAACGATCCGGTCGAGACGCCCGGCACGATTCCGCCCCCGCCGGATTGATGTCGCGGAACCCTTGCGCGCGCCGATGATTGAATCGGCCGCGAAAGGATTTCGGACATGGCCGCACGCGCATATTGGCAGGGGCAGATTCGGCTCGCGCTCGTTTCGATCCCGGTGGAGATTTACTCGGCGACGCGCAGCGGCGCTACGGTCGCCTTCCACCAGATCCACGAACCGTCGGGCAAGCGGGTCAATTACGAAAAGGTCGTGCCGGGGATAGGCCCGGTCGACCGTGATGAGATTCTCAAGGGCTATGAATATAAAAAGGGCAATTATGTCCTGCTCGACGAGAAGGAGATCGAGGCAGTCAAGCTGGAGAGCAAGAAGACGCTCGAACTGACCCAGTTTGTCGACGCCGACAGCATCGATCCCATCTATTTCGACAAGCCCTATTATGTGGTGCCGGCGGACGACCTCGCTGAAGAGGCGTTCATCGTGGTGCGCGAAGCGCTGCGGCGGGCGAAGAAAGTGGGCATCGGCCAGCTGGCGATGCGTGGGCGTGAATATGTGGTGAGCCTGAAGCCTTGCGGGCGCGGGCTGGTGCTCGAGACGCTGCGCTATGACGACGAACTTAACAAGGCGACCTCCTATTTCCGGACGATCGGTGATGCGAAGCCGGATGAGGACCTGCTCGATCTCGCGACCTCGCTGATCGAAAAGAAGAGCGGAGAATTCGACGCGGGCGACTTTCATAACCGCTATGTCGATGCGCTGAAGGATCTGATCGAGAAGAAGATCAAGAACAAGGGCGCACGGATCGAAACCGACGAGGCTGATGAGAAGCCCGCGCGGGGCGGCAACGTGATCGACCTGATGGCGGCGCTCAAAAAGTCGCTCGACAAGCCGGGCGCGGGGCCTGCCGGTGCGGCGAACGATCGCAAGCCTGCGGCGAAGCCGAAAGCGAAGGCGGCGCCTGCGCGGAAAGCGCCTGCGAGGAAGCGTGCTTGATTCCTTTCTTCCCCCTCTCTTTCAAGGGAGGGGCGTAGGGGTGGGTGCGCGCGTCTGCGCGCCTCATGACTTCAAAGCCCTTCAGGGGCTTCGAGCCCCTTCAGGTCTACCCCACCCTTACATCCCTCCCCTGAAGGGGAGGGAGAATTAAAGTGGCCGACCCCCTAGCCCCGTACAACGCCAAGCGCGACTTCAAGAAGACGCGCGAACCCAAGGGCATACGCGGCCGGGCCAGCGGCAACCGCTTCATCGTACAAAAGCATGATGCGACACGCCTGCACTACGACTTCCGCCTTGAGCTGGATGGCGTTCTGAAGAGCTGGGCCGTCACCAAAGGGCCGAGCCTCGATCCCGAGGACAAAAGGCTGGCGGTGCGGACCGAGGATCATCCGCTGGCATATGGCGATTTCGAAGGGACGATCCCCGAGGAGGAATATGGCGGCGGGACCGTCATGCTCTGGGACGACGGGACATGGGAGTCGATCCCCGGCAAGGACCCGAGCAAGACCCTCGAAGAAGGCCATCTCCATTTCATCCTGCATGGAAAGCGCATGAAAGGGGAATGGCTCCTGGTGCGGATGAAGCCGCGTCCCAAGGAGAAGCGCGAGAATTGGCTTCTGCGCAAGATCGAGGACGATCATTCGGGCGAGAGTGGGGAGCTGGTCGACAATGAAGTGACCAGCATCGTCTCCGGCCGGAGCATGGCCGAGATTGCCAATGGCCGGGACGGCAAGGCGGTGTGGCATTCGGATCGCGCTGAGGCGAAGAAGGACCCGCAGCAGGAATCAAAGCTGAAGCGGACGCGTCGTGTTGCGAGGTCGTCAGGCAAGCCGCCGGCTTTTCGCGCACCGCAACTTGCCACGCTGGCCGATCATGTACCCACGGGAGCGGGCTGGCTGCACGAGGTGAAATATGACGGATACCGGACGCTGATCGCGGTCGGCGGCGGGCAGGCGCGGGCGTTTACGCGGACGGGACTGGACTGGTCGGAGAAGTTCGCGGGCATCGTGACAGCGTTCGAGGAGGCCGACCTGCCGCCCTGTCTGATCGATGGCGAGGTAGCGGCGCTGGGCGCTGACGGGAAGCCGAGCTTCAAGCTGTTGCAGACGGCGTTGAAGGAGGGCGGCGCGCCGCTCGCCTATTTCGCGTTCGACCTGCTCGAAGAGGATGGCGAGGATTTGACGGGGCTTTCCAACCGCGAACGCAAGGCGCGGCTGGAAGCGTTGCTGAAAGGCGTGCCCGAGCCGATCCACCATGCCGAGCATGTCGCGGCGGGGGAGAAGCTGTTCGAGGCGTTGTGCCGCGAGGGCTATGAAGGCATCATCTCGAAGCGCGCCGACGCGCCCTATCGCGGGCGGCGGACGCAGAGTTGGCTCAAGGTCAAATGCTCCTGCCGGCAGGAGTTCGTGATTATCGGCTGGACGACCAGCGACAAGCAGCGGGGGTTTCGCTCGCTGCTGCTGGGGACGAAGGTGGGCGACACGCTCCACTATGCGGGCAAGGTCGGAACCGGATTCACCATGGACCGGATCGACGAGCTGATGGCGATGATGAAGCCGCTCGAACGCAAGACCGTGCCGGTTGACGATGCGCCGAGGGCGGCGGTGCGTGGCGCACACTGGATTGCGCCGAAGCTGGTCGCCGAGATCGCGTATACCGAGACGACCGGGCCGCTGGGGCAGGGCGGCGTGCTCCGGCATCCGAGTTTCCTCGGCTTGCGCGAGGACAAGCCCGCCGAGGAGGTCAAGCCGGAGAAGGCGATCCCCACCGAGGCGGCCGATCCGTTCGGGATCAAGATCACCAACCCGGATCGCGTGATCTATCCCGAAAACGGAATCACCAAGGGCGAGCTGGCGGCTTATTATGCTGCGATGGCCGATCCGCTGCTGCGATTCATGGGCAAGCGGCCCGTCAGTCTGGTGCGCTGTCCGCAGGGGCGGGCCAAGCATTGCTTCTTCCAGAAGCATGATTCGGGGAGTTTTGGCGACCATGTGCTCCACGTGCCGATCCGCGAGAAGGACGGAGACGAGGCGGACTATCTCTATGTCGAGGACGGCGAAGGGATCATCGCCTGCGTGCAGATGGGGGCGATCGAATTCCACGGCTGGGGATCGCTTGCCGACGATGTCGAGCGGCCGGATCGGATGGTGTTCGATCTCGATCCCGACGAAGGCCTCGATTTCGAAGATGTGAAAAAGGCCGCGCTGGTCGTGAAGAAGGAACTTGAGGCGCTGGGGCTTCACAGCGATCCGATGTTGTCGGGCGGGAAGGGCATCCATGTGATCGTGCAGCTCGATCGCTCGGCGGATTGGGTGGCGGTCAAGGATTTCGCGCGGCGGTTCGCGATAGCGCTGGGCGAAGCGAAGCCGGAGATGTTCACCGCCAATATGAAGAAGACCGAGCGCAAGGGGCGCATCTTTCTCGATTGGTTGCGGAACCAGCGCGGGGCGACCGCGATCATGCCATGGGCGGTTCGGGCTCGGGAGGGCGCGCCTGTCGCGACGCCGATCACATGGGAGGAACTGGACGGGGTTGGGAAGGCTTCGGCCTTCACCATCGCTGATCTTGCGGCGCTTCAGGAAAGGGCGGGATCGCGGTGGATGGTGAAGTGGTGCGCGAAGCCGCAGAAATTGCCGGAGCTGTAACGGCCGGGAAAGAGGCCGGCGGCATATCGCCTACCGGCCTCTCACCCCTTTTTATAACGACATGGTTTCGGAAAGATTTAAGCGGATGGTTTAATTGGCTGAGGTGCTGCCCTGGCCGCTGCCATTCGCTATGGCCGATCCAGCAAACGAACCGTTTGCCGAACCATTGACCGAGCCTGCCGCCGATTTAGCGCCGTTGACGGCCTGACCGGCAGTGGAGCTGGCAGTATCGCGGACCTGGCCTGCGGTATTCTTCGCGGTCGAGGCCGCCTGCTGGGCGGTGCTCGTCACCTGATCGGTGCCGACTGCCTGGACGTTGGCGTTGGCATTCTTCGAGGCGCTGGCGTTGGCGCTGCCCGAACCAGTGACCGATCCCAGCGTGGAATTGGTGGCGCTGTTCACCGTGCCGCCGACCGTTCCGGCGAGGCCGGCGTCGGCGCTGGCCTTGCCGCTCTTGGTGTCGACATTCTTGTTCGCATGGCCCGAGGCGCTGCCGTTCAGCGTCCCGCCGGTCGTCGAATCGAGGGTGCTGCCGAGGCCGCCCATCGATCCGCCCAGGCTACCCCCGAGCGTCCCGCCAAGGCCGCCGGTCAGGCCGCCGCCGAGACCGCCAAGACCACCGCCGCCGAGCAGCTGCGCATTGGCTGGAAGTGCTGCGAAAGCGATCGTTGCCGCCGCGGTCAGGATGAGTTTCTTGTTCATCTTAAATCTCCTCACAAAGGCGGGACCTTTCGTCCCTCCATTGACGCCAACGAGAGGAAGAGCGGGTTTAATCCCGAGCGTGCGAAAAAATTTCAGGGCTTGATCCGGCATTGGCCGCAGACCAGGCCGCGACCGTAGATCTTGTCCGGACCACGCTTGCCGAGATCGATGGCTTCACGATCCAGCGCAGCCACGCTTGGGGACGGGAGAGCGGCGAGGCGGGCAGCGACCAACGGGGCGGCGTAGGAGGTGCCCCGCAGGGGGATGGTGCCACCGCCGGGCTTGGCGCCCAGCATGTCCGCGCCCGGCGCGGCGTAATCGACATGGAGGGCACGGCCCGCCTCGATCAGCGCGTGGTTGCGGCCGTCGACGCCGGTGACGGCGATCACGCCGGGATAGGAGGCGGGATAGGCGGGCGGAGCAGCCGGGCCGTCATTGCCGACAGCGGCGACGATGAAGGCCCCGCGCCCGCGTGCGGCGGCAACCGTTTTTGCCAGCAACGGGTTGGAAGGGCCGACAAGGCTGATCGAGATGACCGTAACGCGGCGGCCGGTCATCCAGCCGATCGCCTGCGCAATGGCGAGCGCGTTGCCGCCGACCGGGGTCTTTCCGTAGACATCGGCTGCGAGCAGCGGAGCGCCGGGCAGGACGCCGCGAAGGCTGCCCTCGCCGACCATCAGTGCGGCGATTGCGGTGCCATGGGCGCTCGGCTGGGGTGCGCTGACCACGAAGCCGCGTTGTTCGATTGGGCCGGAGAGCGAGGGGTGCTGGCCGATACCGCCGTCGATCATGCCGATCTTGGCTGAGCCTGCGGGCGGGCTGGCCGCTAGCAGGCTAGCGGTTGGAAGCGTGGCCGCGCCGCTTTCGAAATGGAGCTGGTTGGCGGTCCATTCTCCGGGGGCGGCCTTGCGGATCGTCCTGAGCGCGCGCGTGAGCGACATGCCTTCGGGCGCGGCGAAACGGGCGGTGCGGATCCCGAGGTCGCCGATCTCGCTTTGATCGATGAGCGTGAAGCCCGCTTTTCGGGCCGCCTCGATTCCGGCCGGGCCGATGTCGACGCCCAGCACCTCGCCACGCACGGCGGGATTGCCGCGATCGTCGAGTTCGAGCGTGTCGCGGTTGCGCTGGACCAATGTGGCGAGGCGGCTGACGCGATCCGCCGCGAGCTGGCGGACATTGCTGAGCAGCGCCCCGGTTTGCTCGGCGAGCGGATCGAGCACCGGGCCGGTGACGCCATCGACCACGCCGCCTACAGCGCCGACCGTCCTCCCGACGGGGCCGAGCACCTGCGCTGCCGCCCCCGCGGATATGGTAGCGGTCAGGCCCAGCAAGAGGATGGGGATCGTGCGCATGGTTTCGCTTCTACAGTTTTTCAGTTAGCCAGTATTTTCGTTTCTTTGGGATTAAACGTCTGGGCACAACCGTTTCATCCACGAACGGACAGGACATGGCGACGGGCACGTTCGAGGACGAGATGCTGGCATTGCTGCCGCGATTGCGGCGCTTCGCCCGTTCGCTCGCCCGCGATGCGTCCGATGCCGACGACCTGTGCCAGCTGGCGGTCGAGCGCGCGCTGAAATCGCGTGAGCAATGGCAGCCGGGGACCAGACTGGATGCGTGGATGTATCGGATCATGAGGAATATCTGGATCGACGAAGCCCGCGCCCGCACGCGGCGCGCCCAGACCTTCGCCCCCGAGGAAGACGGGATGAACATAGGCGACGATGGCCATGAGGCGATTGAGCGCAACGTCGCTGTCAGCGAGGTCGATCGCGCCATGGCGAAGCTGCCCGACGAGCAGCGCGAGGTGATCGCACTCGTCCTGGTAGAGGGGCTGGCCTACAAGGAAGCGGCGGAAATCCTGGAGATTCCAATGGGAACGCTGACATCGCGGCTGGTACGCGGGCGGCAGGCGCTGGTGCAGATGTTGGAGGCGGCATGACCATCGATGACGAGCTGCTGATCGCTTATGCCGACGGTGAATGCGGTGAGGCGGAGCGCGCCGAGGTGGAGCGTGCGCTGACGTCCGATCCGGAGCTTCGGGAGCGGCTGGAGACGCATCGCCGGATCGCCGCGCGGCTTTCAGGGCACTATGGCCCGGTCGCCGACGCGCCTGTGCCGGATCGACTGGCGGCCCTGCTCAAGAAGCCGGATGCGGCGGTGATCGATTTCGCCTCGGCAAGGGCAGCGAAGGAACAGAAAAAGCGCCTGCCCGGCTGGGGAAGCTGGGGTGCGATCGCGGCCAGCCTTGCCGTGGGGGTGATGGCCGGTCAGCTCGCATTGCCGGGGCGGGGCGGCGTGGTCGAGAGCCGGCAGGGCCAGCTCATTGCGCGCGGCGAGCTTGCCAAGGCTCTTGATGTGCAGCTCGCCTCCTCAACGGCAGATAATGCGAAAGTGCGTATCGGGGTCAGCTTCCGCGATCAGTCAGGCCAATATTGCCGTACTTTCGAAGCCGGCGGGCTATCCGGAATCGGGTGCCGCTCGGCGCAGGGCTGGAACCTTCCGATCACGCATTCGTCGGGCGAGGCATCGGCCCAGGGCGATTATCGCCAGGCTGGATCGGGCGACGCGCTGGTGATGGAGGCGGCGACTTCGATGATGAGAGGCGAACCGCTTAGTCCCGAAAGTGAACAAAAAGCGCGTGATAATGGTTGGCGTTAGCTTATTCACCTTGAGCTAAGGCCACAGGGCGCTAACGGACAGGCGTGAGCTTCGAACCACAGAGCCTCGACTCCGCGGCGCGCCGCATCATCGTAGCGATCGTCGCGACGGCCCTGCTTTCCGGCTGCGCGGCTGGTCCGGATTATCGTCCGAAATCGGCCGAAGCGCTGGGCGTGCCCGAGCGTTACACCGCCGGCGCCAGGGACGAGGCGCCCGCCGAACTGACCGGCTGGTGGAGCCAGTTCGACGATGCGGCCCTCACCAGACTGATCGATCGGGCGATCGAGGCCAATCTCGACATCGCGCAGGCGGTCGCGCGGTTGCGGCAGTCGCGGGCGGCGCTTGTCCAGTCGCGCGCTGATCTGCTGCCGAGCCTCGATGCGAGTGCAAGCGGCGGGCGCAACGTCGACAACCGGCAAAAGGACAGCAGCAGCTTTTCGGCCGGCGCCAATGCAAGCTGGGCGATCGACCTGTTTGGCGGCACGCGCCGTTCCATCGAGGCGTCGAAAGCCGATCTGCAGGCGGCGGGTTATGATCTCGCCTCGGTGCGGACGGCGATCATCGCCGAGGTGGCGGTCAATTATGTCGACCTGCGCGAATCGCAGGCCCGGCTCGGGATCGCGCGGGACGTGCTGGAGACCCAGCAGGAAAATTATCAGATCGCCGGATGGCGCGTACAGGCGGGGCTCGTCTCGTCGCTCGACGTCGAACAGGCACGGACGCAGCTGGCCCAGACGCGGGCCACGGTGCCGGTGCTGGAGACCGCCGTTGCGGCGGCACAGAACCGCCTCGCGGTGCTCACCGGGGTTGCGCCCGGCGCGCTCAACGACGAACTGGCGATGATAGCGCCTATTCCGGTTGGTCCCGCCGAGATCGCGGCGGGCATCCCGGCCGACACGCTGCGCCGGCGGCCCGATGTGCGGGCTTCCGAGCGCGCTCTGGCCGCAGCGACAGCGCGGATCGAGCTGGCGCAGGCACAGCTTCTGCCCGCGCTGAACATCAGCGGCAATGTGGGGACGTCCGCGCTGTCGACCGGCGGCCTGGGGGATATCATCACCGGCGGGTTGTTCGCGACGCTGAGCCAGTTCATCTTCGACGGCGGGCGCAGGCTTGCCGCAGTGCGCGGCCAGCGTGCGGCGGCGGAAGGGGCATTCGCGGCCTATCGGCAATCGGTGCTGAATGCGCTCGAGGATGTCGAGAATGGGCTCGTCGCGCTGCGATCGGCCGGCGCGCGGCAGGCAGCGCTCGGAGATGCGTTTGAATCCGCCAGCAACGCCGCGATCCTGGCACGCAGCCAATATCGCGCGGGATTGACCGATTTCCAGACATTGCTCGATGCCGAGCGGCAGTTGCTGAGCGCGCGTGACAGCCTGGCGTCGGCCAAGGCCGATCAGGCGACCGCGCTCATCCAGCTTTATCTTGCCCTGGGCGGCGGATGGGATCCGCTTGCCCCGCTCCCCGACGGAAAACAGCCATGACCGAAGAAAACAGCCAGGCCGATCTCGACGCCTTTCTGGGCACGCCGCCGGATTCGCCCTGGCGACGGCGGTTGATCTGGGCCGGCGCAGCGATCCTGCTGGTGGCGCTGCTGTTCCTGCTGACCCGCTGCTACAGCAACAGCGGCATCTCGCAATATATCACGCAGGAGGCGACGCGCGGCCCCCTTAACGTAACTGTGTCCGCGACGGGAAATCTCGCGCCGACCAATCAGGTCGAGGTCGGCTCCGAAATTTCCGGGACGGTCGCCCAGGTGATGGTGGATTTCAACGATCAGGTGAGGAAGGGCCAGACGCTCGCGATCATCGACACCGATCTGCTCGACGATACGCTCAAGCAATCGGAAGCGACGCTTGGCGCGCGGCGGGCGGACGTCAATCAGGCGCGCGCGACGCTGGCCGAGGCGCAGGCGACGCTGAATCGCTTCCAGCAAGTGTCCAAGCTTTCGGGCGGCAAGGTGCCCGCCAAGACCGAAATGGAAACGGCGATAGCTACGCGTGACCGGGCCGAGGCGGCGCTCCGTTCCGCCGAAGCCAATGTGATCGCGGCGGAGGCCGATGTGTCCTCCAATGCGACGCGGCGGCAGAAGGCAGTGATCAAGGCACCCGTGACCGGCGTGGTGCTGGCGCGCAAGGTCGAGCCGGGGCAGACGGTTGCGGCTTCGTTCAACACGCCGACCCTGTTCATCCTCGCCGAAGACCTTGCCTCGATGCAGCTTGAGGTCGCGATCGACGAGGCTGATGTCGGGCAGGTGAAGAAGGGACAGAAGGCGACGTTCACTGTCGATGCCTATCCGGGGGAGACTTTCCCGGCGCGGATCGAGCGGGTGAATGTCGGCTCCAACAATCTGTCGACGAGCAGTTCCAGCTCGTCATCCACAGCGGCGGCGTCCACGTCCACTGTCATTGCGTATGATGCGATCCTGACGGTCGACAACAAGGGTGGCCAGCTGCTGCCGGGCATGACGGCAACCGCCGATATTTCGGTCCAGTCGCTGCGCGATGCGTTGCTCGTGCCGAACAGCGCTTTGCGCTTCACGCCGGGGAACGCAGCGGCTGGATCGGGCCAACAAAGCCAGGGGCTCATGACCGGCATGACCGCCCGTCCGCGCGGCCGGAGCCGTGGCGGCCAGCAGGAACGCAAGATCGGGATCGGCAGCCGCCAGACCATCTATGTGATCGGCAGCGACGGCGAGCCGTCTCCCATCGAAGTGGTCACGGGCGCCAGCGACGGGCGCAACACGGCGGTGACGTCGAAGGACCTGAAGCCGGGCATGGAGGTAATCACCGGCCAGCGGGCGGCGCAGTGAGCGACCAGCCGCTCATATCGCTGCGTGGAATCACCAAGACCTTCGGATCGGGGCAGGCCGCGTTTCAGGCCTTGAAGGGTGTCGATCTCGACATCGACGCCGGCGATTTCGTTGCGGTGATGGGGCCTTCGGGCTCGGGCAAGTCGACGACGATGAACATTCTCGGCTGTCTCGACGTACCGACCTCCGGCGAATTCCTCTTCCACGGCAACCATGTCGAGAAGCTGGACCGCGACCAGCGCTCGCTCCTCCGGCGCAAATATCTCGGCTTCGTGTTTCAGGGCTTCAACCTGCTCGCGCGCACCACTGCGATCGAGAATGTCGAGCTGCCGCTGATCTATCGCGGTTCCTCAAAAGAGGAACGGCACGATATGGCGATGGCAGCGCTCGACAAGGTCGGGCTGACGCGCTGGGCCGATCATACGCCCGGCGAGCTTTCCGGCGGACAGCAGCAGCGCGTAGCGATCGCGCGGGCGATCGTGACCCATCCCGACGTGCTGCTCGCCGACGAGCCGACCGGCAATCTCGATACCGAACGCTCGCTCGAGATCATGGAATTGCTGACTGACCTCAACCGTAATGCCGGGATCACAATCCTGCTCGTGACACATGAGGCGGAGATGGCGGCTTTCGCCCACACTATCGTGCACTTCCGCGACGGGTTGGTGGAAACGATCGAGAAGAAGGAAAAAAAGCCCCTCCCTTTCAAGGGAGGGGTTGGGGTGGGTGAGTCCGTCGAAGATGACGCTTCACCTCCGGATCTCCCCCACCCCCCGACCCCCTCCCCTGAAGGGGAGTGGGAGTAATGCTCGGTACCACCCTCATCCTCGCCTTCCGGGAGATCAGGCGGCATTTGCTGCGGTCCTTCCTGACGATCCTCGGCATCGTCATTGGCGTGGCGGCGGTGATCACGATGGTGACGCTCGGCAATGGCGCGACGGCGGCGGTCAAGGAGCAGATCAGCTCGCTCGGCTCCAACATTCTGTCAGTGCGCCCCGGTCAGCGCATGGGGCCGGGCAGCGACGGCGAAAGCCCGCCGCCGCTCCGCGACGAGGATATCGAGGCCATCCGCGAACAGATCGCCGGCGTGCGCGCGGTTGCGGGACAGGCGCAGACGACCGCCACGGCGGTGCGCAACGCGCAAAACTGGTCGACCACCGTCAACGGCACGACCAATGATTATTTCGTCGCCCAGCGCTGGACGCTGGCGGAGGGACGGCAGTTCACGCCTGAGGAGGAACAGGCAGGCAAGGCCGTGTGCGTCATCGGCAACACGATCGTGTCCAACCTTTTCCAGGGGGTAGACCCGGTCGGGCAGCGTTTCCGCGTCAAGGATGTGTCCTGCACCGTCATCGGCGTACTCGCGACGCGCGGGCAGGGCGGGTTCGGCACCGATCAGGACGATACCGTGATCATGCCGCTGAAATTGGTGCAGCGCCGGTTTACCGGCTCGCGCGATCTACGCTCGCTGATGGTGGCGGTCGACGACGATTATGACACGCAGGTGGTGCAGCAATCGCTGAAGGGATTGTTGCGTGAACGGCGGAAGCTGACGCCGGAACAGCCCGACAATTTCAGCATCTTCGACACGCGTCAGATCTCGGATGCGATCTCGAGTTCTACGAGGGTCATGACCGGGCTGCTCGGCGCGGTTGCGGGCGTCAGCCTGATCGTCGGCGGCATCGGGATCATGAATATCATGCTGGTGTCGGTCACCGAACGCACGCGCGAAATCGGCATCAGGCTCGCTATAGGGGCGCTGAGCGCCGAGGTGCTGCTTCAGTTCCTGGTCGAAGCTGTGGTGCTGTCCAGCCTCGGCGGGGTGATCGGGGTGATATTGGCGCTGATTGCGACGGCGGTGCTGGCGCCCGTGATGGGCGTGCCGTTCATCTTCGATCCGTTCATCAACATGGTGTCGTTCATGTTTTCGGCGCTGATCGGGGTGGTATTCGGCTATTTCCCCGCGCGCCGCGCGGCGGCGCTGAACCCGATCGACGCGCTACGCCACGAATGAGAAAAGCATTACGTTCGCACTGAGCCTGTCGAAGTGCCTTTCCTCCTTTGCAGAAGGTGGGCTTCGACAGGCTCAGCCCGAACGGGTTGGACTCAGCGCTCGATCGTAAGCGCAATCCCCATGCCACCGCCGATGCAGAGCGTGGCGAGGCCCTTCTTCGCGTCGCGCTTCTCCATCTCATAGAGCAGCGTGGTCAACACGCGCGCGCCGGATGCGCCGATCGGATGGCCGATGGCGATCGCGCCGCCGTTGACGTTGACGATCTCGGGATTCCAGCCGAGTTCCTTTCCGACGGACAGCGCCTGCGCCGCGAAGGCTTCGTTGGCCTCGATCAGGTCGAGGTCCGCTAGCTTCCACCCGGCCTTTTCGAGCGCGAGGCGGCTGGCGGGGGCGGGGCCGATGCCCATGATCGAGGGATCGACGCCGCAGGTCGCCCAGCTTGCGATCCGGCCGAGTATCTTGGCGCCGCGCTTGGCGGCATCCTCCGCGGACATCAGCACCAGTGCGACGGCGCCGTCATTGATCCCGCTGGCGTTGGCGGCGGTAACGGTTCCATCCTTTTTAAACGCAGGCTTGAGACCTTGCAACGCCTCCATCGTGGCGCCAGCGCGGATATATTCGTCGTCGGATACGATGGTGTCGCCCTTGCGGCCCTTGATCGTGACCGGCGCAATCTCGTCCTTGAAGCGGCCGCTGCCGCGCGCCGCTTCGGCCTTGTTCTGGCTGGCGACCGCGAACTTGTCCTGATCGTCGCGCGTGATTTGATATTTTTCGGCGAGATTCTCGGCGGTTATGCCCATGTGGTAATTGTTGAAAACGTCGGTCAGACCGTCATAGATCATCGTATCGGTGAGGCTGACATTGCCCATCTTGTTGCCGCCGCGCAGGAACTGGCTGTGCTGTGAAAGCGACATGCTCTCCTGCCCGCCGGCGATGACGATCCTGGAATCGCCCGCCTTGATCGCCTGGACGCCGAGCGCGACGGCGCGGAGGCCCGATCCGCACATCTGGTTGATGCCCATCGCGGTCGCTTCCTTGGGAATGCCCGCGTTGATCGCGGCCTGTCGCGCTGGATTCTGGCCCTGCCCGGCGGTCAGCACCTGGCCGAGGATGACTTCGGAAATCTCGTCCGGCGCAACGCCGGCCTGCGCAAGCGCGGCTTCGATCGCGACTCGGCCCAATTCATGCGCGGGCGTGCCGGCAAAGGCGCCGAGGAAGCTTCCCACCGGTGTACGCTTGGCGGCTACGATAACGACATCGGACATATCTGTTACTCCTGCGAGGGATCGTTGTATTTTGCCGCGCCCTAGCAATTCTACCGCAACTGCGAAAGCCAGCGATGCAAAGGCTCCCACAGCACTGTCCGCGCCCGTCCCCCGATGACCATGCCGACATGGCCCTGTTCGAGTACGAGACGCTCGCCGATCGCTGGCGCGGTGGCGGCGGGGACGATCCTGTCGCTTGTCGAGATAATGGTGAGCGTGCGGCAATCAAGCGCTGCGGGATCAATAAGTTTTCCGCCCACGCGCCATTCGCCCTTGCCGGGCAGATCGCCAATGAACTGATCCTCGAACAATTCGCGCGCGGCGGGAACGGCGAGCGGCGGGCCATCATTGGCCCAATCCTCAAGTACGACGAAAGCGCGCGCCTCGGGCGAATCCGGCGTCATTCTTGCGAAACTTGCATATTTGGTCAGCGTTCGCTGGGGGTCGAGGCGCCAGAAAGCGCTCTGGAGCATCTCCATCGGAAACAGGTCGAGTGCCTCGGCTGCGCCCTTGCCCGCATGCCATATGCCTCCGAAGCCGCCGCGCGCCTCTGGCGGATAACCCGCGAAATTCCATGGCGCCGCGATAGTGACGAGGCCGGCGAGCGGGACGTGTGCGGCGGCGGCGATCGCCATCGTCCCGCCCAGGCAGTAGCCCACCACTGCAAGATCCGGCCCAAGATCGCGCATCAACGGGATCAGCAGCTGCTCGACATGTCCCCCCACCGAAAGCTCTGCTCCGCCATCGCGCGGATCACCCCAGTCGAGCAGCAACGGCCGCAGTCCAGATGCGGCGAGCCAGCGCAGCATGCTGTTCTGCTCGGTCAGGTCCAGCACATCCGGCGGATTGATGAGCGACGGGACGAACAGGACAGGCCTCCCGGCCGTGCCGAATTCCGTTACCCGGACGCGGCCGGCGCGCAGAATCTCGCGCATCGGCGCCGGACGCGGATGGCGCGGCGCGGATTGATAGGCGCGCACGCCCGCCAGCACATCCCGGATGAACTGGTTGTCGCCCTTCGCCTCTTCCAGCAGAATCTGGAGAAACAGGGGCAAGGGCCGCGGCTCATGCTGTGTCATCACGGGATGCTGCGCCGCAGACTCATGTTGCGCTGCGGAAACGGTTGATGCTATTGAAGACGCTCGAATATCCAGCGGATTGGATGAATTCATGGCGAAATCGTCGGGTGGATCGGGCACGGTCATCATCAAGAAATACGCCAATCGGCGTCTCTATAATACCGAAAGCTCAAGCTATATCACGCTCGATCATCTCGCGCTGATGACGCGCGAAGGCCGTGATTTCAAGGTGATCGACGCCAAGACCGAAGAAGACATCACCCACAACATCCTCACCCAGATCATCATGGAAGAGGAAAATCGCGGGCAGACGATGCTGCCGGTCAGCTTCCTGCGGCAGCTGATTTCGCTCTACGGCGATTCGATGCAGGCGATGGTGCCGCAATATCTCGAAGCCTCGATGGAGGCGTTTCGCCGCAACCAGGCGCAGTTCCGCAGCGCGATGGAAGGCGCCTTTTCCGGCGGGCCGTTTGCTGCGCTGGCCAAGCGCAATATGGAAATGTTCGAAGCGGCGGCGAGCGCCTTTCAGGGTGCAAAGAAGAATGGCGAAGGGGTTGCCGAGGCTGCCGGCGGCGCTGCCGAATCCGACGATGTGTCGACGCTCAAGAACCAGCTCGCCGAGCTGCAGGCCAAGATCGACAAGCTGGGCAAATAGAAGCCCGCGACGTCGTCAGCACGACGAGGTGATTTAAGCTGTCACCCGATCAAACCTGATAATCACCGGATTGCCGATCAGCCGCGTGACGCCGGTCGCGCGCAATCCTTCCTCGACGGGCTTAAGCGCGCCCTTGGACGCGCGGTGCAATGCCATCGGCATCACGAACTGATTGCGCGTCGCTACGGCGCGGAAGCCATGCTGCGCAAAAGTGCGGCGGATCGCGCCGTCCCAGAAGGTGGTGTAGGTGCGCGTGTTCTTCTCGATCGCCTTCTTGAGCGGGAAGGTGAGCAGCGACAGCGCGTTGATGCTGCGCCACGTCGGATAATCGATGATGATCGACTTGTCCGCGACACGGCAAAGCTCCGCCACTAGGCGCGGCCAATTCTCGATATGTGAGATCAGGCGGACGCTCACCAACGTGTCGAAGGACCGTTCCGCGAACGGCAGGTCGAGCATATTGCCGATCGCAAATGTGACATCATCGCCATTAAGGCGGGTCGCGCAGCTTTCGTCGCTGCCGCCCACCGTCACCGCGCAGTCGAGCCCCGCGATCGGCCCGGCCAGCTGGGCAT
>CAYLIK010000059.1:0-16947 GCA_964383565.1 uncultured Sphingomonadaceae bacterium
TGAGCTCAACGGCGACGTCTATTTCGGCGAAAAGGGCATGCGCAAGACCGCCAGCGGCCGGCGTGAAGGCTATGATATCATGTCCTACAATGAGGATGAGGTGGCGCGCATCGCCCGGACAGGTTTCGAGACCGCCCGCGCTCGCAATGGCAAGCTCTGTTCGGTCGACAAGGCCAATGTGCTGGAGACCTCGCAGCTCTGGCGTGATGTGGTGATCGAGGTTTCGGCGGAATATCCCGATATCGCGCTCAGCCATATGTATGTCGACAATGCCGCGATGCAGCTGGTGCGCAATCCCGGCCAGTTCGATGTGATCGTCACCGGCAATCTGTTCGGCGATATCCTGTCCGATCAGGCGTCGATGTGCGCAGGCTCGATCGGGATGCTGCCGTCCGCTTCGCTCGATGCGAATGGCAAGGGGCTTTATGAGCCGATCCATGGCTCCGCGCCGGATATCGCCGGGCAAGGCAAGGCCAATCCGCTGGCGACGATACTCTCGGCCGCGATGATGCTCCGCTATTCGCTCAAGATGGCAGACGAGGCTGACCGGATCGAAGCTGCGGTGGCGAAGGCGCTTGCCGGCGGAGCGCGATCGCCCGATCTAGGCGGAACACTGAACACGACGCAGATGGGCGATGCGGTGATCGCGCAGCTTTAGCGCGCGATCAGCCTTCGTAGCGGAAGCCGATCCACAGGGTACGCGGCGTGCCGAGGTCGATCGAACCCGCTGCGTTGCGCGTCTCGACCTTCTTGTCGAAGATGTTCTCGGCGCGGCCGATCAATGTGAGGCCGTGACCGAGAGGCAATCGCGCAACGCCGTCGACCGTGATCGCGCCAGATAACGCGTCGGTCTGCAGATCATCCTCATATTGCCTGCTGACGTACCGGACTGTCGTCGCGAATGTTGGGCCGCCTTCAGCCGACCAGCCAAGCGTGGCGCTAGCGGCATGGCGCGGACTCTGTGCCGGCGAGAGACCGTCGAATGCCAGCCCCGGCGCGTCCACCTTGCTGTGGCTGTAGGCATAGGAGGCAGACAGTGCGAAGTTGCCGAGATGTGCGTTCGTGGAAAGCTCGATGCCCTTGGCGATGACCGCATTCACGTTCCGGCGTTGACGTAGGTTGGTGCCGATCGTCACATTGGCGATGGCATTGTCGAGCTTGTTGTAGAAGCCGGTAACCCCGAATGTGAAGTTGTCGCCCAGCGTGAAATCAGCGCCAGCTTCGACGCCCTTGAGCTTTTCTGGCTTCAGGTTGGGATTGGCCTGTGTGTTGATGGGAAACACGACGAAAGAGCGATACAGCTCGTTGAGCGTCGGCACCCGGAAACCGGTGTATCCCGCGCCGCGCAACGCGATATTGTCGCTGACGTTAAATAGCACGCCGACGCGCGCTGAAAATTCCGTGCCGCTGCGATTCGGGAAATCGGATGTCGCGGTCGCCACGCCGCTGGGCGAAATCGATTGCGTGAAGCCATTGTTAATCGACCAATGATCGGCACGAACGCCGCCGGTCAAAACAAGCTTGCCGATCGTCCAGTCGTCCTCGACGAACAGCCCGGCGGTCGTTTGTTCACCTCTTGCCTTGCGGCGGGCGGTGAGGGGATTGGCTGGGGAGTTTGCGTTGTACGCGTCCTCGAACATCGTGCCCTCGGCAAAGCGGACATCCACGCCCAGCCTGAGCACATGATCGGAACCCAGCGGAGGGCGCAGTTCGATCTTGCCGCCGATGCCGGTGGAAGGCGTGCTGCGCTGGTCGAGCGATTTGCGGAACGTCGACGAGCTGATGACGACATTGGAGAAATCGCGAGCCTGCACATAGGCCAGAGCATCCACCTGCCATGGGCCGCGCGAGATGAGGCGGATGCTGGTATCCTGTCCTTCGCTCGAACTGTCCGCGCCGCGGAAACGCAAGGTGCGGTTGTCGCGGAAGACGAGGATGCGCGCCTGAAGCTCGACCGTGGAACTGAGTGGCGCGACAGCACGCAGGTTCGTAGACCAGCTATCATAGGCTGCTGGCGCGGTGGCCGCGACACGCTGCGATTGAGGCGTCGTCAGGAATCCCTCGCTCTGGTCCCACCGACCGGACAGCGAGACGAAGCCGTCGCCGACATTGGGTGACAGGCTGGCCGAAAGCTGGCTCGAATCCTTGCTGCCGAAAAATCCCCCGGCGGAGAGAAGCGGAAGATCGTTGCGATCGGCGCTGGCCAGCTCGATCGTTCCGGCGACGGCCCCAGCGCCGAATGCGCCCGATCCGCCGCCGCGCGTGATCCGCACGACCGATAGACGGTCCGGCACCAGCGCGTTGAACGGGATGTATCCGAAGAAGGGATCGGCCAGCGGCACGCCGTCGAGCAGCATGAGCGTCCGGCTCGAGGCGTTGCCGCCGAGCGCGCGCAACGTGGCGCCCTGCGCCGACGGATTGGCAGAGCGGCTATCGGAACGGCGAAATTGCTGGAAGCCGGCGACATCGCCAAGCACATTTTCAAGCAGTCCGGATGCGCTATTGCCCAGCCGTTCGCGATCGATCACCACCGACCCGTAGGCCGGTGTGCCGGGCGGCAAGGGCAAGCCCCTACCCAGAACGACGATATCATCGGCGTCGGCAGTCGCGGTCTGCGCATGTGCCGTTCCGGATGCCGAAAGGATGAACAGAGCGAGTGCGACCGGGGACCGTTTCAACATCGACATTCTTTCAAGGGAGACGTTTCAAATCGGAGCAGCGTTAACCCACTTGGAGTTTCGCCATAGGGTTAGCGATGCGTTAGCTGTTGCGCATGGCGCGAATCCAGCCCGTCACAGCCCAGCACGCCAGGCATCCGTTCCGGCGGCTGTTGCCGGCGCCCAACGTGTATCCGGAGAAGCTGCCCCGGTCGGCGCAGGAGGATATCGCATTCTTCCTGGTGAGCTTCGCGTCGGCATTCATCATTCTCTACGGCTTCATTCTCTAGTCGCAGGCCTTGTGGAGCCGCCATGCCAGCCAGGCGGCGACTATGCTGGCGCCTGCGACGATCAGCAGCGTGTTTGCCACCGACACTCCGAAATAAAGCATTATCGCGAGAATGATCGCTGACAATACCATCGCGCCTGCGTTGACGATGTTGTTGGCGGCAACGGTGCGGGCGGTCTGATCTTTTGGCACGGTCGTGGTAAGGAAGGCATAAAGCGGGACCACGAACATGCCGCCGGCCACGGCGACGCCAAACAGATCGAAGATGAGTCGGTCGGCGAGGCCGATCTTGATAAATTCGGAGACGGTGATGAGGTTTTGGGTATCGGCCGGCGGCCAGCGCGTCACCGACCAGTAGAGATCAAGCACGAACAGGCCCATTACCAGCGCCGAGATGGGGGAAAAGCGTGCCGAGACCTTGCCCTTCAGCATCCGGTTGATAACGATCGACCCAACCGCGACCCCCACTGAAAAGACCGCCAGCGCGAGCGTCGCGACCGTTTCGTCCGCGCCGAGGATATTTTTCACCAAGGGCGGGAATTGCGCCGCCAGGATCGTTCCCATCGCCCAGAAGAAGCTGATCGAGACGATCGCAAGGAAAAGATGGCGAATATGCATCGTTGCTGAAACGAGCCTGATCGACGAGCGGATGATGTGCAGGTCGATGAGCTGATTCGGCACCTCGGGCGGGGCAGGGGGCACCATGCCGCCGGTAATCCGGCCGATCACGCCAAGACCGACGACCAGCACGGCTATGGTCCAGGACGGGAGTTCCCCGGCGTTGATCGCGCCTTGCAGGCCGCCGCCCACGATCGTTCCGATCAGGATCGCGATATAGGTGGTCGCCTCCACGAGGCCGGTGCCGGGCAGCACCTCGTCGGCCTCCAGATGCTGGGGCAGGATCGCATATTTGATCGGGCCGAAAAACGCCGAATGGACACCCATTGCGAACAGCGCGCCCAGCATCAGCGGGATCGAATGGATGACGAGCCCGAACCCGCCCACGCACATGATAAAGATTTCCGCCGTTTTCACGAAACGGATGATGCTTGCCTTGTCGCGCCAGTCGGCGAGCTGGCCGGACAGTGCCGAGAAAAGAAAAAACGGCAGGATGAAGACCCCGCCCGCCACCGCGTTGAAGACCGCTTCCTTCTGGGGATCGGCATAGATTGCGTAGGTGACGAGTATCACCATCGCCGTCTTGTAGACATTGTCGTTGAAGGCGTTGAGAAACTGCGTGACGAAAAGCGGCAGAAAATTCCGCCGTGCGAGAAGCCGGAAGGATGGCGTCATGTGGTCGCTTGGCCGCGCGGCATCCCTGTAGGCATCGGCGCGGCTTTAGCGAAGCCGGATCGCAGGGTAAAGCCGCTGAAAAATTACAAGTTCGTGACCTTTTGTTTCGAGGCGCTGATCATCGTCCGTTCGCGTTCCTGAGCGCCAGCGATGAGATCGGGGATGAGCGCCGTTTCCGGCATGTTGTGCCAATATTTGCGCGGCATCTCCTTGGTCATGGCGCCGATCTTCACGCGGGCTGGGTTGAAGATCGAGCTGTAGTAGGTGCGCCACGTCTCCTCGACGGGATCGCCCTGCGGCGCATCGGCGCGGGCGGCGCCGGGACTTTCGGTCAGTGTTTTAGTATCCCAGTGGATCGAAAGCGCCGGCGTCAAGATCGACCAGTGCATCGTCGAGAAGCGGCGGACGAAGAAGCCGGCATTGTGGCGGACGATATGATGTTCGGGTTCGTGCCAGGCGATGAAGCGGGAGGTGGGGTTCTCGCAAACTTCGCGCATGCGCAGGAAGGCGCGCATCTTGTGCATGTCGCGGCGGACGGTGCGGGCCATGGCCTCGGCGCGGCGAAGGATGGGGTCGGCCTTGTCCTCCATGGAGCGGGGGTTGGAGCGGAGGCGAAGCAACAGAGTGTAGAGCAACGCGAAGCGTTCCGGGTCGCGGTGGCAGACCACCGATCGGGCGAAATCCATGAAGGTGCGGGGGACGCTGAACGCCGGGGCGGACGGCGCCGGCGGCGGGGTTTCGGCGAACAGATCGGCGGGGCCGGTGCCGACCTGCCAGACGATCTGGTCGGGATAGAGATTGGCGGCGGCGCAGGCGCGGGCGGCTTCGCGCCAGGCTTCGAAATCATCCTCGGCTGGAAGGGTGACGTTGTGAAATTTCACGCCGCGAACAGCTCGAGCTGCTTTCTGCGCGGGACGAGGCGCTGTTCGAGATCGGCGCGGTCGATGAGGGGGAGTGGGTGCCAGCCCTCGGCGATCAGGAAAGGACGGATCTTCGTGATCGAGTTGGTGAGGCGTGCGACGTCCTCCAGCCGCAGCTTGCGCCAGCGGCGGGCGGTGAGGATCGCGTCGACTGCCCGCACGCCAAGGCCGGGCACACGCAACAATGCCTCCCTGGCGCCCTTGTTGACGTCGACGGGGAAGCGATCGCGGAAACGGAGCGCCCAGGCGAGCTTGGGGTCGATGTCGAGCCGGAGCATGCCTGCATCGTCGGTGGCCTTGCCGACCTCGCCTGGGCTGTAGCCGTAGAACCGCATCAGCCAGTCCGATTGATAGAGCCGGTGCTCGCGCATCAGCGGCGGGCGCTGGAGCGGAAGCACTACGCTTGCATCCGGGATCGGGCTGAAGGCGGAGTAATAGACGCGACGCAACTTGAAACGATTGTAGAGCCTGCTGGAGGCGGCGATGATCTGGCGATCGTCCGCCCCGTCCGCGCCGACGATCATCTGGGTCGATTGCCCGGCGGGCGCGAAACCGGGGGCGGATTTGTAGCGCTTCGATGCGTCGCGCATATCCTCGCCCCAATCCTTCATATCGCCCATCGCGGCTTCGATCCGGGTCGCGGACTTTTCGGGGGCGAGCCGGGCGAGACCGGGTGCGGTGGGCAGTTCGACATTGATCGAGATGCGATCGGCATGAAGCCCCGCCTCGCGGATCAGCGCGGGATCAGCATCGGGAATTGTCTTTAGATGGATATAGCCGCGAAACTGGTGATCGAGCCGGAGCGCGCGCGCCACCGCGACGATCTGCTCCATCGTGTAATCCGAATTGCGGATGATGCCGGAGGAGAGGAACAGGCCTTCGATATAATTGCGGCGATAGAAGGACAGGGTGAGATCGACCACCTCCCGCACCGAAAAGCGCGCGCGGCGCACATTAGAGCTGCGGCGGTTGATGCAATAATGGCAGTCGAAAACGCAGCTGTTGGTGAGCAGGATCTTGAGGAGCGAGATGCAGCGGCCGTCGGGCGCGTAGCTGTGACAAATGCCCATGCCCTCGGTTGAGCCGACACCCTTTTTCTGTCCGGCGGAATCGCGCTTCTGCGTGCCGGAAGAAGCGCAGCTTGCGTCATATTTCGCGGCGTCGGCGAGAATGGCAAGCTTGGCGCGGGTATCGAGACGACTCATTTGTTCATGATATGTTCCTGTTGGATTTCTGTCCAGTGGCCAGCTCAATAATTAGTCCGCATGGCAGACGTTATCGATCCCGGCCTCAGTGGGAAGGGCAATGCAGGAAATGGAAGTGCTTCAGCCGCCGATATTGTCGGGGGCGGACGCCGTGACCGACGGGGCAGGCATCGCGGGAGCGAGCTGCGACGCCGGAATATCGGTGGTCGTCACCGTATCGGACACAGGGCGGACCCGCGCAATGTCAGCGGCGGCTGCGCTATCGGCATCCTGGTTGTCGAGTGCGCGCAGCGTGGCGGCGGTCCAGACGGGGGTGGTGGCGATCGGCCGGGCCGCAGGACTGAGCTGGGCGAGGGCGGGCGTGGACAGCGTGGCAACCGCTGCAATCAGCATCACAGGCTTCATCATCTCTACGCTCCTGAAGACTCCACAAGGGGAGCTGACGCCAGACAGCGCCTGTCTCGCCATTGGGGCAAGAGCGTTAAGGACGATTTAAGCGTGCCGTTTCAGATCGGTACAAGTTGCAAATAGAATAAAGGGAAAGGGAGCGCGGACGGCTTTCGCGACCCGCGCTCCCGCCCCCCAGCCTTATCTGCAAAAAGTTACGCGCCGGCCACGATGCCATTCGCGCCAGCAATCGCGCCCGCGCCGGTCGTTCCAGCCGTAATGGCGGCCATCGCGCCAGTTGCTGCGCTTCCAGCGGCGATGTTCGCGCCAGCGACGGTCATCGCGCCAATCGCGATGGTCGCGACGATCCCAGCGATCATAGTCGCGATATGAACGATCGCCATAACCGCGATCATAATAGCCATCGTGCGCCTGAGCCGGCGCGCTTACGCCCAGCGCAGCCACGGCGATGCCAGCAGCGGCGAGGAGTGCTTTCAAAGACATGGTCGTTCCTTTCCTCTCCCGAGTATGGGACGAAGCGTAAGCGCAAAGGGTGGTCGCTTTGCTGAATGCCGTTGTAAGCTGGGGTACAGCTTTCGCCGTCAATGCCAGCTGACCCATCAAGTCATTCGCGTTTCCGCGCCTTGCGGAGGGAGGATCAGATTCATGCTGCCAGCAGAGACCTACAGCATCTCGATCAACCGTGACTGGCGTGCGGTGTATGAAGCGATCTGGCGGCCGGAGATGTTCCCGAAATGGGCGTCAGGACTGGCGCAATCCGATCTTCGTCAGGAGGGCGGCGAATGGCTGGCGCAGGGACCGGAAGGGCCAATCCGCATCCGGTTCACGCCGCATAATGATTATGGGGTGATGGATCATTTCGTCGATACGGGGATGGATGCACCTGTGCACGTACCGATGCGGGTGGTGCGAAATGGCGAGGGAGCGGAGGTTATGCTGACGCTGTATCGCCAGCCGGGAATGGATGACGATAAATTGGCGACGGACGCGGAATGGGTGAAACGCGATCTCGAGGCGCTGAAGGCCATGTTGGCGTCGCGTTAGATCGGCGAACCGTTCTCCAGCGAAAGCTGGAGTCCAGTTCCGCGGTATATCTGGACTCCAGCTTTCGCTGGAGAACGGTTGAAACTAAACCACCTTGCGCCCGGTGAAGAGCTGGATAAGGCCCACGACCAGCGCGATCACGAGCAGCAGATGGATCAGCCCTCCGCCAATCTGGAATGCAAAGCCGAGCAGCCATAGGACGAACAGGATGACGAGAATGGTCCAGAGCATCTTATCTCTCCTTATGCTGGCTGAAGGTTCACGGCGCGGGGCTCGGCAGGGGGCAGGCCCGAGGACTTGGCCTGCGCCATGAGCGCTTCCTTGCGCGCCTTCATTTCATCCCGCAGCGCGACCAGATCGACATCGGCCTTGCGGCACTGCGCGAACATGCCTTCCGAGGGCATTTCCTCTTCATGCACATGGTGCTTGATCTCTTCCGACAGCACCTTGACCTTGGCGTCGTAGAAATCGTCGTCGGGCGATCCGGCGACAATATCATTAATCAGCACCTTGGCGCCATCATGTTCCACATAAGCCTCGTCGAGCGTGTCGTCTTCGATCTTCCCGCGAAAGGCCGGGTAGAAAATCTCTTCCTCGATCATGGTGTGGATCTTGAGTTCGGCGCAGATTTCCTGCGCGAGGCTATGCTTTTTCGTGGCGCTCGATGCCTTTTCGAACTGCTCGAAGAGGTCCTCGACCTTGCGGTGGTCGGCTTTGAGAAGCGCAATTGCGTCGGTAAATTCTTGAGCCATGATCGTCTCCCTTGTGCATGTTGCGGTTGAACGCGCGCCTGGGTGATCGGTTCTTGCTAACGATTCTCAGTCAGACTTGTTGAATGGGTTTCCGTTGGATGAGCGCCGTACGAAGGCATTCGCAGACGACCTGATCGCGCTGGTTCAACGAGCGATGGCGGAAGGTGATGATGCCTGCGGCAGGGCGTGACCGGGACTCTTTCAGCTCGACGACTTCGCTCTCGCTGCGCAAGGTATCGCCGATAAATACGGGGCTCGGCATCACGAGCTTGTCATAGCCGAGATTGGCGACCAGCGTGCCGAGCGTCGTATCGCCGACCGACACGCCCACCATCAGCGAGAAGGTGAAGGTGCCATTGACGAGGATCTGGCCGAACTCGCTGGCCTTCGCGGCTTCGACGTCGATGTGCAGCGGCTGCGGATTGTAGGTCATCGCCGAGAAAAGCAGATTGTCGGTTTCAGTGACGGTGCGGCGGATCTCATGTTCGATCCGGTCGCCGACCGTCCAATCCTCGAACCAGCGCCCCGCCATCAATCTTCCTCCTTCTCGATCCGCGCTAGGGTCACGCCCTCGGCGACCTGTGCGCCCGCGACGGCGGTGAGCGCGCTCACCACCCCGTCGAACGGTGCGGTCAGCGCCTGTTCCATCTTCATGGCCTCCAGCACAAGCAGCTTCTGGCCCTTGGTGACGGTCATGCCTTCGCTGACATCGACGCTTACGATGCGGCCCGGCATCGGGGAGACGATCGCGCCATCGCCCGCGTCGTGACCGCCGCTGGCATGATCGGCACGGGGGCGGCCGAAGGGCCAGGCTTCGCCGGTGAGGAACAGGATGTCGTCTCCGGCTACCCGCGCGACCGATCCGGCGTGCCCCCGATCGGCGATCGTCACAACATATGGGTTGTCGGCGACTTCAACCTCGATCCGCCGCTCAGCCTCGCCATTGGCGCGGAAGCCGATCAGCGCCGCCCAGGGATCGCTGGCGTTCGCGGGGAGCAGCGCGCCGGCGGCCGCCTGCAGCACGGCCTCGCCCGGCTCGGCGGAGGGAATGAGCCGTTCGGCATGGCGCTCGATAAAGCCGGTGTCGACATCGCCTGCGACGAACGCCGGATCGCTCGTAGTCCGGGCGAGGAAGGCCGCGTTGGTGCGCACGGGCCAGCCCTGAACCTCGCCGCACGCCGCCGCGAGCGATTTGGCAGCCGCCTGTCGGGTCGGAGCATGGACGATCAGCTTGGCGATCATCGGATCGTAGAAGGGCGTGACTTCGCCGCCCTGCTCCACACCGGAATCGACGCGGATAGCGGACGGCAGGCGGAGATGCGTGAGCGGGCCGGTGGAGGGCAGGAAGCCTGTCACCGGATTTTCCGCGTAAAGCCGGGCTTCCATCGCCCAGCCGTCGATGCGCAGATCCTGCTGACGGAGCGGAAGCGGCTCGCCCGATGCGACCCGTAGCTGCCATTCGACCAGATCCTGCCCGGTGATCGCCTCGGTAACGGGATGCTCGACCTGAAGCCGGGTGTTCATTTCCATGAACCAGATGCGGTCAGGGCGCAGTCCTTCGGAGGCGTCGGCGATGAACTCGATCGTGCCTGCGCCGACATAGTCGACCGCCTTGGCCGCCTTGACCGCCGCGGCACAGATCGCTTCGCGGGTCGCAGCATCCATGCCGGGGGCAGGGGCCTCCTCGATCACCTTCTGGTGGCGGCGCTGGAGCGAACAATCACGCTCGAACAGGTGCACGACGTCACCCTGCGTATCACCGAACACCTGCACCTCGATATGGCGCGGCGACAGGATATATTTCTCGATCAGCACGCGATCGTCGCCGAAGGAGGATGCTGCCTCGCGCTTGCAGGACTCAAGCGAATCCTGGAATTGCTGCGCAGCATCGACCTTGCGCATGCCCTTGCCGCCGCCGCCCGCGACCGCCTTGATAAGCACGGGATAGCCGATTGCGTCAGCTTCCTTTTGCAGGCGCTCGGGCGATTGATCCTCGCCCATATAACCGGGGGTGACGGGCACGCCGGCGGCCTGCATCAGCTTCTTTGCTGCATCCTTGAGACCCATTGCGCGGATCGATGACGGCGGCGCGCCGACCCACACCAGACCCGCCGCCTGTACCGCTTCGGCAAACTCGGCATTCTCGGAAAGGAAGCCGTAACCGGGATGGATCGCCGCCGCGCTGGTCGCCTTGGCCGCAGCAAGGATATTCTCCTGCACCAGATAGCTTTCGCGCGCAGGTGCTGGCCCGATCGCCACGGCTTCGTCAGCCTCGCGCACGAAGGGCATATCCTTGTCGGCATCCGAATGGACGGCGATCGTCCGCACGCCCAGCCGGCGCGCGGTGCGGATGATCCGGCGGGCAATTTCGCCGCGATTGGCGATGAGGAGACTTTCGATCATCGCTTACATCCTGAAGATGCCGAACTGCGCGCGATCGGGGATCGGGGCGTTCAGCGTTGCGGAGAAGGCGAGGCCCAGCACGTCGCGGGTTTGCGCGGGATCGATGATGCCGTCGTCCCACAGCCGGGCGGTGGCATAATAGGGGTTGCCCTCATCCTCATATTTCTGGCGGACCGGGGCCTTGAAGGCTTCGGCTTCTTCGGGGGTCCATTTGTCGGCGTCGCGGTGGACGGTGGCCAAGACCGAAGCCGCCTGCTCACCGCCCATTACCGAGATGCGGCTGTTGGGCCAGGAGAACAGGAAGCGCGGGGAGTAAGCGCGGCCGCACATGCCGTAATTGCCGGCGCCGAAGCTGCCGCCGATCAGCACGGTGATCTTGGGCACCTGCGCGGTGGCAACCGCCGTCACCAGCTTGGCGCCATGCTTGGCGATGCCCTCAGCCTCATATTTGCCGCCGACCATGAAGCCGGAGATATTCTGCAGGAACAGCAAGGGGATGCGCCGCTGGCAGGCGAGCTCAATGAAATGCGCGCCTTTGACCGCGCTTTCGGAGAAGAGCACGCCGTTGTTGGCGAGGATCGCGACCGGCATGCCCCAGATGCGAGCGAAGCCACAGACCAGCGTTGTGCCGTAATTGGCCTTGAATTCATGGAGTTCCGAGCCATCGACGATCCGCCCGATCACTTCGCGCACATCATAGGGCGCGCGTACGTCAGTCGGTACGATGCCATAAAGATCGGCGGGGTCGAGCTTGGGCGGACGGGGCTGCTGAATGTCGATGTCGACCGACTTGGGACGGTTGAGCGTCGCAACTATGTCGCGCACCAGCAGCAGGGCATGCTCGTCATTCTCGGCGATATGATCGACCACGCCGGAGCGGCGGCCATGGGTGTCCGCGCCGCCAAGCTCCTCGGCGGAAATGATCTCGCCAGTTGCGGCCTTGACGAGGGGAGGGCCGCCGAGAAAGATCGTGCCCTGATTGCGCACGATGATGCTTTCATCAGCCATTGCAGGTACATAGGCGCCACCCGCGGTGCAGCTTCCCATCACGCAGGCGATCTGAGGAATGCCTTCGGACGACATCTGCGCCTGATTGAAGAAGATGCGTCCGAAATGCTCGCGATCGGGAAAGACTTCGGCCTGATGGGGCAGGTTCGCGCCGCCGGAATCGACGAGATAGATGCACGGCAGGCGGTTCTGCAGCGCGATCTCCTGCGCGCGCAGATGCTTTTTCACCGTGATCGGGAAATAGGCGCCGCCCTTTACCGTCGGGTCATTGGCGACAATGAGGACCTTGCGGCCTTCCACCCGCCCGATGCCGGTAATCATGCCGGCGCCGGGCGCGCCATCGTCATACATGCCGTTTGCGGCCAGTGCGCCGATCTCGAGGAAAGGCGAGCCGGGATCGAGGAGGCGATGCACGCGATCGCGCGGGAGCAGCTTGCCGCGCGCGACGTGACGCTCGCGATGGCCTTCGGATCCGCCGAGCGCGGCGGTCGCAACCTTCTCCCGCAGTTCCGTCACCAGCCCGAGATTGACCTCGGCATTCTGTCGGAATGCTTCGCTGTTGGGGTCGACGCTCGTCGAAAGCTCGCTCATGCGCCGATCAGCTCGCGCCCGATCAGCATGCGGCGGATCTCGTTGGTGCCGGCGCCGATGTCGAGGAGCTTGGCGTCACGCATGAAGCGCTCGACTGGCCAGTCCTTGGTATAGCCTGCGCCGCCAAGCGCCTGCACCGCTTCGAGCGATACTTTTACGGCATTTTCGGAAGCGAGCAGGATCGCGCCCGCTGCATCGAAACGCGTCGTCTGGCCCGCATCGCAGGCCCGCGCCACGGCATAGACATAAGCCCGCGCCGAATTGAGTGCGACATACATATCGGCGATCTTCGCCTGCATCAGCTGGAACGCGCCGATCGGCTGGCCGAACTGCTGGCGCTCGCGGACATAGGGCAGGACGACATCGAGGCAGGCCTGCATGATGCCGAGTTGGATGCCGGCGAGCACAGTGCGCTCATAATCGAGGCCCGACATCAGCACGCCGACGCCGCCGTTGAGCGGTCCCATCACATTTTCTTCCGGCACTTCGCAATCGTCGAAGACCAGCTCGGCGGTCGGGCTGCCGCGCATGCCCATCTTGTCGATCTTCTGGCCGATCGAGAAGCCTTTGAAACCCTTCTCGATGATGAAGCTGGTGATGCCGCGCCCGCCATCGCCAGTCTTGGCATAGACAACCAGCGTGTCAGCATAAGTGGCGTTGGTGATCCAGAACTTCGTGCCGTTGAGGACGTAGCGGTCGCCCTTCTTCTCGGCGCGCAGCTTCATCGAAACGACGTCCGATCCCGCGCCTGCCTCGGACATTGCCAGGCTGCCGACATGTCCGCCGGAAATCAGCTTGGGCAGGTAGCGGGCTTTCTGTTCGTCACTGCCCCAACGGCGGAGTTGGTTGACGCAGAGATTGGAATGCGCGCCGTAGCTCAAGCCCACCGAGGCCGAAGCGCGCGCGACTTCCTCCTGCGCCACAACATGTTCGAGATAGCCGAGGCCGAGGCCGCCATCGATTTCGTCCACGGTGATGCCATGCAGGCCGAGCGCGCCCATTTCGGGCCACAGGTCACGGGGGAACCAGTCCTCGGCATCGATCTTCACCGCCAGCGGTGCGATCCGGTCAGCCGCAAAGCGGGCGGTGGTTTCGCGGATCTGGTCCGCCATCTCACCGAGCGCGAAATCGAGCGTGGGTAACGACATCCTGCCTCCAGACCTGCTTTGCCTTCATTCGAGTGTAGCAAAGGCCATACGTTAGACAAAATTGAAAGATTTGGCTCAAGGGTATAGACGGTATCTATGGTCGATCGCTATCTGTTGCGCTACTTTCTCGCCGTCGTCGATGCGGGCAGCTTCTCGAAGGGGGCTGCGCAGGTCAATGTCACGCAGCCCACGCTGTCGGTCGGGATCGCCAAGCTGGAAAAGCTCTGCGGGGCGACCCTGTTCCATCGTACCAGCCAGCGCGTCCACCTGACCGAAGCCGGGTCGCGGCTCGTCGCGCATGCGCGGCGGATCGAGAATGATTTCGATGTCGCGATCAAAAGCGTGGCCGGCGCCCCTGCGCAGCTCGTTCGGGTCGGTATCCTTTCCACCATTCCCACCGTCACGTTGGAGCGGATCGCGACCGAACATCGCCGCAGGGACGATCAAGGCCAGATCGAGATCGTCGAGGGCGGCGAGCGCGATCTGATGTCGCGGCTGGGGCGGGGCCGGATCGATCTCGCGGTCACGATATTGCGGCCGCACATGGAGTGGCATGTCGAGCCGCTGTACCGGGAGGGCTACTCGCTGGCGATGCCGCGCTGGCATCGCTTCGCGGGTGCTGCCGAAGTGCGGCCCGAGGATCTGGCGGAGGAAACGATGATCGTCCGCCGCCATTGCGAGGTCCTGCCCGAAACCAGCCGGTATTTCGTGGAGCATGGCGTGCGGCCGCGTTTCAGCTTTCGGACGACCAACGACGACAAGGCGCTGGCGCTGGTGCGGGCCGGACTGGGCATCACCGTCATGCCCGACAGCCATCGCGATCCCGAGGTAAGCCGCCCGCGCCTGAGCGGCTTCGGGCTTGTGCGGGAGATCGGCCTCGTGTCGCGGGATCGCCCGGCGGCGGGGGCGTTGGTGGATGCGATCAAGGCGGTGCTGACGCGGTGAAGAGCGTCAAATCATACGATCATCGAATAAGCCATATGCAAGCGTGGAGGCATAGACAGCAACCGCGCGATGGCGGTCTCCGAACCGGCTCGCCCAGTTATGCAGCTCATAGGCGGCGTTGAGGCTAGGCATGATGGCCTGGCTTGCGATCATGGGATCAGTGGGCCGGATGCCGCCTTCGCTTATCCCGTCCGCGATGATGCCGGCCAGGCGCAGCGCCATCCGGTCTGACCGCGCCACGACTTGCAGGCGGACGTCAGCGGGCAAGGTCTGCAAGGCAGTGGTTCGCAGCAATGGCCATTGGCCGTCGAGCTGGATGTCGAGCAGAGTCGCGATCATGGAACTCAGCCTGTGCCAGGGTGCGCCATCGACCTCAGCCTTGAGCACGCTAGCGATCGTTGCATAGGAATGGCGGAAACAGGCCAGTACGAGATCGTCCTTGGCGTCGAGATGGTGATAAAAGCTGCCCTTAGTGACGTTGAGTTCGGCCGCGATCCGCTCGACGGATGCCCCGCGATAGCCGCGTTCGCTGATGAGGCGGGTGGCGACGCGAAGGAAATTCGCCTGGCCCTTCGCGGCGGCCCCCTCCCTGTCGATCGCGATGAGCTGGGGCGACCAAGCGCCCCTGTCTGGCGCAAGTCCCTTTTCGAACAGATCCAGCATCCGCAACCGAACCCGATCAAAATCCCCATAGGCATAGGTAAACAGCCACATCGGCAGCCAGTACATGCTCTCGGTGAGTACCTGCGCGCGCGCGGTGTTCAGGGCGCGGTGCTGATCGTTCGCTGGCTCACCGAAAAAGGCGCGGATACGCCGGAAGATTGCGGAATATTGTTCGGCCAGCGTCACGCGGACGCTGTCGTCAAGAGCGCGCATGTCCGACAGAATGGCGATGGGGCGCTCGTGGCCCTGCTCGATGTTCCGGAGGAGATCGAAATATCGGCTGACATAGGCTTCAACGCGGGCGCGTGGCGTGGGGGCCTGGGCCGCCGATTCCACCAGCGCCTCAATCCGCCGCAAGGTTTCCGTGAAGGCGGCGGCGGCAAGCTGTTCCTTGAAACGGAAATAATAGGTGATGCTGCTGGTGCTGAGGTCAACGGCTTCAGCAACCTCGACAAAGGTCATGCCCCTTACGCCGCGACTGTTCATGACACGGGTGGCCGCATCGATCACGACATCGCGTTTGCGCGCAAACCGGGCGGTCTTGGGGGCGGGGCCGCCGGGCGTCTGGATCGGCGCACTGACCCGTTCCGGGGGCGGCAGTTTTCCCGCTTGCTTCGCAATCCCCATCAACGACCCCCAATTTCACGGCACGATGCCGGCTTGGACGCGTCATCGCAAGGACGACCGTCAATTCGAAGATATGTTATGGATATTAAAGCCATGCGATGAGATGCATCGGAAAATTCCGCCAAGGCTTCGAACCTGAATGTCTCTCGGTTCGCGCAGTATATGAGCTTGCCCAAAGCAGCAAAGTTTCGTTATTCGAAAGTCAGGTATGTAAAAGAAGGAGCGGAGCGGTTCATGAGCATGTTTGATTTGAGCGGGAAGGTCGCCGTAATCACGGGTTCGTCGCGCGGCATTGGTCGCGCTATCGCGGAAACCATGGCGGAGCAAGGCGCGAAGGTCGTCGTTTCCAGCCGCAAACAGGATGTGTGCGATGCGGTTGCCGCAGAGATCAATGCTCGGCACGGCGAAGGCACCGCGCTTGCGATCTCAGCCAATATATCCTCCAAGGAAGCGCTTCAGGCTTTAGTCGATCAATCCCGCGCCACGTTCGGCAAGATCGATATCCTTGTCTGCAATGCGGCCTCCAACCCTTATTATGGGCCGATGTCCGGCATCAGCGACGATCAGTTCCGCAAGATTTTCGAGAATAATGTGCTCGCCAATCACTGGATCATCCACATGGTCGCGGCCGAGATGAAGGAGCGCAACGAAGGCTCGATCATCATAATCTCGTCGCTGGGCGGTTTGATGGGATCGGTCGACATCGGAGCTTACAACATTTCGAAGGCGGCGGACCTGCAGCTCGTGCGCAATCTCGCGATCGAATTCGGGCCTGATAACATCACGGTCAACGCGATCGCGCCCGGCGTGATCCGCACCGACTTCGCCAAGGCGCTGTATGAAGAGCCCGAACGGGAATCGGCCTTAAGGCGGGCGACTCCGCTGGGGCGTATCGGCGAACCAAAGCACGTCGGCGGCGTGGCGGCCTTTTTTGCATCGGAGGCCGGCAAGCATATCACGGGGCAATATATCGTCGTGGATGGCGGCATGAACA
>CAYLIK010000060.1:0-16869 GCA_964383565.1 uncultured Sphingomonadaceae bacterium
GCTTTCACGCCGACCGGCGAGCTGATCCAGCTGCCCAAGGGCGCGACGCCGGTCGACTTCGCCTATGCGGTGCACACCGATCTGGGCGACCAGACGGTCGGGGCCAAGATCAATGGCCGGGTTGTGCCGCTGCGCACGCCGATCGAGAATGGCGATCAGGTCGAGATTCTGCGCTCCAAGGCGCAGGAGCCGGAGGTCAACTGGCTCAATTTCGTCACGACAGGCAAGGCGCGCGCCGCGATCCGTCGCCATGTCCGCAATCGTGAAAAGGATGAGCAGGTCGCGCTCGGGCGCAAATTCTATGACGAGATTGTCCAGCGGCTGCCCGCACAGCTGGGGCAGGAAGCACTCGCCACTGCCTGCCGGCGGCTCAACCTGCCGGACGCCGAATCGCTGATGCTGGCGATCGCGCGCCGCACGCTTACCGATGCGCAGGTGATGGAAGCTCTGATGCCGGGCTCAGCGGGCGCCGAGAGCGCCACCGCCCATACGCAGCGTGAGGCCATATCGATAAAGGGATTGACCCCCGGAGTCGCCTTCACCTTGGCCGCATGCTGTCATCCCGTGCCGGGTGATCGCATCGTCGGCCTGCGCAAGCCGGGCGAATCGGTCGAGGTGCACTCGATCGATTGCGGCCATCTCGCCGATGGTGTTGATGCCGATTGGGTGGATCTCGCCTGGGGCGACGGTTCGGACGGCGGCTCGGCGCCGATTTCGGTGATCGTCAAGAATGAGGTGGGGGCGCTGGGTATTGCCGCTGGCATCCTTGGATCGCACGGCGCAAACATCGTCAACATGGCGCTGGTCCACCGCGACAGCGGTTTCCATACATATCACATCACCATTGAAGTCCGCGACGTTCAGCACCTCATGCGAATAATTGCGGCACTGCGTGCTGCAGAGGTGGTAAGCCAGGCCGAGCGAATTTGACTCCAACCTGTCGACATGAAACATATTTAACACGACAGGGCGAAATTAACCCCAGATGAACTTTTGCACTGCAACCAAAAGAGGAGAGGGTCGTTGAGCGAGCGGAGGACCATTAATGACCGCTGTAGACATTCGTCCCGTTAATTCGACCTCGTCCCAGTCGGCTAAGATTCCTTCCAAGCAAAAAATAGGTCGTATCGCGCTCATCGGTAATTTTCTGCCGCGGCGCTGCGGTCTGGCGACCTTCACCACCGACAGTTTCAACGCGTTGCGCGATCGTTTCCCGGAAGCGGACGTCGACGTTTACGCGATGACCGATCCCGGCAATTCTTACGACTATCCGGAATTCGTCACCAGCATCGCGCAGGAAGAACCGTCGGCGTACATCGATGCCGCGCGGCGGATCGAGCAGACGGGCGCTGATCTGATCTGGGTTCAGCACGAATTCGGCATCTTCGGTGGCGATGCGGGATCGCACCTGCTTCGGTTGCTGGATCGCGTGACAGCGCCGGTATTGGTCACGCTCCATACCATTCTCGAAAATCCGTCGCCGTCACAGCGGCATGTGATCGACGCCCTGTTGCAGCGGGCGGCCAGAGTGATCGTAATGGCCGATGCCGGTCGCGAGATCCTGATGCGCCGCTATGGCGCGCGGGCGAGTCAGATCGCCGTCGTGAAGCATGGTATTCCCGACCGGCCATTTGCCGAGCCCGAGGCGATGAAGGAAAAGCTGGGTCTTGCCGGGCACGATGTCGTTCTGACGTTCGGTCTGTTGTCCCCTGATAAGGGTATCGAGACTGTGATCGCCGCAATGCCGGCGATAATCGCAGCAGCGAAGCGGCCCGTGTTATATGTGGTGTTGGGCGCGACGCATCCCCATCTCGTCGCGAATCAAGGTGAGGCCTATCGCGACAGCCTCAAGGCGCAGGCGCTAGAACTTGGCGTTCAGGATCATATCCGCTGGGTCGACGCCTTTGTCGAGCTTGATGAACTGACCGATTATCTCACCGCCGCGGACGTCTACGTCACGCCCTATCTCAATCCCGCGCAGATTACGTCGGGCACGCTGTCCTACTCGATCGGCCTCGGCAAGCCGGTGGTCTCGACGCCCTATATCCATGCACGCGAGTTGCTGGCGGCTGATCATGGCCGTCTCGTCGATTTCCGGGATTCGGTCGGCTTCGCGCGTGAGATTTCCGATCTTCTCGAAGATGGGGATACGCGTGATCTGCTCCGTCAACGCGCCTATGCGCTCGGCCGGACGATGATCTGGCCGCGCTACGCCGAAGCCGTAATGGGTGAAATGGAGACGATCCGCGAAACCATGCCGGCGCGTATTCCGGTCGCGCCGATCCGCACCATTCCCCGTTCCGTATCGTTCCAGGCGATCGAGCGGCTGAGCGATGCGACCGGCATGTTCCAGCACAGCCTCTATTCGGTGCCCGACCGCAACCACGGCTATTGTATCGACGACAACGCCCGCGCACTGCTGTTGATGAACGGTCTGACTGATCTGCCCCCTGAAAAACACGACCAGTGGGCGCCCATCTACGCATCCTTCATCCATCATGCATGGAACCCCGAGACGAGCGCATTCCGCAACTTCATGGGTTTCGATCGCTCCTGGCTTGAGGAAACCGGCTCGGAGGACAGCTTCGGCCGCACCCTCTGGGCGATCGGCGTCACGGCGCGCGACAATCGGCTGGGGCAGCTGCGTCGTTGGGCTTCGAACCTGTTCGATCAGGTCGCGGGTCACTCGCTGAAGCTTTCGTCACCGCGCACATTCGCCTTTGCGATCTTTGGCGCCACGGCCATGCTCGAAGCGCATCCTGGCCATGGCTTGGCCAGTGAAATCGTCTCCACGATGGGGGAGAATTTGCTGGCGCTCGTGGGGCGCAACCGGCGGCCTGACTGGGCATGGTTCGAAATCGTGCTGGCTTACGACAATTGCCGCCTGCCCGAAGCGCTGTTGCGCGCGGGCAAGGCGCTCGGTCGCAAGGACATGATCGATGTCGGGCTTGAGACGCTCGAATGGATCATTCACCAGCAGACGGCTGAAAAGGGCCATTTTCGCGCTGTCGGCACCGAGACTTTCGGCAAGCCCTATTCCGCGCCGCAGCCGTTCGATCAGCAACCGCTTGAGGCATGGGCGACGATCGATGCGTGTGCCGTCGCGTTCGATGTCACGCACGACGCGCGCTGGCGCGAGCAGGCGATGATCGCCTATCGCTGGTATCTCGGCGAGAATGATCTGGGCCTCCCACTGGCCGATCCGGCAACCGGGGAATGCTTCGATGGGTTGATGCCGCACGGCCTCAATCTGAACCAGGGCGCTGAGTCCGTCCTTGCCTTCCATCTTGCGACATGTGCGATGGACAGACTTTGCAATGGGTTTCAGCGCGATCAGGAGTTGAGCGTCGTCGCGCGATAACCTATCGCGGATTCCAATGCTCGATATCTTCCACCATCCGCTTCGCCTCAGGGCTGATCCATCGCGTGTCGTGGTTCGGCCCTTTCATTTACCGCCAAAGAGCGCAGACGGCGTGCAGAGCCGAAGCGAGCGGATCGTGGAGCATGTGCTCTCGCTCGATCCGCCATCGGTTTCAGCTGAACTGTCGCTGGTGTTCAAGGATTTCGAAGCGCGCCACTGGCAGACGCGGAAAGTCTTTGAAAGCCGCTATGCCGAGATAGAAAAGGCGCTTGAAATCGACGGCAAGTCGCTGGAGCAAGGGCAGAAGGAGCTGATCGGCGCCTATTTCTGCCATGAATATAGTTATGCCGCCGCCGCGCTGATGAATCCGAGCGTTGTCCTTCATCCCGATCAGAGCGGGCTGGAAGAAGGCGCGGTGCGCATCTTGATGTCGCTGCGTTCGGTGGGCGAGGGGCACATCTCCTCGATCGCGTTCCGTGAAGGCATCGTGTCCGCGGACCGCGAGTTCGAGCTGATGCCCGAGCCGCCCTTCGCTACCGCCGCCAACTCGGCTGTCGTCAATCATGACCGCAGTGATGAGGCGCCGATTACGATCAAGCGCGGTGAGGATAGCACGCTGTCCGGCACGGTGTTGTTTCCGATCACGGATGCGCAACGTAATGGGCTTGAGGATCTTCGCCTCGTCACCTTCACCCATATTGATGGGCGGCGGGAGTGGCTCGGCACTTATACCGCCTATAATGGCTATGCGATCCGGTCGGAGCTGCTGCGCACCCGCGACTTCAAGAGTTTCGACATGGTGCCGTTGGCCGGCAGTGCGGCGCGCAACAAGGGGATGGCGCTGTTCCCGTCGGCGCACGATGGCGTCTATCGCATGATCGGTCGTCAGGACGGCGAGAATCTCTTCCTGATCGAATCGGACAATCTCGAAACCTGGGGTGAGGGCAAGCTCCTCATGAAGCCAAAATATCCTTGGGAGTTCGTGCAGATCGGCAATTGCGGATCGCCGATCGATCTGCCCGAGGGCTGGCTGGTTCTCACGCACGGTGTCGGCGCGATGCGTAAATATTCGATCGGCGCGGCACTGCTCGACAAGAAGGACCCGTCAAAGGTCATCGGCCGCACGACCCAGCCGATCCTTTCAGCCGCTGACGAGGATCGCGAAGGTTATGTTCCTAATGTCGTCTACAGCTGCGGCGGCATGGTCGTCGGCGACGATCTCTTCTTGCCCTACGGCGTCGCGGACAGTTCGGTCGCCTTTGCATTCGTCTCGATCAGCGAGCTGCTAAGCGTCATGTGACGCGGTTCCAGAGCTGGGCGCGTCCATGATCACGGAAATGGGACCGCATCGCAGCCTGGGCCGCGCCGCTAATCACGAACATCGCCTTGCCGGTGCTTGAGGTCGCCACGCGCTTGTCCCACGCCGTCGTGCCCCGACGCTTCACCTCACGCGCGATCGCGCCATAGATTCCGGCGGCCGCCAGAACTGCCCAGGCTGAACGATAGGGGAGCGCCTTCGCCCCATAGCGGGCGCTCGCTTCGTAAGCGCTTGCCCGGTCCGAAAGGCGCGCGGCGAGGATGGCGAGGTGGGCGCGGTAGCGGGGCTTGCCCATGTCCGCGCGGGGAATGCTCATCTCGGCCAGCCAATCGAGGGGGAGATAGCATCGACCGGCGGCATGATCCTCGGTGATGTCCCGGGCGATGTTGGCGAGCTGGAACGCCATGCCGAGATCGCAGGCGCGGTCGAGTGTGGAGCTGTCGTCCGGCCGCACGCCCATTACGATTGCCATCATGCAGCCGACCACACCCGCGACATGATAGCAATAGCGGTAGAGGTCCTGTTCGTTCGCGGGAGCGAAGCCTTCGGCGTCGAGTGCGAAGCCCTCGATCAGGTCGCGGGGATAGCGATGGGGCATCTTGGTCTCGGCCACGACCACGCCGAGCGCGTCGAACGCCGGATCTCCCGAGGATTGGCCGGCCAATGCCGCCTCGGTGCGGTTTCTGATGATCTGCAGCTGCGCCTTGGGATCGGCGACGGCGGTCATGCCGTGGCCCATTTCCTGCCCGTCGGCGAGATCGTCGGCCGCGCGGCACCAGGCATAGAGCATCCAGGCGCGCTCGCGCGTTTCCGGATCGAACAGCTTGCTTGCCGCTGCGAAACTCTTCGAACCTCTGGCGATGCTGTCTCGTGAAAAGGCGACGAGACTCGCCCGGTCAGCCGACGAGATCATCGATCATGAGCTTGGCAGTCGCCTTGGCTGATCCGACCACACCGGGAATGCCCGCGCCGGGATGCGTGCCGGCACCAACGAAATAGAGATTCGGGATCTTGTCGTCGCGGTTATGGACGCGAAACCAGGCGGATTGGGTCAGGATCGGCTCCAGGCTGAAGGCAGAGCCGAGATAAGCAGAAAGGTCGTGGCTGAAGTCTTTCGGGGTGTAGTAAAATTTGGTCATGATCCGGCTGCGCAAATCCGGGATTAACCTTCGTTCGATTTCCGCCAAGATGCGCTCGGCGTAGATCGGCGCGATTTCCTCCCAGTCTACCGCCAGCTTCCCCAAATGCGGGACGGGCGCCAGCGCGTAGAAGGTCGAGCAGCCGGGAGGCGCCATGCCCGGATCACTCGCCGTGGGTTGATGCAGGTAGAGCGAGAAATCGGCGGCGAGCACGCCATGATCGTAGATGTCGGCCAGCAGCTCGCGGTAGCGCGGCCCGAACAGGATCATATGGTGCGGGATTTCCGGGGCCTCGCCCATGATCCCGAAATGGACGAGGAACAGCGATGGCGAAAAGCGTTTGCGTTCCAGCCGTGCGCCCATCTGCCGGCCTCGCGCCGATTGCGAGAGCAGGTCGCGATAGCTGTGGACGATATCGCCGTTGCAGGCGACCGCATCGAAATCGCCCCGCCAGCCGCTTTGCGTCCGCACGCCCGTGACGTGATCCCCGAGGGTCTCGATCTCCGCAACCCGATCGCCGAGCCGCATAGTTCCGCCCAGCCGCTCGAAATGCGCAACCATGCCGCGCACCAGTGCATGCGTGCCGCCCTTGGCGAACCAGACCCCGCCATCCTTTTCGAGCTTGTGGATGAGCGCGTAGATCGCGCTCGTGTTCATCGGGTTGCCGCCAACCAGCAGCGTGTGGAAGCTCAGCGCCTCGCGCAGTTTCTCGTTGCGGACGAAAGACGAGACCATCGAATAGACGGAACGCCAAGCCTGATAGCGGGCGAGCGCGGGCGCGGCGCGCACCATCGACGCGAAGTCAAGGAATGCGACATGACCCAGCTTTTCATAGCCCTCGGCAAAAACGCCCGCCGAATAAGCGAGGAAGCGATCATAACCGTCGACATCCCTGGGATCGAGATCGGCGATCGCGCTGCGCAGCGCGCGCTCATCATTGGAATAATCGAAATTCGTCCCGTCGGGCCAGTTGAGCCGATAAAAGGGCATCACCGGCATGAGCGTGACATCCGCAGCCATATCACTGTCAGACAGTGACCAAAGCTCCCGCAGGCAGGCGGGATCGGTGATGACGGTCGGACCAGCGTCGAAAGTGAAGCCGTCGCGTTCCCAGGCGTAAGCCCGCCCGCCCGGCTTGTCGCGCGCCTCGATGATCGTTGTCGCGATCCCGGCAGACTGTAGCCGGATGCCCAGCGCGAGCCCGCCGAAGCCGGCGCCGACGATCGCGACGCGCGCTGGGCCGTCATGTTTGGGAAAGGGAAGTTGGCGCTGCATGACCACTAACGCTTCCCGCTGAAGAAGAGGCCCGCCGCGCGCCCGATCGGAACGGGAGGCTTGCCGGACAGCATCCGGATCTTGTCCGGCAGCGTCGAGCGCGCCGCATAGAATCGCCGGATCAATCCGCGATCCTTGCGGTAGAAATGATCGAGCAGCTTCCAGCGCTGGGGCGGGTGCGCCGCGCGGAACAGCATCCGGCTCAGCATCCGGTAGAAACGACGTTCCGCCCAGGCCTTGCTTGCATGGGCATGGAGCAGGGTATGGAGTGCATCTCCGCTGAGATCCCTTTCGCGGGCGACCAGATTTGCGATGCGGACCGCATCGGGCAGCGAATAGCCGGTGGTCGGGTGGAACAGCGCGGCGCGCATGCCGGCCTTGGCAACGCCATCGCCGCCGGATCGCCAATAGGCGTCGAAATTGCCGCCGAGCGCGATGGGAAGCACGCCGGTCTCCTCGCGCAGCACCTCGGCGACGGACCAGCCCCGGCCGGCGGCGTAATGCTGGATACGCGGCGTGATCGTGCCGGGAGCGAGGTGGGCGCGGTCGCTGTAATAGGTGTCCTCGATCAGCAGCGTGTTGGCGGTGAAGGGCAACACGTAGAGGAAGCGATAACCGTCGATCTGCTCGATTGTCGCGTCCATGATCAACGGGCGTTCCAAGCCGTGCGGCTTTTCAAGCCGAAGCTCCTGCCCGACGAATTTCTGCCAGCCGAGATCGAGATGCTGTTCGAGCGCGGCGGGGCCGCGTGCGTCGATCACGCCCTTCGCCTCGATCTTGCTGCCATTCTGCATCAGCACCGTCGTCGGGCCGGCGGTGTGCACCTTGGCGCCGAGCAGGACCGATCCGGGGGGCAGGGTCGCATTCACCACCTCGTCCAGCCGCGAGGAGCGGATCGCGTGATAGGCGCCGGGGATCGTGCGACGGTTGCGGGGGAAAGCGACGTCGTGCGCCGCCCAGCTGTGGCAGACCAGCGGCGCCACCAGCCAGCGGTCCCTTGGCGCGATGTCGCTTTCGAAAAAGGACCAGGTATGGTCGCCGCCGATGCTGTTGCCGTTTTCGATCAGCAGCAGTGAAACATCCGGCCGTTTGCGGGCAAGCGCGAGCGCGATCAGGCTTCCCGCCAGACCTCCGCCCAGTATCGCGACGTCACAGTCCACCTCCGCCATGCCGCTGCCATACACCGGCAGCGCCGCCGATCAAACCGGGCGTGATTTTTCCCAGTTCAGTGCGTGGGTGACGATGGTATCGAGATCGGCATGGCGCGGCCGCCACTGGGTACGGGCCAGAATGCGGCTGTTGTCGGCGATCAACGCATCGGGATCGCCGGCGCGGCGCGCGCCCATGTTGCGCTTGATTGTCACGCCGGCTACGCGATCCACCGAATCGAGCACGTCAAGCACCGAGAAGCCGTTGCCGTAGCCGCAGTTCATGATGTGGCTTTGCGCCGGGTCGCTCATCAGCAGGTCGAGCGCATGAAGGTGGGCGTCCGCGAGATCAGTGACGTGGATATAGTCACGCACGCCGGTGCCGTCGGCGGTCGCGAAATCCGTGCCGAATACGCCGACGGATTCGCGTTTTCCGGTGGCCGCCTC
Source organism: uncultured Sphingomonadaceae bacterium (assembly GCA_964383565.1). Taxonomy (GTDB): domain Bacteria; phylum Pseudomonadota; class Alphaproteobacteria; order Sphingomonadales; family Sphingomonadaceae; genus CANJQJ01. Next base: position 8,689 of record CAYLIK010000060.1, read on the forward strand.
GACCGCGACCTTGATCAGATGGGTGGCGCCTGCCGTTGACTGGCCCGAGCGGCCGGCCGGGTCGGCTCCCGCGACATTGAAATAGCGCAGCGCGCAATAATTGATCGGGTGCGCGGCCGTGACGTCGGTCAGCATCGCCTCGGTCATAAGTTTGGACATGCCATACGGATTGATCGGTATGGTCGGCATGTCCTCCTTGACCGGGATCACGTCCGGAATGCCGTAGGTGGCTGCGGTGGAGGAGAAGATGAAATGCTTCACGCCGCATGTGACCGCGCTTTCGATCAGGCTGCGGCTGTTGGCGGTGTTGTTGCGATAATATTTGAGCGGGTTCTCGACCGATTCCGGCACCACCACCGATCCGGCGAAATGCAGGATCGCGCCGATCTTGTGATCGGTCAGAACCTTCTCGACGAAAGCCTGATCGCCGATATCGCCTTCGACGAAGGTCGCGCGCGCGTCGACCGCCCAGCGGAAGCCGGTGACGAGATTGTCGATCACGACCACCGGCCATCCCGCGTCGGCAAGCGCCAGCACGGCATGGCTTCCGATATAGCCTGCGCCTCCGGTGACGAGGATGGTCATTGGCTTCACGAACGGTCTCCCTTTTCAGCGCCTGGCGCTAATGTGCGAATATGACACCCGCTCAGACGCGCTGGGCGGCGACGTCAACTTCCCTGCGATGGAACATGGTCCAGATCAGGATCGGCGCCAACATGATGAGGAACAATGTGAAGCTGGTGAGCGAGGCGAGCATCGCATCGGCATAGCTGATCCCGAACAACGACCCCATATAGACAAGCGAAGCTTCGCGCACGCCAAGGCCCATGAAGGAGATCGGCAAGCGCCCGAGGATGGCTGCGATCGGGATCATCGCGGTGGCCTGCAGCAGGCTGATATCGATACCGAACGCCAGACAGCAAAGGTAGAAGCTAATCACGTCGGCGAACTGCTCGATCCACGAAAGCACGATGCTCAGCACGAGCAGCGCCGGACGCTCGGCATAGCGGAGCACCGCCTGCCAGTGCGGACCGAAACCAATCCTGGTGAAAAGCGCAAGCATCCACGTCTCCGCCCCAATGAGCCGCCGCAGGCGTGAGGAGGCGAGAATCGCGAGGCCGATCAGTGCGCCGGCGAGACAGCCGCCGAAGATGATCCACAGCATCCTAGTATCGTCGAGGGTCAGCTGCGCGAACAGCAGCGCCATCGCGAAGCACACCATGATCAGCGTGCCGAGCACGCCCGTCAGCCGCTCGACCAGTATCGAGCTGATCGCCGCGTCGCCCGGCACGCCATCGATCTTGAGCATGCCGACCCGGACCAAGTCCGGCCCGACGCCCCCTAGCGGCAGGAGGAGTCCGGTTGCCGTACTCATCAAATAGACGCGGATCGCATGCCCGAGATGATAATGCGGATATTCCCGCAGGAGCAGGAGGCGCCATTTCCACGCCATGAACAGGCGATCAGCAAACTCGATCACGAAGAAGAGTACGATGTAGATCGGGGTGGCTTGGGTGAAGATGCGCGTAAAATCTTCGGATTGCAGGCGCGAGCAGAGGATCGCCAGCAAGGTCGCGCTGACGAAGATATGGAAGGACCGCCGCTTGTAGAAGGGAATCCGCTTGGGCTCGGCTGTCACGGGGCTGGCCACCTTAATAGGGATTGGTGCCTCGTAGCCTGCGCACTGTCTTGTCGAGATAGATTGCGGGAAGCGAGCGGCGCTGCGGTCCTGGCAGACGCCAGATGAAATCATTCTTGAGGCGCACAAGCGTGAAGGGATCGTCGCCCGGCTTGTTGACCCGGCGCTTTTCGCTGACGCCCCAGTAGAGCGCTGTGCTGCCGACTTCCTTTGCCATTGCAACAGTCGCCGGGCTGCCGAGCGTGAAGGGCAGGCAGAGCTGTGTTCCCGCCGTCGGATCGCCGAGCTTTTCGGCCAGCATCTCTCTGGCGCGGGCGAGGTCTTCCTTGATGACCGCGATCACATGCTCCTGTGAGCAGAGGGGTAACGCCGCGCCGTCGACGATCTCCTGCAGGGCGGGCAGGAGCTTGCGATCGTCGTCGCCTTTCGCGAGATGTTCGCGATACGCGGCCTGGCACTGCGCGCGGACCGCGTCGGGGACGTCGATGAAGGGCATCGCCTCCTGAAGTGACCGGTTGGCGAACAGCGGCAGGCCGTGGAAAGCCTCGGGCGCCATTTCCGCAGGCTTCATGTCGAAGCGCAGATAGGGGCTGTAATCCGCATCGGAGGCCGTGGTCACGCATCCCGGCGCGATGACCCCCGTCACCTTGGTGTCGGCAAACACGCGGCGGTGGAAATAGGTGTGCGAATGCATGTCGACCAGGCCGGAGGCGTGCATCAGCTTGAGTTCGGGCCAGCTGCAGACCGTCTGATCGTGGGGGTCCAGCTTGTGCAGGGTTTCGGCTGTCACCGCGTCTGCCCACACATCGTCGAGCGTGGGGCGTGGTTCGGCGGGCCCTTCGGGCGTCCAGCCCGGGATCACGAACAGGACAGCGTGGGACTCATAACGCTTGAGCAGCGGAAAACCGTAGCGCCAGACGCTCGACCGGGCATCGTCGATCGTCAGCACGACCTCCTTGCCGGTCGCTTGCTTCCGGCCTTCGAGGATGTCGAGATATTCGACGGCGGTAAGCGTCCGGAAACCGCTTTCCTTGAGCAGGCGAAGTTGCGCTTCGAACCTGTCATATTCCATCGTATGGAATACGAAGATCGGGATTTCGCCGGGCGTGAGCTGCGTCTTGTCGCGCATCACGAAGTCAGGATAGCCTTTGACCAGCGTCCTCGCTTCGTGACTGAGATCCTTGAAACGCGCCAACATCACTTCGCCCCTGCAGCAAGTGCCACCTGATATGCCCGTTCGGGTTCGCTGGAAACCCGAACGTCAGCGGCTATTGCAGAATTTCCTTTGGGAAAGGTTATAGTCGCGAAGGTTACGCGATGAAGGCGTAGCCCGCCCACCAGAAGACAGAGGTGCAGGATTGCGCGCCGGCGACTGCGGCCCGCATCGGCTGGGGCAGTTTCGACACGCCGGGAAATTCGAACGATCCGGTACGAAGGATGTTCGTGTCCGGCACGGTGCGCAACGATTGCGCCATGCGCCGCATCCGCCGCACTTCGCCCCATTCCTGCCAGGTCGCCTTGAGCGCCTTGAAATAGGCGGAAATCGATCCGGTCGCGAGCGCGGTGAGCATCACCATCAGCTCGAACAGGAAGAGACCAGGCGCCAGCGCAATCAGCGTCCGCTTGCGATAGGCGACCAGCATGAAGCGCAGCCGGTTGTGGTACTGGCCATAGGCCCGCTTGGTGCCATGCGGGCGGACCTCGACCAGACAGAGCGCGAGCGGATCGTGCAGGCTCTTGTAGCCCGCGAGCGCGCCGCGGACGTGCATCTCTCCGTCATCGCCCCAGCCCAGCGCATAGCCTTCGTCGAAATAGCCGAGCTGTTCGACCTTCGCCTTGTCGAGCAGCATGATGCCGCCCCCATAGCTGGCGACCGGCGTGTTCCACGGCAGGTCGGCGGCCAGCTTGTCGCGATGCGATCCAATTGACACGCCGAGGAAATGAATCGCGTTGCCGCTCTGATATACATATTCGGGACGATCCTGATCGAGCAGGCGAGGCGTCACGCTGAACACGGTCGGATCGGCGAGCATCGTGCTGAGCAGCTGCTCGACGCAGCCCGCCCGCACCGTAATGTCGTTATCGGTCAGAAAGACATAGGGGCTCTTGGCCGCCTTGATGCCCGCATTGCGGACGATGTTGAGGCGCGCGGTGTTGCGGCCAAGCGGAACCAGCTTCACCTCGGGATAATTCTGCCGCACCCATTCCAGGCTGCCGTCGGTCGAGCCGTCGTCGACGACGATGATCTCGGCGAAAGGACGGGAGGCGGTCGACAGGCTCTTGAGCGTCGGAATAAGCGAGTCGAGGCCGTTATAATTGGTAACGACAGCCGACACCTTAATGTCGTCGGGTGTCCCGCTTGCGTCGATCCTGCTCATCCCCACACTCACGCTAACACTGCTCATCGCCAAAAAAGCTCATTTGGTCCTAAAAGTCAAGATATAAGTAAGATGATGTCCCGTTTCGGGACAATAATATGAGCGTTAAAAAAGTGTTTAAGGGCCTAATATTTGGAATAATTCTGTCACTAAAAATTAATAAAATGCCCAAACGGGAATTTTAATAACAGAGAAAGTGTAAAGTAACTATTTACAGATTTATATTTAATACAAAATCATACCGATATGGCTTCGTCATTGCCCGAGGCGGCCCGCGCCATCCAACTTATACACTGTCAGCGCGTTCCTCCGGCTCCGTTGCTGCTCTTCAACTGCTCCTCGAGCTCCCTGGCGTATAACTCCAGTCCCGGAAGAAGTCCTTCACATGCTGTCACAGCGATAATGCGCCGAATGATATCAAGCCGTTGGCGGATGGCATTCTCGCTCTCATGTGCATGAGCCTGGTACATTTGAAAATTGTGGCACCGCCGTGTCACCGTGCCACTTGGGAATTATACTTAGATTGGATCTGGCATTCGGCTGAAACTGACCTTGCGGCGGGATGTCATCAATAGGCCCTAAGCTCATCCCGCCTTTGTGTTACTTTCATCCGCATTTCGAGGATGCGGGCGTGTCGCACTGGTTGGACTGCCTTAGCAAAAAGCTTTCAACAAGCAGGCTCAGTCTTCCATTCTTGCCAAACATCAAATTTCTCGCCGCACATGCTTTACTATGGTGCAGAAAATATTTGAGCGATTTTAAATCAAGCATAATTTGCAGTGATGAAAAAGCCAAAAATTCAAATGTATTAGCGCCATTCTTTTTCGCGTTTCGCCCCATATTTTCTTCGATCACAGCCGGTATGGCATGCCTTCATGCAATCGCCCTTGGAGAGAGGGTCGTGCTTAAGCGGCAAAGGATGTGGCTGACTGTCTCCAAAGCACGTATAGATCATCGGTAGTCGTGCCGAAGCGAGATGATTGACGTTGGCCAAGATTATCGTTGTGGCTGCAAAAAGAATGAAGCTAGATCGCACCGCTGAATCTCTTGGTGCCCTGCGTACGACGCGGTTATGGAAATCCGCGGCCGTGGGGTAGCTTGTGTAGCGCGGCACCGGGTGCTCGAGTAATTCAGGATAATAGGGCCACATTGGCCGTGGCTACCAACATAGCAGTCGGCGAGCATTGACCAGGATCAACGGACCAATTGGCCTAGATCAATGAGGATGCCGCCACGGGCGGATACTTTGCCCCCGGAAGACCAAAGGGGTATCTGTTATGAGAAATCATGTTTTACTGGCGGCAATCGCCGCATCATCACTTTCCGCGCCGGCTTTCGCGGCGGCGGGGGATACCTATCTTCGCGTGCGCGGAATTATGGTCGCACCCAACGAAAAGTCGGGCAGCGTCCTTCCCGCCTTTCCGGGCGAAAAGGTGAGCGTAAACAACAGCGTGATGCCCGAGGTGGACATCAGCTACATGGCGACCGACAATATCGGCTTCGAACTGATCGCAGCCACTACCAAGCATCATGCGTCCGGCGTTTCGGGAACGACGGGCTCACTCGGCAGGCTTGCATCGACCTGGGTGTTGCCACCGACGCTGACCGCGCAGTTTCATCCCATCCCGGGGGGGCCGTTCCGGCCCTATGTGGGCGTGGGCGTCAACTACACGATCTTTTATTCGGAAAAGGCTTCGAACGGTCTTGAAGGCGCCGTCGGCCCGACCAAGGTTTCGATGAAGGACAGCTTCGGCTGGGCCGCGCAGGCGGGTGCCGATTTCGACATCAGCAAGAAGCTCTTTCTGAATGTCGACGTCAAATACATCGACATCGACACCACCGCGACGCTGCGCACGACGGCTGCCGGAACGCAGCGGGTGAAGGTCAGTCTCGATCCGTTCGTGTTTGGCATCGGAATCGGTTTCCGGCTGTAGCGACGGCCGATATCCACTCCTCCGACTGGGACGGATTCTAGCGATCCGTCCCTTCTTTTTGTTCGTCGTCAATCAGAATGCGGAGTGCGGCACCATCAAGGTCGTCGAACTGGCCTGTACGCAATGCCCAGAAGAAGGCGGCGAGGCCCGACAGGCCGAGCAGCAGGGCGATCGGGATGAGAAGCAGGACGCCATTCATCGTGCCGCGCTCCTGAGCCGAAGGGCGTTGGCCACCACGATGATCGACGAGCCCGACATCGCCAGCGCGGCGATCAATGGTGTCACCTTGCCCGCGATGGCGAGCGGGACGGCGATGGCGTTGTAGCCGATCGCGAGCACGAAATTCTGACGGACGATGTACATGGTACGGCGCGCGGCCCTGATCGCGGTGGCGACGGGTGCGAGGCTGTCGCCCATCCAGACCGCATCGGCGGCGTTCTGGCTGGCATCGCTGGCGGAGGCGGGGGCCATCGAGACATGGCCTGCCGCGAGCGCAGGGCCGTCGTTGAGACCGTCGCCGACCATAAGGACCTTCACCCCTTGCTGAGCCAAGGTCTGGATCGCGGCCAGCTTGTCCGCGGGGGACAGATCGGTGCGCGCGGGGATGGCCAGTTCGCACGAAACCGGCGCAACCGCGGCGCCGCGATCGCCGGAAAGAATCGAAGCTTCGATGTTCAACCCGCGCAAGGCTTGGATGGTCGACTGGGCATCGGGGCGCAGCTTGTCGCCGAAGCGGATGGTGGCGGCGGGCAGACCTTCGATCTTGAAGCGGCAGGCTAGATCGGTTTCGTCGGCGGCATCGGCGCGGGATATCGTCGCGATGCCGTAAGGGGATTTCCCCGCGAGTCCGAACCCGGGCGTTTCGGTGATATCCGCGACCTCCGCGGCGCTGATGCCTTCATGTTCGAGCGTGCGGCGCAGGGCCTGGCTCAATGGGTGACGGCTGGTGCGGGCGAGACCGAGCAGGACCGATTTCTCCTCCGCGCTCAGCATCGAGAGATCGACGGGTTCCGGGCGGCCCAATGTCAGTGTGCCGGTCTTGTCGAACAGCGCGCGATCAGCCTCGGCAAGGCGTTCGAGCGCGCTGCCATCCTTGACCAGCACGCCAGCGCGCATCAGCGCGCCGACCGCTACGATTTGGGCAGCGGGCACGGCGAGGCCGAGTGCGCAGGGACAGGTGATGATCAAGACAGCCGCCGCGATCAGCAGGGATTCGTGCCAGCCCGCGCCAAGGATCATCCAGCCTATAAAGCTGAGGGCCGCAAGGAGATGGACGGCGGGCGCGTAAAGCCGGGCAGCGCGATCGGCGATACGGACATAACGTGAGCGCGATTGGGTCGCGTTCTCCATCATACGGGCGATATCGGCGAGCGCCGTATCCGGGCCAGCCTTTGTGACGCGCACAGTAACGGGCGCGCCGATGTTGAGCGTGCCGGCGTGGACGGTATCGCCGGGGCCGATCGCTTGCGGCGCGCTTTCCCCGGTCAGCAACGAAAGATCGAACGCCGTATGGCCTTGCTCGACGATGCCGTCGGCCGCGAGGCGCTCGCCCGCCGCGACGATCATGTGCATATTGGGTGCGATGTCCTGCGCCGCGCGCCATTCGGTGCTGCCGCCCTTCTTCAGGACAAGCGCGCCGGTCGCGGCCTGTTTCAGCAGCGCAGCCACGCCATCGCGGGCGCGATCGCGCATGACGCTGTCGAGCCAGCGGCCGGTGAGCAGGAAGAAGAGCAGCATCACCGCGCCGTCGAAATAGGCATGCGCGCCACCGGTCGCGGTTTCGTAGAGGCTCATCCCCGCCGTGAGCAGCACGCCGATCGAGATCGGCACGTCCATATTGGTGCGCCCGTGGCGCAGCGCGCTCCAGGCGGACTTGAAAAAGACGCGGCCCGAATAGGCGATTGTCGGCAAGGCGATCAGCGCCGACAGCCAGTGGAAAAGGTCGCGCGTCGCACCCTCGGCGCCCGACCAGACCGACACCGACAACAGCATCACGTTCATCGCAGCAAACCCGGCGACCGCCATCGCACGGAGCAGGCCACGGCTTTCGTTATCATCACCTGTCCCGGCGAGATCGACCGGTTGCGCTTCGAAGCCGATCCTCTCGATCGCTTCGCGGAGTTTTGGGATATCAAGATCCGGGTTGTGAACGATCGTGACGCGCTTGGCGGTGAAATTTACCCGCGCGGCGGCAATGCCCGGGTTCAGCGACAGGCCGTCCTCAAGCTTT
>CAYLIK010000061.1:0-16864 GCA_964383565.1 uncultured Sphingomonadaceae bacterium
CGAGCGCCTTGACCCGCACCGCCTCCAGCGCGTCGAGCCCGGATGCGCCCTCCACCTCGTCAAGCAGCTCCGCCTGGAGGCCCGTTACATCAGTCATCGATTCAAAAATCCCTGTTCGGCGCTGGCCATAAGATGCGCGCGTGACAAACGCAAAGGGGCGCGGAATGCCATCGCAATCCGCGCCCCCTGTAGCGAAACTGAAGCAATCCGTCAGGCGGCGACGCGCGCGCCTTCGGGGAGAGCCGCCTTCGCCTGGGCGACAATGACGCTAAACGCCTCACCCTCATGCATGGCGATGTCGGCCAGGACCTTCCGGTCGAGTTCGACGCCCGCCAGCTTCAGGCCGTGCATGAACACGCCGTAGGTCAGCCCTTCGGCGCGGACGGCGGCGTTGATGCGCTGAATCCAGAGCGCGCGGAAGCTGCGCTTCTTAACCTTGCGGTCGCGATATGCGTATTGGCCGGCCTTTTCGACAGCCTGACGCGCGATGCGAATCGTGTTCTTGCGGCGGCCATAATAGCCCTTCGCCTGTTCCAGGATCCGCTTGTGCTTGGCACGTGTGGTCGTGCCGCGTTTGATGCGTGACATTTAAGCGTTCCTCTTCAGCTAAGGCCGTACGGCGCCCAGAGCTTCACGCGCTGCGTATCGGCCTCGGCGAGGACGGACGTGCCGCGATTCTGGCGGATATACTTGGCATTGTGGCTGATGAGGCGGTGGCGCTTGCCGGCGACACCATGCTTGATCTTGCCGGTCGCGGTGAGCTTGAATCGCTTCTTCACCCCGCTCTTGGTCTTGAGTTTGGGCATTTTCGTCTCCTTATATGCGACGCTTGCGAACAGCCACGGCAGCCCATACCGGCCGGACCATCCCTCAAATCGCGGAAGGGCGCGCCTATAACTGGGGGAGGCGCCAAAGGCAACCCGCCGGAACCGACTAAGGGCGCGGGCGGTTCTCTACGCCATGCCGGATCAGTCCAATCGCGCCTTCGAACAGACGGACGCGTCCCCGCCTCCTGCTGCACGCCGCCAACCGCTGCGCATTTTGATGTGGGTGGTGATAGGCGTTCTCACGTTGATTTTCCTCGCCTGGCTGATCCTGTTCATCACCAAGGGCAGTTTCCTGAAAGGCCCGTTCGAGCGCATCGCCAGTCGCGTCAGCCAGCGCGAGGTGAAGGTCGCGAACGGTTTCCAGCTCTATATGAACCCCCTCGACATTCAGTTCCGCGCGGAGGGACTGACCATTTCCAACCCTGAATGGGCCACCAAGCCCAATTTCTTCGAATCGCGCGTAATCGATAGCGGCATCTCGCTCGGTTCGCTGATCTTCGGGGGCAAGACCCGCGTTCGTCAGCTGTTGCTGGATCAAGGTCATGTCGATCTCGAATGGGATGCCATGGGCCAACGCAACACCTGGACCTTTGGCGATCCCAACAAGAAAGGCGAGCCGCTTACCCTGCCGCTGATCCGCCGCGCCGCGATTACGGGCACGACGTTGCGCTATCGCGATCCGCCGATGCAACTCGTCACTGATATCAAGTTCGATACTATTCGTGCCGCCAACACGCAGTTTGCGACCGAAAACATCCGCTTCGAGGGCGCAGGCGACATGCGCGGCCGGGCCTTTACGCTCAACGGCACGCTGCTCTCACCCAACGACACCGTGGTCGGTGGCCGCAACCGCTTTCTGCTCAATGCTCGCGCGGCCGCCGATAACCTGCAGGTCTCCGGCACGCTGCCGGGTATGACCGAGCTGGAGGGTTCCGATCTGACCGTGAAGGTGCGCGGCACCAATCTGGCGCGCCTGTTCGACTTCCTCGGCATCGCCGTGCCCGATACGCGCAGCTATCGCTTCGTGTCCCGGCTCACCAAGGCTGGGGACGAATGGCGCTTCACCCGCCTGAACGGCGCGTTCGGGCAAAGCGACCTCGCCGGCAAGATGACGATCTCGCAGCCCAATGCTCGGGTCAGGATCGACGCGGACCTCACCTCGCGCAGCGTCGATATCGTCGATGTCGGCCCGTTTGTGGGCTATGATCCGCAGAAGCTTGACGCTCAGGGTGCCAAGGGCACGATCACGCAGGTCGGTGGCACGCCACGCATCTTGCCCAACGCCCAGCTTCGCGTCGATGCACTCAAGGCGTTCGATGCGCATGTAAATTACGCAGTGCGCGACGTCCGGGCGCCCAACCTGCCGGTATCAAACATCGCGCTCACGCTCGATCTTGATCGCAGCATGCTCAAACTTTCCCCGCTGACCTTCGACATGTCGGGCGGGCAGGTGTCGTCCGATATCAATATCAATGCCCGCCAGCGGCCGGTGCTGACCGATTACGACATCCGCCTCGCGCCGACCCCCATGGGCCGGTTGCTCAAGGGCTGGGGCCTCGACGAATCGGGCACGACAGGCGTCGTCAAGGCGCGCGTCCTCCTCAAGGGGCGCGGGGATACCGTCCATGATTCGCTGAGCACCTCGGACGGGCGTGTCGCGATCATCCTGCCACAGGGCACGATGTGGACTCGCAATATCCAGCTGTCCGAGCTGGATATTGGCACCTTCATCACCAAGATGTTCGCGAAGAAGCTTGAAAAGCCGGTTCAGATTAACTGCGGCCTCATCGCGTTCACCGTGCGCAACGGTGTGGCGGCGGCTGACCCGATCCTGATCGATACGACCCGGAACGTCATCACCGGCCGAGGCAATTTCAGCTTCAAGGACGAATCGCTGAACCTCGCGCTTCGCGCCGACGGCAAGAAGTTCAGCCTCGTGTCGCTGCAGTCGCCGGTGGGCATCAATGGCTATTTCGCCAAGCCTGGCCTTCAGGTGATCTCGCCCGAACTGCTCACCCGCGCCGGCGTGGGTGCTGGTCTTGCCCTCGTCGCGACGCCTCTGGCATCCGTGATCGCCTTCATCGATCCGGGCGACGCAAAATCAGCCGCCTGTGGCCCGGTGTTGAACGGCGCCAGTGCCGCTGCCCAGCGGACGAAAAAGGGCGAGCCGCGCAAGGATGTCGGTACGGGAAGCTCAAAGAAAGGCTAGGCGGCCTCCGCCGCGATCTTGCGCAACGCCTGCTCGAACGCTTCAGAGGGTTGCCCACCCGAAATGAGATAGCGTCCGTCAATCACGATGGCTGGCACCGAATGGATCCCGCGCGATTGCCAAAGCTGCTCGGCCTGGCGCACATCCTCGGCATAGCGGCCCGAGGTAAGCACCTCACGCGCGGCATTGGCGTCCAATCCCGCTTTTTCGGCGACAGTGACCAGTACCTCATGGTCGGCCGGGCTTTGGCCATCCGTGAAATAGGCTTCGAACAGCGCGTGTTTCAGCGCGGCCTGCCGGCCCTCGCCTTCAGCCCAATGCAGCAGGCGGTGGGCATCGAACGTGTTGTAGATTCGGCTTTCGTCGGAATAGTTTATCGCGAATCCTAACTCTGCCGCGCGGCCACGGATCATATCCCGGGATGCTGCGGACTGCTCGGGGGTCGAGCCATATTTCTGCCGGATATGCTCCCCGATATTCTGACCCTCGGGCGCCATCCCCGGATTGAGTTCAAATGGCTGGAAACTGATGTGCGCGTCGATCAGGTCGCCGGTTCGATCAAGCGCCTCTTCCAGACCGCGCAACCCGATGATGCACCACGGGCAGGAGACATCGGAGACGAAATCGATCTTCATCTGGCGCGCCATCACATGTCCTTTCGAGGCTGTCGTAATCACATATAAGGATGGGAAAAGCGCATCCCACCCCGGCTCGCCCTTTATCAGCCGAGCAAGGACAGCACCTGTTCCACCAGCGCGGCATCGCCCGCGGCGATCACACGTCCATTGCTCGTGGCGCTGAGCGGATTGCCCTCCCAGTCGCACATCCGTCCCCCTGCGCCTTCGACCACCGGCGCAAGTGCGGCGAAATCGTAAAGCTTGAGCCCGCTTTCGATGACGAGATCGAGCTGCCCCAGCGCAAGCAAGCCATAGCTGTAGCAATCGCCGCCCATCACCAGATTGCCCACAGCCCCGGCCACAGCCTCGAATCCGGGCCGGGTGTCCGCATCGAACAGATAGGGCGAGGTCGTTCCCAAATGCGCGTTGGCGAGCAGGGCGCAATCTCGCGTCTGCGCCGCCGCATTGTTGAAGATGGTGGGCCGGCCTTTCACGCCAACCCAACGCTCGCGCAGGATCGGCTGGTCGATGATGCCCAGGACCGGCGTCTCGCCCTCGATCAGCGCGATCAGCGTGCCGAAGATCGGGCGCCCCGTGACGAAGCTGCGCGTGCCGTCGATCGGATCGAGCACCCAGCGTCGATCAGCGCCTTCGCGGGTGACGCCATATTCCTCGCCGACAATCCCGTCCTGCGGCCGCTCGGCTTCGAGGATCGCGCGCATCGCGGCTTCTGCGGCGCGGTCGGCCTCGGTGACGGGCGAGGCGTCCGCCTTGGTCTCGACGGTGTAGCGAGCCCGGAACAAAGGACGGATGGCCGCCCCGGCGGCGTCTGCCAGGCGGCCAGCGAGGGCGATATCGTCTTCAGTCATCGTCGCCCTCATCGCGCCTCGGCGCGGGAAGGGCAAGCTCTCAGGGCTGGACCTGCACCTCTGGAATATTCACCAGCGCCGCGTTGCCGCAACGGATCATGATGTAGCGATAGCGCGAATAGGCCACGTCCACCTCATAATGGACCCGGTTGATCGATACGACCTGGGCGACCATGTCGTCGGGTGACGGCGGATCGAACGACAGCAGGATCTGCATGCCGGGCGGGTTAGCCCGGTCCGAAATCCCTGTCTTCCAAACCGGCGTATGACCGGGCGTCGGCAGATCTACTTCGCCATCGATCGTCAGGGTCAGCTTGGGCGTCGCGCCGCCCGAGCGGGTAAGCCGCGCCGACCAGTTGCGGCTGCCGAGCGCCGGACAGGATTCGGCCGATTCGGGATTGCCGGCGATCGGCTTCAAAGGCGGCTCCTGGGTGCTGCCCGTCGTTCCGCAGCCCGAAAGCAGGCCGACTGCCCCGGCAAGCGCCATGATTTTGATACTCGACATATTTCCTCCCTGTTCAGCGGGGCCGCTGCCCGAAGGCGGCTACGCGCTCGACCGCATTCTGGCGTATATTCATCCAGAAAAGGTTATAATCGACATTATGATAATTCCCGAACGGGATCGCCCGGTCGACATAGGTTTTCGCAGGCCTGGATATGTAGACCGCGCCATCGTCGCAGCGCGCCGAGACGAGCTGCGGATCGAGACGGGTCACGCCACCCTCAGCAGGCATCCAGCCCCCGGCATTGTAACTGCGATCCACCCGCGCGCCAGTCCGCGACCAATCGAGCGGGTTGATGCACACATAAGGCCGGCGTAGCGTCTCGGGCCGGTAGTTGCTGGTCCGCCCCAGCAGCAGCCGCTGCTTCGTCGCGTCGCGCCCTTCCTCGAAACTGCTGTAGGTTACGACGCAGCCGAGATCAGCGCGCGAGGCGCAGGGCCTGATGTCGCGACGCGCATCGAACCAGCTCTGCTCCATCCAGTGGCCGACCAGATAGGCTGCGATCATCCGCTTCGCGAGCGGCGTGCCGTCGATCCGCTCAGCCAGCAGCCGTCGCGCAATCCGCGATCCCTGGCTATGCGCGGCGATGATGAAGGGGCGCCCCCGGTTCGCGGTGCGCAGATACTGATCGAACGCACGCGAGACATCGGCATAAGCCAGGTCCATCGACGCTTCGGAATTGGCTGACCATTTGACGTAGCCGCCCAGCGTCATCTGCCGATAATGCGGTGCATAGACGGCGCAGCATCCGTTGAAGATCGTGGCCTGGCTGCGCAGCGGCAGTTCCCCGATCGCCTTGCGGTAGGCCGGATCGGCGATGTCGGCGTTCCACTGATCCTTCGAAAAAAAGACGGTGGGGTAAATGAAAAACACATCCGCGGGCGCGCGGGTCTGATCGATCGCTGACACGCCGCCGGGGGTGAGGTCTGCTTCATCCTGCATGTCGGGCAGCGCCGCCCAGCTTTCGCGGCTGGCATAATCAGGCGCGTGCGGCGCTCTGCGTGCATCGAAGGCGAAGGGCGGCGGCTTGTTGTTGCGCGCGATCTTGAGGGCATCGATCACGCCCGCCGAGGCGAGACCCGCGCCCAGCAGCGACGCGAGGATGAATATGGCAAACCAAGGACGTCTTCCGAGCATGACGCCTCTCCCTGTTCGACTACCGTCATATGACCTGTTCGCCTGATTGCCAACGGACCATCGACATGCCTCCGCGAGGGAACCCCGCAGCTGAGCCACTCGTTGCCTCTGCAGGATTCCAGCCCCCGGAATTCGCAGAAGGAGTAGCTTCATGGGTGAGATAATCGACAAGGCCAAGGGCCACGCGAACGAGGCCATTGGCAAGGCGAAGCGCGCCATCGGCGATGCTACGGATCGTCCCGATATCCGGGCTGAAGGTGACGCCCAGGAGGCCAAGGGCGACGTTCAGAAGGCAAAGGGCGCCGTGAAAGGCGCCATCAACAAGGTTTGATGCCGTATCGGGGCTGCGCCGCAGTGCGTGGTCCCACTTGGCCGCATCACGGAGGATACTTCATGTCCCGTTTGATCATGTTACTCGCGACACCATCGATGCTTTTGGTGTCCAGCCTCGCTTTGGCGCAGACCCCTGCGACAACTACTACTGATGCAAGCGAACAGCCTGTTACGCAGGCTCTCAACAATAACGTCGCAGCCAATGCGCAGGTCAATACGGCTGTAAGCGACGCCCAGCAGAATCAATATGAACTGGACCGTGCGTCGTTTCGCGCCGAAGTCGTCGCGCGCCGCGAAAAAATCGAAATGGATCAGGAAGCCTATGCCAAGCAGCAGACAGCCTATGCCGACGCAATGGTGGCCTGGCGTATTCAGAATGACGAATGCAAACGCGGTATCCTGAAATCCTGCAAGAAGCCGACGCCCGTCCCGGCGGATTTCTACCGGCCGTAATGAGGCGGTTCGACTTCGACGGCCTAAAACAAGTCCGTTCCAATTAGGCAGGAACCATCTTTCCTTTCCTCTCAAGGCGCTGATCGCGTCGGCTATTGACCCGACGTTGGTTAACGGCGATTCTTGAGACGCCGTCATCAGGGGAATGACCGGCGGAACGGAGCGGGATCGATGGTAACGATCAGCATGCCGGCAACGGCGACTGCGGGGTGGCGAAACCGGTTGCATATGCTCGCGCGGCGCGGCGGCACCATGGCCGGTTCGCTAGGCGTGTTCGCGCTCGTGTTCGCGATTGCCTTCGCACTGGCGAGCTATCACACGACCGATCAATCTCTGAACACGGCAGCGGGCGGAAGCCCGGCCAACCTGCTCGGTGCCCCGGGCGCGTGGATCGCCGACATACTGCTGACGCTGTTCGGCCCGGCAATCGTACTGGCACTGGTGTTGCCGCTCCTGATCGCGACCCGGCTATGGCGTGCGGCGCCGATCGGGAGTTGGGGTCGTGATCTGGCGTTGGTGATGCTTGCCGCAGCACTGATCGGCATCGCGCTCTCGCTGCTGCGGGGCGGGGCGGTCGCCGGTTTGCCCGCCGGGTTGGGCGGGGCGATTGGGCTGCTTGTTTCCACGCTCGTACTTTCGATGACCAGTATGCTGCCCGCTCCCGAATGGGCTTTCCCGGTTCGCGCCCTGCTGTCCCTGCTGATCGCCGGCGGCGGCGTTGCGCTCTGGATCCATGGGCTTCGGCTCGATGAAATCGAGCGTTACTGGCTGTTGCGCTGGTTCCGCGCGCGCGCCGATGCGCCACCGCCGCCTGTTGCCGAAGCAAAGCCCAAGCGCATCGCCCAGCCTCGCGCCGTCGCCGTGCCGGTGGAGGACGCCCCCCGCCCGGTGATCGCCGAGCCGGCGCGACCCAGGACTGACGCGCCGCGTCCGCCACGCGAGCGGCAGACCAAGCTCGATCTGCGCGACACATATGAACTGCCGCCGCTTGACCTGCTCAAGGCTCCGCCGCCCTCCTCGTCCGCGCCGATCGATCGCGCCGCGCTCGAGCGCAACGCACGCCTGCTCGAATCGGTGCTGGACGATTTCCACGTGAAAGGCCGCATCGTCGAGGTGCGCCCCGGCCCGGTCGTGACGATGTACGAGCTGGAGCCAGCCTCCGGCATCAAGGCGAGCCGCGTGATTGCCCTTGCCGACGATATCGCCCGCAACATGTCGGCGCTCTCCGCCCGTGTCGCCACGATTCCGGGCCGCACCGTGATCGGTATCGAGCTGCCCAACGCCAAGCGCGAGTCGGTCGTGCTGCACGAGCTGGTGGCGAGCGAGGCCTATGAAGACCATAACGCCGGTCTTCCGCTGATCCTCGGCAAGAATATCGCGGGAGATCCCGTGATCGCCGATCTCGCGCCGATGCCCCACCTGCTCGTCGCCGGCACCACCGGATCAGGCAAGTCGGTGGGCCTCAACTGCATGATCCTGTCGCTGCTCTACCGGCTGACGCCGGAACAGTGCCGGATGATCATGATCGACCCGAAGATGCTCGAACTCAGCATCTATGACGACATTCCTCACCTGCTCTCGCCGGTCGTAACCGAGCCACAAAAGGCAGTGCGCGCGCTTAAATGGGCAGTCGAACAGATGGAGGACCGCTATCGCATGATGTCCTCGGTCAGCGTGCGCAACCTGGCCAACTTCAACGAAAAGGTCAGGGCGGCGAAGGCCAAGGGCCAGTCGCTCGGCCGCCGCGTCCAGACCGGATATGATGCCGAAAGCGGCCAGCCGATCTACGAGGAAGAAAAGCTCGAATGCGAGGTGCTGCCGCAGATCGTGGTCATCGTCGACGAGCTTGCAGACCTTATGATGACCGCCGGCAAGGAAGTCGAATTCCTGATCCAGCGCCTTGCCCAGAAAGCGCGCGCAGCCGGCATTCACCTGATCATGGCGACGCAAAGGCCGTCAGTCGACGTCATCACCGGCGTCATCAAGGCCAACCTGCCGACCCGCATCAGTTTCCAGGTCACAAGCAAGATCGACAGCCGGACCATCTTGGGCGAGCAAGGGGCCGAGCAGCTACTGGGCAAGGGCGACATGCTCTACATGCCGGGCGGCAAGCAGATCGCGCGCGTTCACGGCCCCTTCGTGTCGGACGAGGAAGTCCGCGCGATCGCCGATCACTGGCGCGGGCAGGGCACGCCGGATTATATCCAGGCCGTCACCGAGGAGCCCGAGGATGGCGGCTGGGCAATGGAAGGCGCGCCAAGCGGCCCCGACGATCCCGAGACCCAGCTCTATCACAAGGCCATCCAGCTCGTGGTCGAGAACCGCAAGGCATCGACCAGCTGGCTGCAGCGCCAGCTCCGGGTCGGCTACAACAGCGCCGCCCGCCTGATCGAGCGCATGGAGAAGGACGACATAATCTCCACCCCCGACCATGTCGGCCGGCGCGAGGTGCTTGTGGAGGTCGCGGACCTGGGGCGCTTCCTCGGACGATAAAGTTCAAGACTGGTTCAGCGGCGTGCCGTAATGATGAGGCATGACCAAGCTCATTTCCCTCACGCTCATGGCGCCTGTCCTCATCGCCGCCGCCCCGTCCCCGCTCGACGAGGTGTCGGCGCATTTGCGCGCGGTGCGGACGATGACGGCGGCCTTCGCCCAGACGGATCGCAATGGCGGTACATTGACGGGCAAGCTGTCGATCAAGCGGCCGGGCGGCATCCGGTTCGAATATCAGCCGTCCGCAAAGCTGCTCGTGGTGGGCGACGGCAAGGCGCTGACGATGATCGACTATGCGGTGAAGCAGGTGTCGCGCTGGCCGATCGGCGATTCGCCGCTGTCCATATTGCTCAATCCCAAGGCTGATCTGTCGCGATTCGCCAAACCGGTGGGGGCGGCTGATCCCAATGTGGTGGTCATTCAGGCGCGCGATCCGAAGCGACCTGAATTCGGGCTCATCTCGATCGCCTTCACCCGCCGCGCTGGGGCGCCCGCCGGGCTGATGCTCGAAGGCTGGTCAGTGATCGACGCGCAGGGCAACCGTTCGACGGTGCGGCTGACGAATCAGCAGTTCAATATCCCAATCAGCGACGAGACGTTCCGCTGGAACGATCCGCGCCCGAAAGGACCGCGAGGCTGACAGGATCATTCATCTCGGCGACAGGATAGCCCCCCTATAAGCAGTGTCAGTGGTTACACGCGATCGGGATTTCCCCCCTGTTGCCCGATCGAAAGTGGACCCCCTGCGTGACGAACGCCAGGTCGGCCCTCGTTCCCTGCCCCCGGAGCGAGGGCCTTACCTTTTTATGATCCACTCTCGTGGATGGGCGCCACCGGCCCGCGCCCCGCTCACAACTAGGCGTCGATAACCTCCTCATCAACCGTGGCCGCGTTGGCCTGGATGAACTGGAAGCGGTGCTCGGGATTCTTGCCCATCAGCCGCTCGACCAGATCGCGCACGCCCATCCGTTCCTCATATTCCTGCGGCAGGGTGACGCGGATAAGCTGGCGGGTCTTCGGGTCCATAGTTGTCTCGCGCAACTGTATGGGGTTCATCTCGCCGAGGCCCTTGAAGCGGCCGACGTCGACCTTCTTGTTTTTGAACGGCCCCGCCTCGATCTCGGCGCGGTGCGCATCGTCGCGGGCGTAAAGGCTCTGCGCGCCCGCAGTCAGACGATAGAGCGGCGGCTGGGCAAGATAAAGATGCCCAAGCCGGACGAGGTCGGGCATCTCCTGGAAGAAGAAGGTCATCAGCAACGTGGCGATGTGGGCGCCGTCCACATCAGCGTCAGTCATGATCACGATGCGTTCGTAGCGAATATTGTCAGGCGCGAAGCGGTCGCGCGAGCCACAGCCGATCGCCTGGATGAGATCGGCGATTTCGGTATTCGCGCCGATCTTGGCGCTGTTGGCGGAAGCGACGTTGAGGATCTTGCCGCGGATCGGCAGGATCGCCTGCGTCTTGCGGTCGCGCGCCTGCTTGGCGGAACCGCCCGCGCTGTCGCCCTCGACGATGAACAACTCGGTGCCCGCCGGATCGTCATTGGCGCAATCAGTGAGCTTGCCGGGCAGGCGCAGCTTGCGGCCCGAGGTCGCGGTCTTGCGCTTGACCTCGCGCTCGGCCTTGCGCCGCAACCGCTCGTCCATGCGATCGAGCGTGAAGCCGAGCAGCGCGCGCCCGCGCTCCATATTGTCGGCGAGGAAATGGTCGAAATGGTCACGGATCGCGTTTTCGACCAGCCGCGCGGCGTCGGGCGAGGTCAGCCGATCCTTGGTCTGGCTCTGGAACTGCGGGTCGCGGATGAAGACCGAGAGCATATGCTCGGAGCCGGTGACGATATCCTCGGCGGCGATATCCTTGGCCTTCTTCTGGCCGACCAGATCGCCGAAGCCGCGAATGCCCTTCACCAGCGCCGCGCGCAGGCCCTGCTCATGGGTGCCGCCATCGGGCGTCGGGATTGTGTTGCAATAATAGCTGTAGCTGCCTTCCGACCAGAGCGGCCAGGCGACCGCCCATTCGACCGAACCCTGCGCGTTCGGGAAATCCTGCTTGCCCGAGAAGAATTCGGAAGTGGCGCATTCGCGGCCGCTCAGTTGCTCGCGGAGATGATCGGAGAGGCCGCCGGGGAACTGGAACACCGCCTCGGGCGGGGTGTCGTCGCCGATCAGCGAAGGATCGCAGCGCCAGCGTATCTCGACGCCCGCGAACAGATAGGCTTTGGAGCGGACCAGCCGGTAAAGCCGGGTCGGTTTGAAGATGGTATGCTCGCCGAAGATTTCGGTATCGGGGACGAAGCTGACGCTGGTGCCGCGCCGATTGGGCGCCGCACCGAGCTTTTCGAGGCTGGTGACGGCCAGGCCGCGCGCGAAGCGTTGCCGGAACAGCTCCTTGTTTCGGGCGACCTCGATGACTGTCTCGCTCGAGAGCGCGTTGACCACCGAGACGCCGACACCGTGAAGGCCGCCGGAGGTGGCATAGGCCTTGTCGCTGAACTTGCCGCCCGAGTGGAGCGTGGTCATGATCACTTCGAGCGCTGACTTCCCCGGGAACTTCGGGTGCGGATCGACGGGGATGCCGCGGCCATTGTCGACGATGGTCAGCCGGTTGCCAGGCTGGAGAGAGACCTCGATCCGGGTGGCATGCCCTGCAACCGCCTCGTCCATCGCATTGTCGAGCACTTCAGCGGCGAGATGGTGGAAGGCGCGCTCGTCGGTGCCGCCGATATACATGCCAGGGCGACGGCGCACCGGTTCCAGCCCCTCAAGCACCTCGATCGCCGAGGCGTCGTAATTTCCGGAGCTGGTCGAGGGAGCGGAGGCGAAGAGATCGTCAGACATATTATGCGTATAGGGCTGTGAAGTTATAGCGCAAAGGGCCGCTTGGCGCGAAGATTCCTGTCTGCCGTCGAATAGCTAAACCATTGAAATTAGTCATGGGATACGAACGAGGGAGAATTCGTAACTTCACAAACCTCGTGCATGTAAGCCAATGGGAAAAAATCGGAATCTTCGCGTTTTCAATGAGATGGCTGATTTTGGGCATGATCGGAGCATGGCCCGGCTGCATGGCTGTAGGAAAGTGAATTTTGCGGGGTGCTTATCTCTCACCGTCAACCACATCTGATTTTGAGAGACATCGACCCCAGCCTGCGCTGGGGTGACGATGTGGCGCAACTTGGATCAGGACTAACGGGGCTTCAGATCTGCGCGAGCGCCTCGGATAATGCCGCCAGCCCGAAGGGTTTGCTGAGGCGTGGGAAGTCGGAGACGGGATCGGCCGCGCCGGTATAGCCTGATATCAGCAGGATCGGCATTTCCGGCCGGTCTGCCCTGACGCGGTTGGCGAGGTCGACGCCGTCCATGCGCGGCATCTTGTAGTCGGTGACGATGGCGTCGATGCCGGACGTCGATCCAAGGACGATCAGCGCTTCGGCGCCCCCCTCGGCCTCGATCACGCTGTGCCCAAGGCCGCGCAACATCTCTGCCGTGCCCTTGCGGACGAGGCGCTCGTCATCCACGACGAGGATATTCATCTGGCGGGACTGAACGACTTTGCCGCTTGGAACCTGGCGAACGGCCCGATCCACCGCAGCGTCCGTCGATGGCAGATATAGTCCAACCGTGGTGCCCTGCCCGACCGTGCTGCTCAGGACGATAGCACCCCCTAATTGCGCCGCCAGACCGTGAACCATGGACAGGCCCAGACCCGTGCCTCGCCCCAGTTCCTTGGTTGAAAAGAAGGGTTCCACCGCGCGCGCCAAGGTGGCGGCATCCATTCCGGTGCCTGCGTCAGTGATCGATATATGGACGTACAAGCCCGGCGGCAGTTTTGGCTCGGAGTCCGCGTTTAGCTGCACCGCATCGACGGTTATCGTCAATCTGCCGCCGCCCGGCATGGCATCGCGCGCGTTCACGCAGACATTCAATATCGCCAGCTCAAGCTGATTTGCATCAGCGATGGCCGGTGGCACCTGATCGGCCGCGAGCACGTCCACTTCAATCGTCGGGCCGATCGAGCTTTTGATCAGATCGCGCATTCCCTCGATCAGCTCTGCAATATCGACTGGCCCGCGCTGCAATTCCTGCCTGCGTGCAAATCCGAGCAGGCGCTGGACGAGCGTCTTGGCGCGTTCGCCCGACAGAAGCGCATTCGCAACCATCCGCTCGCTGCGCGGATCCGTGCCGGCCAGCTTTCTTTGCAACAGATCGAGGGCACCGATGATCGGGGTCAGCAGATTGTTGAAGTCGTGCGCGACACCGCCGGTCAACTGGCCGAGCGTTTCCAGTTTCTGCGCCTCATGGAGATGTTCCAACGCGGTCTGCCGTTCAGCAGTGCGCTGCTCCACGCGCTGTTCCAGATCGGCAGCGAGCGAATGCAACTCGTCAAGCCGCGCGCGCGATTCATATTGCCGCTTGCGTGCGCGCCGCGCCGATTGCGCCAGGCTGATTAGCGTCGTGG
Organism: uncultured Sphingomonadaceae bacterium; assembly: GCA_964383565.1. GTDB lineage: Bacteria > Pseudomonadota > Alphaproteobacteria > Sphingomonadales > Sphingomonadaceae > CANJQJ01. The sequence goes on from CAYLIK010000061.1 coordinate 13,901, forward strand.
GATGAAAGGGACGTTCAAGGAAAGTTACGTTCCCGAGCATTTCAAGATATCGTGCTGCGGCAGGATTGCGTTCCAGGCCACCGCCGCGCACGGTCAACAGGATGAACGGGAAGTCGGACCATTCAGGCTGTGCCGAAATCCATTGAGACAGCCCATGCAGATCCGCATTGCGGAGGGCCTCTTCGGTAACGATCGCATAACCCGCACCTTTGGCGATCTCGGCAGTTATCTCTTCGATCGACCGGCACGATATGCTCATCATGCCAGCCTCCGCCAGCATGGCAGCGGCAACCTCCGCATCGCGCCCGTGCGGCGCGAGAATCACGGCCCGTTCTGACAAATGCGGGATCAAGCGACCGACTCGATGTCCGGCAGCTCCTTGTCTCTCGCCGGGCTGGGCACGCCGCGCAGGACGCCGTGAAAATTGGTGAGAGGGGTGCCAAGGGCGATGCCCCGACTGCCGATCCTATATTCGCGGATTGTGTCCTCGTGCATGCCCGTGCGCTTCTTTATGACGGAGATCGCCCTGCGCACGCGGCCAGCCGCCTCGAAATACCGCAGCAATATGACTGTGTCCGCCAGATAGGTGACGTCGACCGGCGCCTTCATGTCGCCGACCAGCCCGTGCTGCGCGACCGTCAGAAAGGTCGATACGCCCTGCCGGTTCAGATATTGCAGCAGTTCGTGCATGTGCATGATGAGCGCATGCTCACCCGGCATCGCCGCCTGAAAGCCATTGAGACTGTCAATGACGACGGTCTGCGCCTTCTTGATTTCGACGCACCGCCGCACACGTTCCGAAAATTCGCCGGGCGTCAATTCAGCCGCATCGACCTGTTCGATTGTCAGCAAGCCGCTATCGCGCATCGCTTGCAGATCGATCCCGAGACCCAGCGCCCGATCGAACAGCAGGCCCAATTCCTCGTCAAAGACGAATACCGCCGCGTGTTCGCCGCGTTCGATGGCGGCGCGCACGAAGGTGAGCGTGAGAAGCGATTTTCCTGTGCCCGCCGGCCCCAGAATGAGGGTACTCGACCCGCGTTCAAGCCCTCCGCCCAAAAGCGCGTTCAGTTCCGGTGAATCCGTCTCGACCCTCGTCCGCGCAAAATTCGACTTGTGCTCCGCGGATACGAGGCGGGGGAAAACGCGCACGCCGCCGGGGTCAATTACGAAATCATGATAGCCGCCACGATATCGCTGTCCGCGATATTTGATGACGCGCGTGCGTCGCCGCTCGGCGCCATATTCGGGCGCCAGTTCGTCCAGATGGATAACGCCATGGGCAATGCTGTGCATCGTGCGGTCGTTCGCGTCAGACGTGAGATCATCAAGCATCAGCACGGTCGTGCCCCGGCGGGAGAAATAATGCTTGAGCGCCAGGGTTTGCCGACGAAACCTCAGCGGGCTTTGCGCCAGCAGCATGATCTCTGACAGGCTGTCCAGAACGACGCGATCGGGATTTGCCTTTTCGAAGGCATCAAAGATGCGCCTGGTGGTTTCGCCCAGTTCGAGATCGGATGAATATAGGAGGCTTTGCTGCTGGTCCTCGTCGAGCAGGTTTTCAGGCGGAATCAGCTCGAATATGTCGATTCCCGCAAGATCCCACCCGTGCGACCTTGCCCCTTCGCGAAATTCTTCCTCTGTCTCGGACAGCGTTATGTACAGCCCGCGCTCGCCCGCCGCGGCGCCCGCCATCAGAAATTGCGTGGCGATCGTGGTCTTCCCCGTTCCTGGGTTGCCTTCAAGAAGAAACAGGCGTCCACGCGCCAGACCTCCGGCTGTCACATCATCCAGACCGGCAATGCCGAAGTCAGCTTTTCTGTCGAACTTCACTGCTTATCCTCCCATCACCACCAGCGATGAACCGCCAAAAGATCGCTTTGATCCATTCGGATACGAAATGATTTTCAACGACGGTTGTGTGTTTCCGGACGGAACCCCGCCTTGCTTCTGTCGCTTTGGAGCGGGTACGAGGCGGAAACGAAGGGAAGCCATGCCCACTTCACCGCCCAAGCTTCAGGTCCGAATCGCCACATTGCAGGATGTGCCCGGCATCATCCGGCTGATCGGGCGCACCTATGCCGGCACCAGCTTCGAAAATTACACCGCTGGCATGGTGCGCGGGCAGATCAATAATTTTCCGGAGGGGCAGTTCGTCGCGCTCTATGAGGGCAAGGTCGTCGGATACTGTGCCGCGAGCCGGATCGACGAGGATTTGGTGCTCGGGCCGCATGACTGGGAATCGATCAGCGGCAACGGCTTCGGCAGCCGGCATGATCCGACCGGGGACTGGCTTTACGGGTTCGAACTAGCAGTCGACAGTCGCCAGCGGAATTTGCGGATCGGCAAGCGGCTTTATGAAGCCCGGCGGGCGCTGGCAGAGCGGCTTGACCTGAAGGGGATCGTGTTCGGCGGGCGGATGCCCAATTATCGGCGTGCGTCGCGGCAGGTGGAAGGGCCGGAGGCGTATCTGCGCGAGGTCGAGGAGGGCCGGCGCCACGATCCGGTGCTGACCTTCCAGCTTGCCAACGGCTTCACGCCGATCGGGGTGCTGCCGCGCTATCTGCCCGAGGATGGGCCATCGATGGGGTTCGCCGCGCACATGATCTGGCGCAATCCCTATGTGAACCAGGACGAGCCGCCCCAGCATCGTGTGCCGCGCGATGTGGAGAGCGTGCGGCTCGCGACGTGCCAGCTGCAGGCGCGGTCGGTGAAGGATTTCGACGATTTCCTGAGCAATGTCGAATATTTCATCGACGTGGCGTCGGGCTATAAATCCGACTTCATCTGCTTTCCCGAGCTGTTCACGCTTTCGCTGCTGTCGTTCGAAAAGTCCGACATTTCGCCCTCCGACGCGATCGACAAGCTGACAGCGCATCGGGAGCCCTTGGTGCAGGCGCTGTCGCGGATGGCGATCGCCTATAATATCAACATCGTCGCCGGATCGCACCCGACCCGCACCGA
>CAYLIK010000062.1:0-16671 GCA_964383565.1 uncultured Sphingomonadaceae bacterium
CAGAAATGCACTTCGACATGACAAATTTTCCCTTCATCAAGCGGCTGATGCGCGCCGAGACGCTCGACATTCATGTACGCCGCGGCTTCTTCGATCATCTTCCGCCCAATCGCCGGCGGGTGATCTGGAATCCGGCGGTCATCGAAGGCGTCAGCGCTGGCTATCAACGGCCTTCGCGCGAGGGCCAGCCCTTCACCTTCGGCTATCTCGGCCGGATCAATGAGGAGAAGGGCGTCGGCACACTGATCGACGCCGCCCGCCGGATCGCGCCGGGCAACTGGCAGGTGATCGTGGCGGGCAAAGCGAACGACAGCATCGATCCCTTCATCGCGCGGGCCGAAGGACTGCCGGTGTCCTTTCCAGGCTTCATGGACCCCAAGAGCTTCTTCGAGGGCATCGACGTGATGATCGCCCCCTCGATCTGGGCCGAGCCGCTGCCGCGTACGATCCTCGAATCCTACGCGATCGGGTGCCCACGATCGGCGCACGATCTGGCGGCATTCCCGATCTGATCGGTGCGGATAATGCCGACTGGCTGTTCGATCCGGGCAACGATGCGGAGCTGGCGGGAAGGATGGAGCATGTCATGCGCCTCGATCGCGACGCCCTGCCCGGCCGGGAGAGCTTCGGTCATGTGCTGCGCGAGACCCAGCCCGAGATCGTCGCCGGGCGCTATCTGGATTTTTACCGAGATGTAATGGGCGCGGCCGGGCTGCGCGAGGCGGCCTGATGCGCATCCTGCACGTCGCCGAATCAGTGAAGGGCGGCTGCGGCACCTATCTCAACCAGATCGTGCCGTGCCAGCTTGCCGATCCGGAAACGGCGGAACTGCGCGTGATCGTACCCGAAGCGCATCGCGCCCAGATGGAGGCAATCCCGGAGGACATCCTCCGGTGTTTCGCGTCCCAGGGCCGGTCGATCGGCGCCATGATGGCGCTGTCGCGGACGATCCGGGCGGAAGTGCGCGACTTCCAGCCGGACGTCATCCACCTCCATTCCAGCTTCGCAGGTCTGGCCGGTCGGATCGTACTCCGGACCATCCCGGCCCGGCCCCGGATCATCTATTGCGCCCATGGCTGGGGCTTCGACATCCAAGGCTCGGCGGTGAAACAGAAGATCGCCGCCACGGTCGAACGCATTCTCGCGCCGTTCGCCGACACCATCGTCGCGATTTCGGATTATGAGCGCCAACGCGGGATCGACATCGGCATCGCGCCCCACCGCATCGCGACCGTCGCCAATGGCGTCGCCGATCTCGGGCCTCCCGCGCCTCCAGTCATTGGCAGCCCCCGCCGCATCCTCTTTATCGGCAGGCTCGACAAGCAGAAGGGCTTCGATACGCTGATCGACGCGGTCCGGCAGCTCAATGGCGAGGTGGCGTTAGGCGTGGTCGGGGCGTCCGTGGTTGGCGATCAGACCGCAATCGCGGACCAGCCTGGCAATGTGACCCTGCTCGGGTGGATGAACGAAGCGCAGATTCAGCGGGAATTGGCGGACGTCATGCTCGTCGCCGTGCCCTCGCTCTGGGAAGGGTTCGGCCTCGTCGCTTTGGAAGCGATGCGCGCGGGTCGCGCGGTGGTCGCGAGCAAGGTGGGGGGCCTGCCAGAGGTGGTCGAGGATGGCGTCACCGGCCTGCTCATCCCGCCGGACGATCCGGCCGCGTTGCGCTCAGCGCTGATCGAACTCAGCGATGATACATTGATCGCGATGGGTGCTGCGGGACGCGCCCGCTTTCTGGATCATTTTACGATTGGCCGAACAGTGGCCGAACTGAAAACGCTTTATCGAACGCCTCAGTAGGATCCCTTGGCCATCAGTACGCTGGTGACGGTGAGCATCAGGATCCTGAAATTGGCCAGGAAGCGCCGCGACCGCACATAGCTGACGTCAAGCGCCACACGCCGGCGATAGGTCACGTCATTGCGGCCGCTTACCTGCCACAGGCCGGTGATGCCGGGACGGACGCGGCAATATTCGCCGAAATAGCGGCCGTAGCGGGTGATCTCGTCAAGCACGATCGGGCGTGGGCCGACCAGGCTCATGTCGCCGACCAGCACATTGAAGAACTGCGGCAACTCGTCGAGGCTGCTCTTCCGGAGGAAGGCGCCCAGCTTCGTGATACGGGGATCGTTGTGGAGTTTGTGCTCCAGTTCCCATTCGGCGCGGGCCACGGGATCGTTGGCGAGCAGCTCCTCAAGCCGCGCCTGCGCATCGACAACCATGGTACGGAATTTGAGGCACCGGAACGGCCGAGCGCATTTGCCGATCCGCTGTTGCGAAAACAGGATCGGTCCGCCGCTGGTTATATATATCAAAAGAGCTATCACGGCCATCAGCGGCGCGAAGAAGACGATCCCCGCAATGCTGCCAACGATATCGAAGATGCGGATGACGATCCGGTGCGCCGTTTCGAGATAGCGCCGGCGAACGGGCGAGGCGGGTTGCGTCGAACTGGCCAGATTTGAGAAATGAAACATCGAAACCCCTAGTCCTGATCAGCCCAAAAATGGCTCGTTCAAGCCACTTCCAACACCTTACAGAGCATTTCCTCAGCCCAGATTTTATCCTGGCCCGAAACTCGGGGCCTAACCGCAAGCAATCCAACTCTATGAGTCGGGTTTAACATGATTGCTGCGCATGCGAAGGGGGAATAGCTCGCCAGACCGGCGAGCCGTTAAAAAAGCAGGTTAAAATGCTTGTGAAATGAGCCCCTTAGTGCTCTCTCTTATGAGATCAAGTAAAAGAGCGCCACTAAGATAGTCCAAAGACTTGCGGCCGCACCGATCATGAATCCCCAGCGAACTATTCGCGGCCATTTTTCAACGATGACGGGAGTATTTACAGGATCGACATCCACATAGACCGTGTCATTCCGATGCTGGACGTCGGCTATCGAGCCATCAACGACTTTATTATAGTCATTCATGATTACAGGACTGCCTCGCTGGATACTCGATATTGCATCAAATCAGATTTGACTTTCACAACATATGATTAAAAGGTTTATTCTACGTAAACGTAACGATGTTTTACAATTTACGTCATCTTTACTATAAATTTCCTCAAAATTCAGTTTTCACTCGATCATGTGCTCGACTGACAAGTATTTTTAGAAGTGACCCAAAATGGAACACTTATTGAACTGTTGCCTCGAGCCGCGCACAACGGCTGACTGATCCTTTCCAGCGACAGGACGCACGCTCCCCGAGATCAACATCAATAGTTGCCCATATTTTTACTATGATCGCAATTTGTTTCGGCACATCATTGATCTCCATACGTTTCTGTCGGCATGAACGCGATCTCAAGCGCAGCCCTCATTGTCAATTCCGCCTCCCGAAGCGGAGAAAAGGCATTCAATGATGCCTGCGCCGCGCTGAAGGCGCTTCGGATCCATGCTGACGCCCATGCGGTCGACGATCCGTCCCGTCTCCCCCAGGTGGTCCAGGCAGCGCTCGCCAGGCGGCCCGACGTTCTCATCCTGGGCGGTGGCGATGGGACGATCAGCGGCCTCGTCGATTATCTGGTGGAACGGAACGTCCCGCTCGGCCTGCTGCCGCTGGGCACCGCCAACAGTTTCGCCCGGTCACTCGGCCTTCCGCTCGATCTGGACGAGGCGATCAACATCATCGCCGCGGGCCACCGGCGGCGCATCGATCTTGGCATGATCAACGACGATTATTTCGCTAACTTCGCCGCGATGGGCATGTCGCCGCTGATCGCGGAAACCATTCCGCACGGTTTGAAGAAATGGGGCGGACGCATCGGTTATATGTTGTGGGCAGCCGTCCAGGCGCTGCGCTTCCGCCCGTTCCAACTGAATATCACCGACGCCAGGGGCCGGTGCGACACCCTTTCGGCGCTGGAAGTGCGCATCGCCAATGGCAGCTATCAGGGAGGCACCGAACTGGTGGAAGAGGCCAAAGTCGATTCAGGCGAGATTATCGTCCAGGTCGTCGAAGGCCGCACCCAGGGGCGACTGGCGCTCAGTTGGCTGCTCAGCCTGCTACGCCTGCCGCATTACGACACCATGACCCGCGAATTCCACGCGCGCATGCTCCAGATCGAAACCGATCCGCCGCTTCCGATCTCGATCGACGGCGAGGTGCTCGCCCAGACGCCCGTGACAGTGAAGATCGCGCCGCGGATCATCGAAGTGATGGCGCCCCCCTCCCCGGCATCGAGCCGGATCGTGGATATACGCCACGCCGCGCGCCCGCGATCGGGCACCGCCACGCCTGAACTGCGTCGCCGCGCCTAGCCGAGCCTTGCCAGAGCGGCGCGCAGGCGGTCGGCCTCCGCAGCCTTGTCGGCATGGTCGCTCCGCGCCTTTTCAACCGCCTCGGGCTTTGCCTTTTCGACGAAGCTCGCATTGCCGAGCCGGGCGGCAAGGCTGTCGCGCTCCTTCTCCGATACTTCAGCGGATTTGGTCAGGCGCGCGCGTTCGGCGGCAAGGTCGATGATCCCGTCGAGCGGGAGCGCGAAGGTCGCTTCATCGACCACGATCTGAGCGGCCGCCCCTTCGACGGGTGAACCGGCCGGCCGGATTTCCCGAAGCCGGGCCAGACGTTCCAGCACAGGCGCGTTCGCCTTGAGCCGTCGCGCCGTCTCCTCCCCAGCATCGGCGCCAGCGACGAGATCGACCTTCGCGCCCGGCGGGACGTTAAGTTCGGTCCGCGTCGACCGGATTTCGCTGATCAGGCGGATCACCCAGTCGATCTCCTGCTGCGCGCCGGGATCGATCGACCGCGCATCGGCCATCGGCCATTTGGCGTGGATCAGACCATAGGGCCGCTCGCCAAGCGCATGCCACAGCTCCTCGGTCACGAACGGCATGAAGGGATGGAGCATGACCAGGATCTGATCGAGAGCCCAGCCAGCGACCGCGCGGGTTTCGGCCGCGGCTTCGGGGTTTCCGTCTTCGGAGAGGACGGGCTTGATCAGCTCCAGATACCAGTCGCAGAAGCTGGCCCAGACGAACTGGTAGATGCTGTTCGCTGCCTCGTCGAAGCGCAGATCGGCAAGCGCGAGGTCGAGCGCCTGCACGGTCCTGATCGTCTCGGCGATGATCCAGCGATTGACCGGCAGGCTGGCCTCGGGCGCTTCCAGCGTCGCGGACGCGCCGATGCCGTTGGCCTGCGCGAAGCGGGCGGCGTTCCAGAGCTTGGTCGCGAAGTTGCGATAGCCCTCGACGCGCTTCTCATCCAGCTTGATGTCGCGGCCCTGGCTTTCCATCGCGGTCAGCGTGAAACGCAGCGCATCGGCGCCATATTTGTCGATCAGGCCCAGCGGATCGACCGTGTTGCCCTTTGATTTGGACATCTTCGAGCCGTCAGCCGCGCGCACCAGCCCGTGCAAATAGAGCGTCTTCCACGGCGCTTCCTTCATGAAGTGCAACCCCTGCATCGCCATCCGCGCATCCCAGAAGAACAGGATGTCGAAGCCGGAGATGAGCACATCATTGGGATAATGGCGCGCCAACAAGCTCCCCTCCCTTTCAAGGGAGGGGCTGGGGGTCGGTGAGTCCGGGTGATGATCGATGGCGGCGCCACCCACCCCAACCCCTCCCTTGAAAGGGAGGGGCTTTTCAGCATCCGGCCAACCCAGCGTTCCGAATGGCCACAGCGCCGATGAGAACCAGGTATCGAGAACATCGGGATCGCGAGTCAGCGGCTTGTTGCCTGCCAATGACTGCGCGCTGGCCTCATCCTCCGCCACATAAACATTGCCGTCGGAATCGTACCAGGCGGGAATTTGATGGCCCCACCAGAGCTGGCGCGAGACGCACCAGGGCTGGATATTCTCGAGCCAGTTGAACCAGGTCTTTTCCCAGGTCTTGGGCACCACCTTGATGTCGCCGTTGCGAACCGCGTCGATCGCCGGTCCGGCGAGCGTCTTGGCGTCGACATACCATTGGTCAGTGAGCCACGGCTCGATCACCACGCCCGAACGGTCACCATAAGGCGTCTGGATGATACGATCCTCAACCTTGTCAAGCAGCCCGTCCGCCTCGATCAGCTCGACGACGCGCTTGCGCGCATCGAAGCGCTCGAGGCCGAGCAGCTCCTCGGGGATCAGGCCGTCGGCGGTCTGGATAATCTTCGCATCGGCATCGAGCATGTTGAGCATGTCGGCCGGCTTGAAGCCCGCGCGTTTCCCCACCTCGAAATCGTTGAAGTCATGCCCCGGCGTGATCTTGACCGCACCAGAGCCGAGCTCCGGATCGGCATGGTCGTCGGCGACGATCGGGATTTCGCGGCCCGTAATGGGAAGACGAACCTTCTTCCCGATCCATGCCTTGTAGCGCTCATCCTCGGGATTCACCGCGACGGCCATGTCGGCGAGCATCGTCTCGGGCCGGGTCGTGGCAACGACGATATGGCCGCTGCCGTCCGCGAGCGGATAACGGAAATGCCAGAACTTGCCGTTGATCTCCTTGGTCTCGACCTCAAGATCGGAGATAGCGGTCTTCAGGCCCGGATCCCAGTTCACCAGCCGCTTGTCACGGTAGAGCAGGCCCTGATTGTAAAGATCGACGAACACCTTGATGACCGCGCGGCTGAAATGCGGATCCATGGTGAACTGCTCGCGCGACCAATCGCATGACGCGCCCAGACGGCGAAGCTGGCGCGTGATCGTGCCGCCGCTGTCGGCTTTCCACTCCCAGACCTTGGCGATGAACTCCTCGCGCGAGAAATCAGTGCGCTTCTGCTGGTGAAGCGCCATGTTGCGTTCGACCACCATCTGCGTCGCGATACCGGCATGATCGGTGCCCGCGACCCACAGCGCATCCTTGCCCTTGAGCCGCGCGTGGCGGATCAGCACGTCCTGCAAAGTGTTGTCGAGCGCATGGCCGATATGCAGGCTGCCCGTCACATTGGGCGGCGGCATGACGATGGTGTAGGGTTCGGCATCCGGGCGAACAGGGCGGAACGCGCCCGTCTCTTCCCAATGCTTATACCAGCGCGCCTCGATCGGGGTGGGGTCGAAAGTCTTGTCGATCGTCATGGGCCGGCTCTGTGCCAGCCGCATTGCGGTGCGGCAAGGGGATTACAGTGTCGGAATAAAAGGAGCGCGCCAGCGAGACCGGCGCGCTACCAGCGAACTTGGATCAGCCGATGCGACCGGTGATCCGAGCGATTTCCTTTTCGACGAGGCGCTCAACCAGCTCAGGGAGCTTCTGATCGAGCCATTCCTTCATCATCGGACGAAGCATCTCGCGGACGAGGCCCTCAAGCGTATTTTCGCCGGCTTCGGGATCGGCCTTGACCAGCAGCGCGGAGAGCGCGGCGAGCGACTGACGGCTTGCGGAGGTCGTGTCTTCGGACACGATCGAAGATACGGGCGTTGGCATAGGCGATGTCACATTCCGGCTCACAAAAGCCTCCACTGGGCGCTCAGCCTCGGGCTGCGCGGGTTCGACCGGGGTTTCGGCGGCCCTGGGCGCAGCCGATTCGGCCGGTTCAAAAGTCTGGGTGAGTTCGAGAATCTCGTCGAGCGCGGTAGGCCGTTCAGCCTTCATCTCTTCGACGAGATGAAGCGGTTCACTACCGAAACGAGAAGATTCCCGTTTATTCGCAGTCTGTTCCATAGGCGGCGCATCCTCCTCGACAGCCTGGCTGTCGTCGGCGATGATACGTTTGATGGAAGCAAGGATATCTTCCATCGACGGCTCCGGTTTAAGTTCCCCCATGGCCTGGTTAATGCCCTAATTCTTAGAGGTTGTCACGGGTGACGGGTCGAGCGGTTCGAAAGGCAGCATGGGCTGCAGCGTTTCGGATGGCAGCGGCGCCACCCCGACGGTGCTGGTCGCCTGCGCTTTCTGCGCGCCGTCATCTCCCCAGTCGAAGATCGAAGTCTTCACCCGATCATAATTTTTGACCGGATCGTAGAGCGGTCCGCCGTCGAGCCCGAGATCGCCCGCTTCCGCCCGGCCCATCGCCGCCAGAAGCGCAAATCCCGCAACATAGGAATCGCGCCGGGCCGACACGAGTTGCACCCGGCTGTTGAGCAATTCCTGCTCGGCGTTGAGCACATCGAGCACATCACGCGTACCCACGCCATTCTCGGCGCGTACACCCTCTAACGCCAGCTCGTTCGCTGAAACCGCGGTCTGCGAAGAGCGGATTACCTCCTGCGAGGCGACGTGGGACGCATAGGCCGAACGCACCTGCGCGATGACGAGGCGTTCAACCTCAATCGTCTGCTCCAGCGATTCGCTCACCCGCGCTTGCGCCTGACGGACACGCGCGCCGGGGCCGCCACCCTGATAGAGCGGCAGCGTCGCCTGCACGCCGACGGTAGCGCCAGTGCCATGATCGCGGGGACCATAGGTTCCGGTCGCCGTATCGAGATAATCGACATAGTCGCCGCTTGCGACCGCCGAGAGGCGCGGGAGCCGGCTGGCTCTGGCGACCCCGACATCATGCCGGGAAGCCTCGCGCTCCTTCCTGATGGCGAGCAGATTGGGATTGTCCGCCAATGCAACTTCCACCGCCTTGTCGACCGTCTCCGGAAAGCCCGGCAGCTGCGGCGGCGCTTCAAGATTATCCGGCATCTTGCCGACGACCCGCAAATAGGTCTCGCGGCTGGCGACGAGCTGCGCCTGCGCCGCTTCGAGCTGGCTGCGCGCCGTGGACAGCCGCGCCTCCGACTGGGCGACATCGGTGCGGGTGAGATCGCCCACCTCGAACCGATCCCTGGACGCGGTCAGATTGGTGTTCAGCACGTCGATCTGCTTGGCGTTGAGGTCGACGATCGCCTGATCGCGGATGACGTCCATATAGGCGGCGACGGCATCAGTGAACATCTGCGCCTCGGTGCCGCGCAGGTCGGCCCGGCCAGATTCGACGCGCTCCCGCGCGGCCCGGACGGCGTTGCGCACCGCTCCGCCCTGATAGATCGGCAGATCGGCGGTCACCCCGGCATTGAGCGAGCGCCGGCCGGGGCCGGAGACCACGATGGAGCGCTTCACATTCTCGTTATAACCGCCGCCCGCCGACACGCCGAGCCGGCCGTCCGCCTTGGCGATCGGCACATTCTCGTCGATCTGGCGCTGCCGCGCGCGGGCGGCGAGGATGGTCGGGTTGCTGTTATAAGCCTGGATCAAGGCTTCGCGCAGCGTATCCGCCGAGGCCGGCGGCCCCACAATCAAGGCGGCGGCGATGGCCGCGACCGACACGACGCCGGTAAAACTTTTGGCACGCATCAGCTTGATCCCCTCAGAAACTGAAGCTTTTGGGTTGCGCGAAACCGGGCAGCGGCGCCGCCTCGGCATCAGCGAACGCGACAAGCCCGAAGCCCTTGCCCGAACGCCTGCCCAGCGAGAGTCGGGTCACGCCCCGGTCCAGAATTCCCGCCGCGAGCCGTCCGCCATCGGCGAGCTGATCGATGATCGCCTGCGGCACGACCTCGACCGCCCCGTCGATCAGGATCAGATCGTAAGGACCTTTTTTCTTCCAGCCGGCGGCAAGCGGCCCCTCGACGATCGATACACGCGGCGAAGCCGGCACCCGACGCGCCACGCCGAGCAGCGCCGCATCCTCCTCGAGCAAGACCACCGAGGCCACCAGCTCGGCGAGCAGCGCGGCGGCATAGCCTGTCGCCCCGCCTATCACGAGCGCGTGATCTTCGGCTCTCGGATGCGCTTCGGTCAGCAATCGCCCTGTCGTCATCGGCGGGTTGAGGGCGCGGCCTGAACCCAGCGGGATCGACCGATCGATATAGGCCAGCGCCGCGTTTTCCTGCGGCACGAACCGCTCGCGCGGGACGGCGCCCATCGCTGCGATGACGCGGGGATCGTTGACGGCGGTCGTGCGAAGCTGGCTCGCGACCATCGCCTGGCGCATATGGGTAAAATTGAGATCGGTCACGGCCGTCCTCGTGGCATAAGTGCGGTAGCGACGCAATACAGCCGCCGGGCATCGGTCTAGCGAGCGCGCGCCTCCAGTCCAAGGCCGTTAATCGCTGTGCCTGAAGGTTTCGCGATGGGAAGGCGCATCGCATTGACAAAGCGTCGCCTCCATGTGAAGGCCGCGCCCCTCGGCCCGATGGCGGAGTGGTTACGCAGAGGACTGCAAATCCTTGCACGCCGGTTCGATTCCGGCTCGGGCCTCCACCTTATTCGTTATGTAGCCCAGATTTACGCCGTCTCCGGCAGAGGCTGGACGCCGGTTCTTGCTGATTTCGGGCGCCTTATATGGCCGGAACGTCGGGATAGCATTCGACGATCGGGCCGAGGGCGCTCCGCAAGGGGTCGAGCCATTGCGAATAGGGCATCCATTGGCCCACGCCGTCCTTGTTGATCGGGCGCCGCACCTGCTCACTGCTCGCCGTCCGCACCGCGCGCTTGTTGGCGTGGAATTGCAGACAGGCCTCTTCGAACGGAAGGCCCAACGCATCCAGCAACGCCCGGACTTCCGCTTCGGGCGATTCGAGCAGCCGTTCATGGATCACACGATGGACCCTGCCCGGCAGCGCCTCATCAAAATGCGCCATCAGCCGCACATATTCGGCATAATAGCCGCCGATATCTTCGAGGCTGTAGCTGAACCACTGGCCGCGCGCATAATGCTGCTTGAAGTTCGAAAAACAGCAATCGAGAGGATGGCGGCGTGCATCGATGATTCTGGCGTTGGGCAGGATCAGGTGAATGAAGCCCGTGTGCAGCCAGTTGTTGGGCAGCTTATCGATGAAGAATGGCTTGGCTTCGCGCCGCTGCACGCGTGTCCGCTCGACATATTCGCGCCCGAGCGCCTCCAGATCCGAGGAGGAAAGCGTGGGAACAGCCGCGAGATAATGCTCGCCATTCCCGTCCATGCGCGCGACCATCTCCGGAATGTCGGGCAGCTCCGTCGTTCCCTCGACCTGCGAGTGCGAAGACAGAATCTGTTCGATCAGCGTCGATCCAGCGCGGGGCATGCCGAGGATGAAGATGGGGTCCGGAGCTGCAAAGCCCTGCCCCGCAGCACGCGCGAACAGTTCCGGTGAGAATATCCTGATCGCACGATCGACCTGACGCGCGATCTTGTCTGCATCATAGCCTATCTGTCCGCTACGAAGCTTATTGGCGCGCGCATAATGATCGAAGGAGGCCGCTGCATTTCCGGCATCTTCAAACGCCTTGCCCAATGCAAAGTGCAAGTGAAGACGGTCTTCCTCGGCTAAACCCGCCGTCTGCAAGGCGCCTTCTATTATGGCGATATCGTCTTGATCGAGCCGCACCGTCTTCAAATTTGCGAGGCTCCACCATGCCTCGCCCAGTTCCGGCCGAAGCGCGAGCGCGCGGCGATATGCGGCGATTCCATCTTCCTGCCGGCCGACGGTTTTCAGCACATGGCCGTAGCTCATCCATATTTTGGGCTGGTGCGAGGCGGTTTTCAGTACCTCTTCATAGAGCGCCAGCGCCTCGTCGAAATCCCCGACGCGACTGAGGACCGCCGCCCGGAGAACGCCGTGCCCGGGATTACCCGGATCATCGCGCCGCAGCTTGTCGAGCTCTGCCAGCGCTTCTTCCGTGCGATGCTGGCGGTGTAGCACTGTCGCGAGGTTGGATCGCGCCGCCGTAAATGCGGGCGCCAGTTCGAGTGCGCGGCGGAGCAGATTCTCGGCATCCTGATTTCTGCCGATCCGCCCGGCCAATTCCGCCAGCATGCGAATAGCCGCGACGTCATGCGGCACAGCTTTCAGCCGCGCCCGCAGGATCGGCTCGGCAACATGCAGTTCATTGTCGAGCAGGGCGATTGCCGCTGTTTGCAAATCAGGATCGCCCGCCGACGCGGTGATCGCATGAAGCTCAGCTTGCTCCGCCTCTCCATCGCGCGCCAGTCGGCGCAACGCCAGCGCCGCCACGCGATGCGCTTCGGCGATGCTGCCGGCATCGGATTGGGAAGAGTCGGCGACACGCCGCGCCAGTGACAACGCCTCACCCGGTCGCGATGTCAATAATTCGTGCGCGGTTCGCAGGGCGTCCCTATGGATCACTACGGGCCTGCATATATGAACTCGTCATAGATCAGAGCATTCCTGCCAACCTGTCACCGGCGCGACACCGGCTAGTCGCAGATTAACGGCTCGATCCCCTAGCCGCTAGCCTCGACCAGATAACGCTGGCGCAACACATCGATCGCCATCAGCGCGCCTTCCGCTTCGACATGCCAGAATGTCCAGCCGTTGCACGACGGCGCGCCCTGCAGCTCGGCCCCCAGCTTGTGGATGGACCCGCTCGACGGCCCGCAAAGCAGCGATCCGTCCGCCCGCACCTCGGCCTGCCAGCGCCGCTTCGTATCGGTGAGCACCGTGCCCGGCGCGAGCAGCCCCGCCTCGACCAGCGCGCCGAAGGCCACGCGCGGCGCGCCCTTCTTCTCGGGCATTACCGTCATCGCGCTTTCGTCCAACGGGAGCGTGCTGTCGATCCGTGCCCGCGCCGCCTTCACATAGGCGGGCTCGCGCTCAATCCCGATCCAGCGCCGCCGCAGCCGCCGCGCCACAGCGCCCGTCGTCCCCGTCCCGAAGAAGGGATCGAGCACGATGTCGCCCGGCTCGGTGCAGGCGAGCAGCACGCGATAGAGCAAGGCCTCGGGCTTCTGCGTCGGATGGGTCTTATGCCCATCGTCGTCCTTCAGCCGCTCGCCGCCCGAGCAGATCGGCAGCGTCCAGTCGGAACGCATCTGCACATCGTCGTTGAGCGCCTTCATCGCGCGATAGTTGAAGGTATAGCGCGCCTTCTCGCTCTTGGCGCACCAGATCATCGTCTCATGCGCGTTGGTGAAGCGCGTGCCCTTGAAGTTGGGCATCGGGTTGGCCTTGCGCCAGACGATGTCATTGAGGATCCAGTAGCCCTCATCCTGCAACGCAGCCCCGACCCGGAAGATATTGTGATAGCTGCCGATCACCCAGATCGTGCCGTCATCCTTGAGCACCCGCCGCGCCTCGTGCAGCCACGCCTTGGTGAAGCGGTCATAGGCAGCGTTGCTGTCAAACTTGTCCCAATCGTCGGTCACGGCATCGACATGGCTGCCGTCCGGCCGGAACAGCTCGCCGCCCAACTGGAGATTATACGGCGGATCGGCAAAGATCATGTCCACCGATTTGTCAGGCAACGCAGCCATCGCCGCGATGCAATCCTGCTGAATGATCGTATCGAGCGGGAGCAGCGCAAGCTGCGGCGCCACGGCCGGCTTGGCGCGCGCGCTCCGCTTCGTATCGATCCGATGCACGACCCCCATGCGTACCCCGCCCCCGTTAACCAAAGACCGCCATGGTGAGTCCTCAGGACTCCGCGGTCAAGCACAAAGACTTAGCTGCTGCCTTTGACAAAATAGTTAATGAAGCGGAACGAAAGGAGTCCCACACAGCATGTTGCGATTCCGGCACGTGGCCGGACTCAATCGCTAGTGGTGTGGCGACAAGGACTCACAGGCTGAGCATCAACTGCGCAACCGGCGCGAAGCTGCGCCGATGTATCGGCGTCGGCCCCAGTTTCACCAAAGCCGCCCGGTGATCCGCCGTCCCATAGCCCTTGTTGCGCGACCAGCCATAGCCCGGATGCTCGGCGTCATAGGCGATCATCATCCGGTCGCGTTCATGCTTGGCGATGATCGAGGCGGCCGCGATCGAGAGGCACAGGGCGTCGCCATCCACCACCGCCCGCGCCTTGTAGCGCCACTTCGGCAGCGTGTTGCCGTCCACCAGCACGTCGCCCGGCTCCATGCCCAGCGCTTCGACCGCGCGGGTCATCGCCAGCATCGTTGCCCACAGGATGTTGAGCTGGTCGATCTCCTCGACGCTCGCCATCCCGACGCCGACCTGCGCCTTCAGCCTGATCTCGCCGTAGAGGTCCGCACGGCGCGCCTTGCAAAGCTTCTTGCTGTCGTCGATCCCCTTGGGCACCCGCCGCCGGTTGAGGATCACCGCGGCCGCCACCACCGGCCCGGCCAGCGGCCCCCTGCCCGCCTCATCAACTCCGACCACGGGAGCCAGATGGGTCTTCTCGATGGTGAAGCAGGGCGGCATCAGCGCGTTTCCACCCCGGTGTCGGCGAGCACCTCATCCACCCATGCGGGCACCAGCTCCCCTGCCCGCCCAAGTCTCGTCTCGTTGAAATAGATGCTGCCTTCAGACGGATCGAGATTCAGCTCAAGCGTCCGCGCGCCGTGATAACGCGCCGTCCGCACCAAGCCCGCCGCCGGATAGACCGCCCCGGACGTCCCGATCGAAACGAACAGGTCGGCGCGTGTGATCGCCTGCTCGATCCGCTCCATCTCATAAGGCATCTCGCCGAAGAAAACGATGTCGGGCCGGATCGCCGCCGTGCCGCACGCGGAGCAGGTGGGCGCTACAAAACCACCGCTTCCTTCATCGTCACCCCAGCGCAGGCTGGGGTCCATGTCTCCATCCTCCTGAGACGCCGCTTGGTCGGACAGAGATGGATGCCAGCCTCCGCTGGCATGACGAGATTGATTTAGCATCGCCCCCTGCCAACGCTGCCTTTCCCCGCACGCCGCGCACAGCCCGGACAACAGCTCCCCATGCATATGCAGCATGCGCCTAGCCCCGGCGCGTTCGTGCAGATCATCGACATTCTGGGTGACGATCAACAATTCCCCCGACCATTCGGCATCGAGCCGAGCCAGCGCCTCATGCGCCGGATTGGGCGTCACCTCCGCCAGCGCCGCACGCCGCGCATCGTAGAATCGATGCACCATCACGGGATCGCGCGCCAGCGCCTGCGGTGTGCACACATCCTCGATACGCATCCCAGACCATAGGCCATCTGCTGCGCGGAAGGTCTCCAAACCACTCTCCGCAGAGATACCTGCGCCGGTCAGGATGACGATATTTTGAACTTGCTCCATGGGACCGAAAAACACCAAATGCGCAATTGCCACAAGATACCATGACGGTGCATCACAAGCCGATGATCATCAATCGCGTTGTCTGCTACCAGCCAATTCTGTGGGCAGTCAGCCTCTGCCTGTTGGCGCCAATCCTTGGAAGCTGCACTCACTCTCGCAAGCAACTGACCACCAGCGAACGAAAAGAGTGCTTTGCTCGCGGTGGTTATGAGAGCGGCTCAGGATTTGGCTTTCCATTGTGCCAGTTCGACTATTCCGATGGCGGTAAGTTTTGCTCGGACAAGGCGGACTGTCAGGGCAGGTGCCTGAATCACCTCGATGGCCTTCCCAACCCCACACCAAAAGACCAGGTGCCAAAAGCAGGTGATGCTGCCACCGGCTTTTGCGAGATGAAGAAATCGACGTTCGGTTGTTATGCGGTCATTGAAAAGGGCAAAATAAATCACCAAGGCGCGTTCTGCGAGGATTAGCCCCGCACCCTCCAATCCCAGCATACAACCCTACATGCTTGCTCGACCCGATGCCCTTCCCACAGTCCGTCCGGGCCGCGAAAGGTCGCAAGCCCGCTCTCCGCCGAAATGCCGGCACCGGTCAGGATCACGATATTGCTGATGTCGCTCACAAGGCCCCGATAACCGAAGCTGGCCGTGCAAGGAAAGATGCCATTCGCCGAGACGAATGTTGCGACGCACCAACCTTCGCTTTACCAGCCCGGCCATGACCCAGCTTTTCACCGACCCCAGCTCGCACAGCTTCATGTCCCAGAGGTTACGGCTCCACTATGTCGATTGGGGCAATCCCGATGCGCCGCCGCTCCTGCTGCTCCACGGCGGGCGGGATCATTGCCGCAACTGGGATTGGGTCGCCCGCGCCTTTCGCGACGACTATCATGTCATCGCGCCCGATCTGCGTGGTCATGGCGACAGCCAATGGTCGCCCGACGGCAATTACGGCCTGACCCCCTTCGTTTATGACCTCGCCCAGCTGATCCATCAGCAGAAACTCGCCCCGCTGTCGATCATATCCCATTCGTTCGGCGCCAACATCGCGCTGCGCTATACCGGCATCTATCCTGAAAATGTCGCCCGAATCGTGGCGATCGAGGGATTGGGCGATGTGCCGTCGGTGTTGGCCGAAAAGGCGAAACAGCCCATCGAGCAGCGGATGCAGTTATGGGTCGACAGCCTCCGCCAGCTGAGCGCCCGCACGCCGAAGCGATATGCCTCGGTAGAGGAAGCCTGGAAGCGGATGCAGGATGAAAACCGCCACCTGAGCCCTGAACAGGCCCGTCATCTGACGATCCACGGCATCATGCAGAATGAGGACGGCAGCTATAGCTGGAAGTTCGACAATTATGTCCGCTCCTTCTCGCCCGTGGATATCTCCCCGGACCAGCTCCATCGTCTCTGGGGACGGATCACTTGCCCCACCCTGCTGGTCTATGGCCGCGAAAGCTGGGCTTCCAACCCGGCCGAAGATGGCCGCGCCGACTATTTCAACAATGCCCGGCTCGAGCTTTTCGACAATGCCGGCCATTGGGTGCACCATGACCAGCTCGATCGCTTCGTGACTGTGGTGCGGGATTTCCTGGCCAATTAAGCGTTTTCCTACAGCCCCCACTTTGTGCCATCCCGAGAAGCACGACACGCATCATTGAGATTCAACCAGAGGCTGGAGGCATCTTTGTCCGGCAACGATCGTTCGCACTGTCCCACATCACATCACCCGCGCCCATAGGCCGCGCTGCGCGTCTGTGTGACTTTGGTGTGAACTTAGCCGCGCATCCCCGCCGCCTGGCTAAATTCTTCGAACCTGT
>CAYLIK010000063.1:0-16364 GCA_964383565.1 uncultured Sphingomonadaceae bacterium
GGCCAGGCCGCCGGCGTCGAGTTTGGCGGCCATAGCGTGACCTCTCCCGGATTCGAATCATCGCTTCGAGGAGTCGATCCTGCCACGATGGCGCGCGCCTTTATTGGAGCAAGTCCGGAACTGCGGTGGGCGGATACAAGCAATCGTGGCTACATGACGGTGACGCTCTCCCCCGATCGCGCCGAGGCCGAATGGCTTTTCCTCGATACGATCCGCAGTACGTCAACCGCTGTCCGCTCGCGGCATCGCATCGCAACAATGCCGCGAAAGAGAAGGTTGGAGATTTCCTGAGGATTTTCCGCGGATAGATTCCGGGCACTGATCAAAAGCAGGAAGCAGGCATCTCCCAGCAGTGATTGAAAAATCTTTAGCTGAGGATCTACATGTTGTCAGCTTTAATAGGGCTGCAACAGAAGGTCCATCTAAGGGTAACATGCCGAACCTATCCGTTTGATTGTGCGATGCACAAATCAAGGGGGTCAGGTCATGCGCATTTCTAAAATATGTCTGCTTGCATCCGTCGGCATCGTCGCCGCGCCCGCCATGGCGCAAGACGTTCAGCTGGCGAGCGCCGCGATCGGCGAGGAGATCGTTGTGTTCGGCCGAGGCGAGTCTCGCCAGGTCCAGCAGATCGAAGCCGCCGACATTCAGATCCTCACGCCCGGATCGAGCCCGATCAAGGCGATCGAAAAGCTACCAAGCGTCAATATTCAGGCGTCCGACCCCTTCGGCAATTATGAGTGGTCGACTCGCGTCACCATCCGCAGCTTCAGCCAGAGCCAACTCGGCTTTAACCTCGACGGCATTCCGCTGGGCGACATGCAATATGGCAATCACAACGGCCTGCACGTCAGCCGCGCGATCAGTTCCGAGAATCTCGGCACGGTGCGCGTGTCGCAGGGCGCCGGGTCGATCGGCACGCAGTCGACCAACAATCTAGGCGGCACGATCGAATATTTCTCGATGGACCCGCTCGACCATCTCGCCGTGGATGCCAGCGCTACCTATGGCAGCGACGAAACCGTGCGCGGCTTCGTGCGCCTGAATGTGGGCAGCCCCGAAGGCTTCCGTGGCTATGCCTCATATGGCTACGGCTCGACCGACAAATATAGGGGTCGCGGCAAGCAGGATCAGCACATTGTTAACGCCAAGGGTGTGCTGCCGGTGGGCGACGGCCAGATTGACGGCTGGCTCAGCTATTCCGACCGACGCGAGCAGGATTATCAGGACATGTCGCTCGGCATGCTCGACCGGCTGGGCTACAACTTCGACAATAGCTATCCCGATTATGCTCTGGCGGTCCTGCTGGCCGACATTGGCAACAACCGCGGCGACACGGGCGCGCCGATTTCCAATGCAGCGGCCGGCATAGTCTATCCCGGAGCCATAACCTCGGTTGACGACGCCTATTACGACGCTTCGGGCCTGCGAAAGGATACGGTCGCCGCGCTGGGCTATTCGACTCCGATCGGCGAGAAAGCGAACATCAAGATCAAGGGTTATTATCATCACAATGAAGGCATGGGCCTGTGGGCTACCCCCTATGTGCCCAGCCCCAGCGGCGCTCCGATCTCCATCCGCACGACAGAATATGATATTGAGCGGTGGGGCATCTTCGGTTCCACCGATTTCGAGATCACGTTCAACAAGATTACTGTCGGCGGCTGGTATGAGCATAACGAATTTAACCAGGCGCGCCGCTTCTACGGTCTGACAAGTCGCACTGACCCAGGCCGATCCTTCCGCGATTATCCGAAAAACCCGTTTGCGACCCAGTGGGAATTCGATTTCACGACCAAGACACTGCAATATTATGTGCAGGACAATATCGATCTGGGGCAGCTGAAGATCAATTTGGGCTGGAAAGGCTTCAAGGTGACCAACGAGGCGGATGCGATCATCGCGGACGTCTTCCCCGAAGGCCGCTTCAAGACCGAGGACTGGTTCCAGCCGCACGCCGGTCTTGTCTACAGCTTCAACGATAATGCCGAAATATTCGCTGGTTTTACTCAGGCGACGCGCTCCTTCCCCTCAGTTAATGGCAGCATCTGGGGCACCACGCAGGCGGGCTTCGACGCGATCAGGAACACGATCGAGCCAGAAACCTCGGACACCTACGAAATCGGCACCCGCTACAACGCGTCCGGGTTCAACGGCATGCTGGGCGCCTATATTGTCAATTTCCAAGACCGCCTGCTCGGCGTCGCCAGTGGTCCCGATATCATCGGCAGTCCGTCTGTGCTGCAGAATGTCGGCTCCGTCCGCGCGGTTGGTGTGGAAGCCGCTGCCGACTGGAAGATCACGAGCGATATCTCCCTGTTCGCCTCCTACACCTACACCGACGCCACCTATCGCGACGACGTCGTGGATGGTGCGGGCAATATCGCCTTGTTGAAGGGCAAGACGGTGGTCGATGCGCCCAAGCATATGGTGCGCGGCGAAATCAGCTACGATCGGGACGGCTTTTTCGGGCGTATCGGCGTCAACTACATGTCACGGCGCTATTTCACCTATACCAACGACCAGTCGGTACCGGGCCGCGCCCTGGTCGACGCCACGATCGGCTATCGCATCACGGACAAGATCGAGGTGCAACTCAACGCCAGCAACCTGTTCGACAAGAAATATGTCGGCACCATCAACTCGGCCGGCACGGGCAACAGCGGCGACCGTCAGACGCTGCTGGTAGGCGCGCCGCAACAATTCTTCGCGACCGTCAAGGCCGGGTTCTGAGGATGCGGGGCTTCCATATCGTTGCAGCGGCGAACTTGCTCGCCTGGACGCCGCTGCATGCCGAACCGGTGCTGCTCATTTCGATCGATGGGCTAAGGCCCGGTGACGTAATCGAAGCCGAAAAGCGCGGCCTCAAGATTCCCAATCTGCGCAGGTTCGTTGCAGAGGGCGCCTATGCAAGCGGAGTCGTCGGCGTCCTTCCGACTGTCACTTACCCCAGTCATGTCACGTTGCTGACCGGGGCCAGCCCCGCGAAGCACGGTGTCGTCAGCAACACGACCTTCGATCCCAAGCAGATCAATCAGGGCGGATGGTATTGGTACGCCAGCGACATCAAATTGCCGACGCTGTGGTCGGTTGCCGCGGCATCTGGCAAGACGGTGGGCAATGTCCACTGGCCGGTCAGCGTCGCCGCGACCGAAGTGACGTGGAACCTGCCGCAGATTTGGCGGACCGGCCATGGCGATGACGCAAAGCTCCTGACAGCGCTCGCGACGCCGGGCCTGGTGGCTGAGCTGGAGCGCTCGACCGGGGAGACTTACGCTCCAGGGATAGACGAGAGTATCGACGGCGACGAAAAGCGCGGACGGTTCGCGGTGAAGCTGATCGAGGCGCATAAGCCGGAGTTCCTTACTGCCTATCTGACCGCACTTGACCACGAGCAGCATGCCGAAGGCCCCGGAACGGCTCAGGCGCATGCTGTGCTCGAACGGATTGATGCGATTGTCGGTCGGCTCGTTTCGGCAGAACTTTCGGCGCATCCCGATGCTGCAATCGCGATCGTCAGCGACCACGGTTTCGAGACGATCAAGCGCGAGACCAGCTTTTTCCGTGCCTTCATCGATGCAGGCCTGATCCAGCTCGACGGGAAAGGCGCCATCACGGCGTGGGAGGCGATGCCCTGGCCTACCGGCGGCTCGGTCGCCATTGTCCTTGCGCGCAAGGATGATGCTACCCTAGGAAAGCGCGTGCGGGCTCTTCTGGACGGCATGAAGGCGGATCAGACCTACGGCATCGCTGCCATCGCTGGAAAAGCTGAGATCGCTAAAATGGGCGGCAATCCGGACGCCACTTTCTTCATCAACCTGCAGCCCGACACAAGCGCGGCTGGCTTCGCGGGCGCTGCCGGGCCGTTGCGAGGGACGCCCAAATATAAGGGTACGCACGGCTATTTCCCGCAGGCCGAGAACCTTCGTGCCACCTTCCTGATCATGGGCAAGGGCATCCCGCTGAACGCATCGCTTGGCGAGATCGACATGCGCGCAATCGCGCCCACCATCGCATCGATCATGAAATTAGAACTCCCTGGGGCGGAGGTGGCTCCAATAAGCCTGGTTGCTGCATCGCGCAGATAAAACAACGACGCGGTCAGCGACTACCCCCTTTTCCGCCACGCGGGCAGGCGTGCCATGGATTTCGCTAATTAGACAAAACCAGGTAACCGTGCTGCAAGAACTCAGTAATAAAAATCTGGACGGAGGGTTAGAACGAAGACCTCGTCGGCCGGGTGGCTCACGCTTCGCTCATCAACCTGAATTTGTTAAGCCGAGGCTGTTCATGCCGGTATAGCGTAGCACGTTCGACCGATGCTGCCACTGCATCGTCGTCGATCGAGCGCGGACGACCGGAGCGCGCCTCGTCGAGTAAACCGCCGATGCGATCGTGCAGAAACCGCGTGCGCCACTTGCCGACCGTGCGCTCGCTCACGCCAAGATCGGCGGCAACCTTTGCCTGATCGCCCAACTTCCTGAAATATGGCGGCCGATCCAAAGAAAGATCGAGTTCGCGAATGTTAGGCCATCCTGCCCCATGCAATCATCTTCCTTCTCGAAGGATAGGGTCACTGCAACCGCTCGCTATCTCACCCTGAACGCGCGTCAGACGGCCACTTCGAAGCCCCCACATGGAATTCACTAGCACTCGCAAGATATATCCACTATGCTGGATATATGGAATCTCTTACCGCCATCGATGCATTGAGCGCCCTCGCCCAACCTACGCGGCTCGATACGTTTCAACTGCTTGTGCGTCATGAGCCCGACGGCCTGGCTGCAGGCGAGATAGCGCGTCATCTCGACGTACCGCAAAATACGATGTCGGCTCATCTCGGCATTCTCGCCCGCGCCGGGCTCATCACGTCCACGCGGCACAGCCGCTCGATTGTCTATCGCGCCGATCTCGATGCACTGCGCGCGATGATGCTGTTTCTCGTGAAGGATTGCTGTGGCGGGCGGGCGGAGCTTTGCCGTCCGCTTGCCGACGAACTGCTTGCCTGCCGTGCTGCTTGAGGAGGAAATGATGTCCGACCGATTGCTCAATGTTCTGTTTCTTTGCACCGGAAATTCCGCCCGCTCGATCATGGCGGAGGCGATCCTAAGCCGCGAAGGGCTGGGGCGCTTTCAATCGTTCAGCGCCGGAAGCCAGCCCAAGGGCGATGTCCATCCGATCACGCTCGATGTGCTGCGAAACCTCAACTACGATCTCTCGAAGTTTCGTTCGAAAAGCTGGGAGGAGTTTTCCGGGCCGGAAGCGCCCCCACTCGATTTCGTGTTCACCGTCTGTGATAATGCCGCCAACGAAGTCTGCCCTATATGGCCAGGTCAACCGATGACGGCGCACTGGGGCATCCCTGATCCCGCCGCGGTCCAGGGCAGCACGGCCGAAGAGCACGCCGCCTTCTTCGACGCCTACCGCATGCTGTTCAACCGCATCTCCCTGTTCACTGCGCTGCCGCTGGCAAGCCTCGACAAGTTGAGCCTTCAGACCAGACTCCAGGCGATCGGCAAGGATCAGTCGAGAGCCTCCCTTGAAGCGCCAACGGAACCGACCGCGTGAGCCAGGTTACGATCTACCACAATCCCGCGTGCGGAACGTCGCGCAACACGCTCGCCATGATCCGCAATGCCGGGATCGAGCCTGTGATAGTTGCGTATCTCGACTACCCTCCATCCCGTGAAAAACTCGTCGAACTAATCGCCGCTGCCGGCCTGACGCCGCAAACGCTGCTCCGCGAGAAAGGGACGGTCTACGAAGGGTTGCGCCCCGACGATCCCGCGCTCGGCGACGATGCGCTTCTCGACGCCATGATGAAGCATCCCATCCTGATCAATCGCCCCCTCGTTGAAACACCGCTTGGCGTTCGGCTGTGCCGCCCTTCGGAAGTTGTGCTTGAGATCCTGCCGGCCGCGCAGCAAGGCGCATTCGCCAAGGAGGACGGAGAGCAGGTGATCGATGAGCAGGGTCAACGCATCTGACCGGTGAGGCTGACGCTATGACGACCCCACCCCCTGTCGGCGCGCCAGCGCCTCCCGCCATGACCTTGTTCGAACGCTATCTGACGCTGTGGGTCGCGCTCTGCATTATAGCAGGCATAGCGTTCGGACATCTCCTGCCGGAACTGTTCAGCACCATTGCATCCGCCGAAGTGGCGCGGGTGAACCTCGTGGTCGCGGTGCTTATCTGGCTGATGATCATCCCCATGCTGTTGAAGATAGACTTCGGAGCGCTCGGGTCGGTGCGCCAGCACTGGAAGGGCGTCGGCGTCACCCTGTTCATCAACTGGGCCGTGAAACCCTTCTCTATGGCGCTGCTAGGCATGATCTTTATCGGCTGGCTGTTTGAGCCATTGCTCCCGGCGGGCCAAGGGTCATCCTATATCGCTGGGCTGATCCTGCTTGCGGCCGCTCCCTGCACCGCGATGGTATTCGTCTGGTCCAATCTTTGCGACGGCGAACCGAACTACACGCTGAGCCAGGTAGCGCTCAATGACGTCATCATGGTGTTCCTGTTTGCGCCGCTGGTCAGCTTGCTGCTGGGCGTCGCGGCCATCACGGTGCCTTGGGATACGCTGCTGATCTCGGTCGCGCTCTATATAGTGCTGCCGGTGATTGTCGCCCAAATCATCAGGCGAAGCGTAGTGGCTTCCGGCGGACAAACCGCACTGGATCGGTTGCACGCGCGGCTGGGTCCGGTCTCGCTGGTATCGTTGCTCGCGACCCTGATATTGCTCTTTGGGTTTCAAGGAGAACAGATCGTCAAGCAGCCGCTCGTGATCGCGCTGCTTGCCGTGCCAATCCTCATCCAGGTCTATTTCAACGCCGGCCTCGCCTATTGGCTGAGCCGCCGGTTCGGCGTGGCATGGTGCGTGGCGGCACCCGCCGCACTCATTGGTGCGTCCAACTTTTTCGAGCTTGCCGTGGCGGCAGCGATCTCCCTCTTCGGGCTGACATCAGGAGCAGCATTGGCGACGGTCGTCGGCGTGCTGGTCGAGGTGCCGGTAATGCTGTCCGTGGTCGCTATCGTGAAGCGATCCCGGCCCTGGTATGAACAAGGCTTGGCGGCATGAGCCGCGTTCGTTCGCTGTCACAGCCGGACTACCTTCCCGCGCTTGATCGCCGATATGTTCATGATCGGCCCGCGCTGGGGCTAGGGTCGGTGAACCCTCCGCCTCGTATCCTGCTGCTTTATGGATCGTTGCGAGAACGCTCCTTCTCCAGACTGTGTGTCGAAGAGGCTGCCCGGTTGCTGCAGTTCTTCGGCGCGGAGACCCGCATCTTCGATCCATCCGACATGCCCCTGCCGGACCAGATAGCCGGAGATGATCATCCTGCCGTCCATGAACTACGGGAATTGTCGATGTGGTCAGAGGGGCAGGTCTGGTGCAGTCCTGAGCGTCACGGACAGATCACCGGGATCATGAAAGTCCAGATTGACCACCTGCCGCTCAACATGGGCGGGATGCGACCCACGCAAGGCCGAACTCTCGCCGTCATGCAGGTTTCAGCGGGATCGCAGTCGTTCAACAGCGTCAACACGCTGCGCATCCTTGGTCGATGGATGCGCATGTTCACGATCCCGAACCAGTCCAGCGTTGCGAAGGCCTTTCAGGAATTCGAGGACGATGGAAGGATGAAGCCGTCCAGCTACTATGACCGCATCGTGGATGTGATGGAGGAGCTTGTTCGATTCACCATATTGCTGCGCCCGCATGTGCAACAGCTTGTGGATCGATATTCAGAGCGCAAGGAAGCGAAATTCGCTACCGATCCTGAAACTGATCCGTCGCGTATCGCCACGACAGCACAGTAGGCTCACTGTTTCATTATGGCCTGGATCTAGGAGTAATGCACCCTTCTATTAGACGCGCCTGCGCTGGGGCGCGAGCGGCACGACAATGAATTAATCCGCGAACAATGGACCGATGTCGATATAGATCCACAGCCGGGTGAACTTGCCGTCGTCATTGCGCCGGATATGACTGGCGACTGGCAAAGGCACCGTCTTGCCGTCTTTTCGCGTGTAGGTGACGATCGCCATCTGCGCGGCGTCATTTCCCGTCACGATTAATTCAACGCACTGATGGCTCATACCGCTCAAGTGGGACCAGAAGTCCGCGAACGTCTGCTCGGCCCCGGCGCGACCGAGGACGGTCGGCATATTGGCAATGCGCAGATCGATGTCATCGGCAAACCAGCGCATCATGACGGGAAGGTCGAGCTTGTCCGCGTCACGGAAGAAATCCGTGACCCATTGTCCCTGGGTAATTTCTGCAGCGTCCGCGGCCATCACATATCCTCTCAATTCTTGTCCCAGTTCCGTAGCCTGTTAGCGCGAACCTTCAGTTTATGCAATAATAGTGCATCCTCTTTGACTCGCCTCTCAAACTCCTCCATATCCTATCTGATTGATGCATTCGCTGATATTAAGCTGATATATGGGTTATTTTGTCATAAATTGAAACATGTATGCCCCTGTCAGCATGTGACCAAACACGCTCATAGTGCGTCCACTTCTGGGACAGAATGCAGAACTTACGTCTAGGAACCGGCTCCCCGATCGCCACTGGATTGGCGGCGATGCCTATTGGATCGTCGACATGACTGTGTGGGGATGGAGCCGGACGACCATATTTCGGGCGCCGGCACGGGAACCGATCTGCGACATAACAATCTGATTCAAATGGAAAGAACCGAATAGATGACTGATCTATACAGGTTGGCCGTTATCAAGGCAGCTTCTGCCAACAGGGTGGTGGTGGTGGAGCAGAATGGGAAACTGCTTCCCATCGACACACTGCTTGACGGCGCAGTACAGCAAAAACTCGGTGACATCACCGACCTCGCCCCGCTGCTCGCCGATTGGAGCAACTGGAGCGCAACGCTCGATAAGGCCGTTTCGGAAAAGGCCTCGTTGTTCGCGGAACAGGGCTCTCCCGCCGCCGATGCCAAGTTCGAGGCGCCGCTCGCGAGGTCAGTGATATGGGACTTCGTGCTGGCCCGGCAGGATCAGGTCCAGCGGGCGCAACGAGCAGGCGATGTCCGAAGTACGCGTTCTTTTTAGTCGCAAACCGGGAAAAAGCCCCCTCACTCATCCGCCAAGCGCACAATTGACTTTCCGATCCCAACACCGGCGAACAGATCATCCAGCGCTTGGGGAGCGCGCGCCAGATTGTCGTATACGTTATGCCGCCATTGAACCTCGCCCGTCGCGAGCCAGTTCAACATCGCCGCGCGAAATGCAGGTTGCAAATGACCAAAATCCGCAGCGGTATAACCGTAGAGCGTAAGCCCCTTGGCGATAATCTGAACCAGATTGTGCGGAGCTTTTGGGGCTTCAGAAGCCTGGTAGGTTGAGATCATCCCGCATTCGACGAAGCGTGCGCGCGGACGGGCTACCGTGATCGCAGCCTCCAGCTGGCTCCCGCCCACATTGTCAAAATAGAGATCGATGCCATCCGGGGCGCACGAGCCGATACTGTGCACCAGATCGGGAGATTGCCTATAATTGATGACATGGTCGATACCGAGCTTCTTAAGCCAGCTGCATTTGTCTTCGCTTCCGGCAATTCCGATAACAGTCGCTCCCCGCGCCTTCGCGAGCTGGCATGCGACACTGCCCACTGCCCCTGCGGCCCCGGAAACCAGAACCGTTTCTCCAAGGGACGGCCGGCCTATATCGATCATGCCGACATAGGCCGTGAACCCCGTGGTGCCGAGCACGGACAGAAACGCCTCGGCTGGAATATTCGCAATGACGGGGAGCTTTTCAACAGCGTCGGCTGATACAAGGAAACATTCGCGCCAACCGAAGTTGGACCGCACGATATCACCCGGAACAAGACCTGACGCTCGTGACAGGACCACCCTGCCAACCGCGCTGCCGGATGGTGGTTCTCCTAGAGGCGATGCCATGGCCGGGCCATAGGTGTCGTCCAGGCAAAGCCTCATATAGGGCTCGACAGACATTGCGAGGTTGCGAACCAGAACCTCACCCTCGCCTGGCTCCTGCACCACGGTATCGACGATATCGAATACCCCAGCCGCCATGCCTGCCGGACCCGGTCGGACACGCAGTCGCGCTTCGCGTGCAGTGATGGGAAGGCCGGTCATTGGCGGCTCAACGGTGGCGTTAGTGACTTTACCGCGTCAAGAGCATGGGCTGTATTCAGATATTCGTTGCACCGTGTGATCTGACCATCCGCGAGCTGGAAAACGATGGCGTAGCGGTTCTGATAGGTGAAACCGCTGGTGAGCACCACGTGCCCTTCCATTTCCAACACAACGCGATGTTCTTCAACCGTGGAAGATAAAAGCGTCAGCCGTAACGGCGTAGCATAATTCGGCGCAAACGTGCTTAGCGCGGCGAGATAATCTTGCCGCGACATCTCGCCACGGACTGAATCCCAGAATATCGCCTCGGGTTTGCAAAGCAGCGCGGCTCCAGCAAAATCGAGCCTCTCCAGACACTGCATGAAAGCGATGCAGACTTTGCGATTTCCCTCGGCGCTCATCGCTCCTCTGCCAGCAAAGGCTGAACCTTTGCACGCAGCCGGGAAGCGCGAGGATATCCGACATATTGGGTAAGCAGCAGCACGATCTCCTGGATTTGGTCGCGGTTGAGTTCTCCCTTGGCAAGAGCGGCCCGCGCCTGGGTCTCGAAGATGAACTCCTCGCCCATGGCGGCCGCGATGCCAATAATGATCAGCCGGCGATCACGGATCGACATGGCTTCGCGCGACCAGATCTTCGCAAACAGATTGTCGAGCATAAGCTCTATGAAAGGGTCATTCTCGCTTCCTTCCGGGATGGCGGTGATGCCGCCATAGACGGCCTCGAACATCTCGCGGCCCTTCTTCTGCCTGTCGTCATCCATGCGCCTGCTCCGTTGCCTTGCGTCGCGCCTCGTAAAAATCAGCTGCCTTTCGAATGGATTCCTCGACAGGGCGTGGATTCCAGCCCAGTTCGCGGCGCGCCTTTTCGGAATTCAGTTCCCCGATGGATCGGCTGATCCGGATCGATTTGACTGAAAGCTGACTGTCACGCCCTCGCAGGCGCGCAACGAGATCTGCGATAAAGGCACTGGCATACAGAATGGGTAAGGAAACCTTGCGCATCTTCACGTCCCTTCCCGCCTGCCGCGCGGCAATCTCGAGCAGATCCTTCCAACTCACCACCCTGTCGGAAATGATATAGCGTTCGCCGAGGCGCGCCTCTGTCTCGGCCAGGATCATGGCGTCCGCGACGTCTTCGATACCGACTGACGGGAAGCCGCCGTCATAATAGATATTGAGCTGCCCCGCTGCCGCCATTGCGATCATGCGACCCTGCGGGGTCGGCTGGATGTCGCCGGGGCCATAGGTGTTGGTGATACACAACGCGACACCGGGCAGGCCGCGCGTGCGGCAATATTCCAGGAACGCTCTTTCAGCGATGACGCGCGATTTGACATAGTCGATCGCATCGCCCCACCAGTTGAATTCATCCGCCTCGTTCGCTGCGCGGCCCGGCGTCCGGCCGATGGTGACGACAGTGCTTGCGAATATGAAGCGGCCAATCCCGGCCTTCAGCGCCGCATCCATCGCGACCTTCAACGCGTCTACATTCGTCCGGTACAGCGGCCTGCCATCACGCAGCCATGCCCGTGTGTCGACAATGCAGTGGAAGACGGTGTCGCACCCGTCCATTGCCGCTGCAACTGCATCCCCATCGAAGCCATCGCCATGAACGATCTCGATCGGCAGCCCTGCAATCCGTTCGACATTGCTCGTCGGGCGCACGAACGCTCGCACCGGGCGCCCGGCGGCTACGAGCTTTTCGGCAATATGACCGCCCAGAAAGCCACTGGCGCCGAGAATGAGTGCTCGACCGCCTCCAGCCATTACATCTGCTCTTTCGGCACCCGGACGCGGATGCCATCAAGCGCGTCGGTGAGCACGATCTGGCACCCGAGCCTGCTGCCCGGGCCGGTGTCGTCGAGCGCTTCGAGCATGGCAGCTTCACCCTCACCCGGAGGGCGCAACTTGTCCCGCCAGGCTTCTTCGACGAAACAATGGCAAGTCGCGCAAGAACAGATGCCGCCGCACATGCCGATGATGCCATCGACCATTTCGAACACCGCTGCTTCCATGATGCTGGAGCCTGCTGCCACCTCGACGATCTGTTCGCTGCCGTCCGGTTGAATGAACGTCACCTTCATGCGGCATATCCGGCGTTGGGCGTGAAGCTGACCGGCACGGTGGTGAAGCCCCGTACATTCGGCGAATGCATGCGATCGAGCTTCGATTCATCAACGACGAAGTCAGGCATCATCGTCAGCAGCTCTTTCATCGCCACCCGCGCTTCGAGCCGCGCGAGCGCCGCTCCGACACAGCTGTGCAATCCGCCGCCGAAGCCCAGATGATCGCGCGGATTGCGACGGATGTCGTAGCTTTCCGCATTTTCATATTTTCGTTCGTCGCGATTGGCGGACGTGAAGATCAGCGCGACCTTCTTGCCCGCCGGTATGGTTTCGCCATGCAGCTCGACATCACGCGTCACCGTGCGCGCCATCATCTGGGTCGGACCGTCGTAACGCATCGTTTCCTCGATTGCCGACGGAAGCAGCATCTTGTCCGACGCGAGAAGATCACGTTGATCGCGGTGCCGGTGCAACTGATAGGTCATGTTTCCCAGCAGCTTGGTGGTCGTTTCGTTGCCTGCGACAGACAGGATCAGCATGAAGCCCATCAGTTCGCCATGGCTAAGCGTGTTCGCGCTTTCGGCTGACAGCAATCGCGCGATCACGTCCTGCCGTGGCGGCAGTTTCGCACGCTGGGCGATATCCTTTTCGAAATAGTCGATCAGCTTGCCCATTGCTTCACGGCTTTCGGCCGGCACGCCAAACTCGCCTTCGTTGCGATGGACGGCCATATCCGTCCAGCCGCGCAGCATGTCCTCATCTTCGCGCGGGAATCCCAACAGGCGGCAGATGATCGCCATGGGAAGCCGCGCTGCGAAATCCGTGATGACATTGATCGATCCTGTCCGGGCGTGCGGCGCGAGCAACTCTATCGCAAGCTGGCGCACCGATCCTTCGAGCGACGCGATCGAATCCGGCGTGAAAAGATCGACGATAATATGCCGCAGGCGCGTATGCACTGGCGGATCGGAATCGAGGATGGTGGCGACCTCGACATTGATGTCTTCGAGATTGCTGCCGTTGGCGCTGGAAAAGGTTTTGAAGTCGCGCACCGCCCGGAAGCAGTCCTCGTACCGCGACAGTGCGTAAAAATCGAACTTGGTGTTGTGGAATACGGGCGCATGATCGCGCAGCCGCTTATAATCCGGATAGGGATCGTCGTGGTGCCGGTAATCATACGGATCGTAATGCGGCACTTCAAATTCGTGGAGAGACACATCCACCTCTTTTGCATGACCGCGCGTCAATGTGCCGTGCGGTGTTTGGATGAAGCCACGCTAACCGAGCAATCAGGCGAGCAGAACGCGTACCGCTTTATCGATCGCGTCAGGCTTTACCGATGGCGACACAATCGCCGGCGCGCCGCTTTTCAAGCCTGACACCGCTGATAGGACGGATCGAAAGCGATGGCAGTGGTGGAGAGCTTTCGATGCGGTTCGGCTTTATAGGGCTAGGTGATCTGGGCTACGCAATGGCGCGGATGATACCGGAGCCGCTTTGCGTTTTCGACGTCTCGGCACCGGCGATGGAGCCTTTCCGCGACCGCGCCCGGCTCGCGACTTCAGCGGGCGAGGTTGGGCAACATGCCGATTTGATCGGTCTGTGTGTTCGAAACGATCAGGACGTCTGCGATGTGATCTCGGGGGCGGGCGGGCTGATCGAGCATGCGGCGCCCGGCACCGTCATCGCAGTCCACAGCACAGTGATGCCGCAGACCGTGATCGAACAGGCCGCGCGAGCCGCGGAACGTGGAATATTCGTCTTCGACGCCGCGGTCAGCGGCAGCGCGGACGATGCGCTGCAGAAACGGCAGGTCTGCATGACGGGCGGCGATCCCGAGATTCTGGCCAGGGCCCGACCGTTGCTGGACTCATTCAGCCGCCAGATCATCCATGCGGGTGCGCTGGGGCAAGGCATGGTTCTGAAGTTCGCGAACAACCTCACCACCTATCTTCAGCTGGCCGCCACCGTGGAAAGCTATGCGCTGGTCGAAGCCGCCGGTATCGATCCGCAGATGCTGACGAATGTGATGGCGGACAACGGCAACCTCACGCGAGTCATGATACTTTACCACCAATATCGCACCGAGCACGCCGCCGAAACGCACGATACGCCGTTCTGGATTGCGCAGCAGGCACTGGCCGGGCTCGCCGAAAAGGACCTCCATCACGCGATCGAAGCAGGCGCCGCTCACGGCTTGGAGCTTCGGGCGGCGGACGCGATCCGGACGCATTTCAGGGCGATCATTACTTAAGGACAGCGAATGGCTTTTGCCGACACCCTGCTTTACATCGACGGCGTTCTTCGTCCCGCGCAGGAGAGCCGAACCTACCCGAACATCGCTCCTGCGACCGGAGCAGAGATCGGCCGTGCGGCCGATGCTTCTCCCGCCGATGCGGAAGAGGCCATCGCAGCAGCCCGCCGCGCGTTCGATGAGAGCGACTGGTCTACCAATCTGGCCCTGCGCCTCGACACGCTGACGCGCTTCCATGCCGCACTTAAGGACGCCGGCGAAGTAAACCGCCGCCGTGTCTCAGCCGAGACGGGTGCCCCGATCGGCCTCACGCTCAGCTACCAATATGATCTGCCCGTCGATTTCATCCCCTGGGTGGTCGAACATGCACGAGGCTTCGCATTCGAACGCGATCTTGGTGCCTATGTCAGCATGGGATCGCCCACCCGCCGCACAATCCTGAAGGAAGCGGCGGGTGTGGTGGGCGCGATCACACCCTGGAACGCACCTGTGCAGATCAATCTCGCTAAGATCGTGTCGGCACTCGCGGCAGGGTGCACCGTGGTGCTCAAGGCGGCACCGGACACACCCTGGTCAGCGGCTCTGCTTGGCGAAGCAGCGCAAGCCGCTGGTTTTCCGCCAGGCGTGCTCAACGTCATCACCAGCAGCGACAAGGCAGCGATCGGCGAGATGCTGGCAAAAGATCCGCGCATCGACGTCGTCTCCTTCACGGGATCGACCGAAACCGGGCGTCGCGTTGCCGCTACCGCCGCTGGCACGATCAAGAAGGTTTTTCTGGAGCTGGGAGGGAAATCGGCGAACGTCATCCTTGATGACGCGGAGTTTCCAACCGCCCTCTATGGTAGTCTCGGCGTGTGCTTCCATGCGGGTCAGGGATGCAGCATTGCGACCCGCATGCTGCTGCCGCGTTCGCGCTATGAAGAAGCAATCGGGGTCATCAAGGGCATCCTGGAATCGGTCAGCTTCGGCGATCCAAATGACGCGCAGCAATTCATGGGCCCGGTTATCTCCGCTGCGCAACGTGATCGCGTGCTCGACTATATCCGGATCGGGAAAGAAGAAGGCGCCAGGCTGGTAACGGGTGGCAGCGTGCCCTCCCACCTAGGGGATGGTTTCTATGTCCAGCCCACCCTGTTCGCTGATGTCAGCAACGACATGCGTATCGCGCGCGAGGAGATATTCGGGCCCGTTCTCGTCGCAATCCCCTACGACGACGATGAGGACGCAATCCGGATCGCGAACGATTCCATTTACGGGCTCGGCGCATCGATCAGCGGATCTCCCGATCGCGCGATGAAGGTCGCGCGCCGTATCCGCACCGGCACGGTAAACGTCAATTTCGGCAATGTGTTCGGTCCGGACTCCC
Source organism: uncultured Sphingomonadaceae bacterium (assembly GCA_964383565.1). Taxonomy (GTDB): domain Bacteria; phylum Pseudomonadota; class Alphaproteobacteria; order Sphingomonadales; family Sphingomonadaceae; genus CANJQJ01. Next base: position 15,810 of record CAYLIK010000063.1, read on the forward strand.
CCTTCGGCGGCTACAAGCAGAGCGGAAACGGGCGCGAAATGGGCGCGGAAGGCTTCGAGGAATTTCTGGAAACCAAGGTGATCGGAGTACCCGCATGAGTATGCGTGAGGACAGCAAGGTCGTCGTCATAACCGGTGGATCGCGCAATATCGGGCTCGCCATCGGGCATGCGCTGGTCAGCCGTGGCGTCCGCGTGGCGATCCTCGGGCGCGGCACGGAGGCATTGCAGGAAGCTACCGCAAGCCTTGGCGGGTGTCAGCCTGATGAGCACACGCTTCGACCCGGCATTGCTCGATCCCGAGGATTTTAGTCGCTGGGAGATTCCCGCACAGAAAGGCGTCAGCAAGCGGCAGGCAGAGTTTCTCGCTGGACGCTTGTGCGCTAGGGAGGCCCTGCGAGGCCTGACCGGCACTGCATTCGTGCCGCCAGTGGGTGAAGACCGCGCGCCGCAGTGGCCGCGCGGCGTCGTTGGCTCCATCACCCACGGCGCAGGCTGGGCAGGCGTGGTGGTGGGTTCCAGTCAGCAATGGAGCGGGCTGGGACTGGATATCGAGC
>CAYLIK010000064.1:0-16229 GCA_964383565.1 uncultured Sphingomonadaceae bacterium
GTTCCCGCAGGACGTGCATGAACAGCTCTGGGGCGCGGTCGGCGCGGTGTTCGGTTCGTGGCAGTCAGAGCGCGCCAAGGTCTATCGCCGTCTCAACGATATCCCCGGTGAATGGGGCACGGCCGTCAACGTCCAGGCAATGGTGTTCGGCAATATGGGCGACACCTCGGCGACCGGCGTCGCTTTCACCCGCGATCCGTCAAAGGGCGACAATGCTTATTATGGCGAGTTCCTGATCAACGCGCAGGGTGAGGATGTCGTCGCCGGCATCCGCACGCCGCAATATCTGACGAAGGCCGCCCGCGAGACCGCCGGCGCCAAGCCCGCCTCGATGGAAGAGGCGATGCCGGAAACCTATACCGAGCTGGCCGGCGTGTTCGATCTGCTTGAGCGCCATTATCGCGACATGCAGGACATCGAGTTCACCGTCGAGCGCGGCAAACTCTGGATGTTGCAGACCCGTTCGGGCAAGCGCACCGCCAAGGCCGCGCTCAAGATCGCGGTCGATATGGCCAATGAGGGTCTGATTACGCGCGAGGAAGCGGTCGAACGCGTCGATCCGGCAGCGCTCGACCAGCTGCTCCATCCGACCCTTGATCCAAAGGCGCCGCGCGATGTGATCGCCAAGGGCCTGCCCGCATCGCCCGGCGCGGCCAGCGGCATCGTGGTTTTCGACAGCGACACAGCCGAAAAGCGCACCGAGCTTGGCGACGCGGTCATCCTCGTCCGTATTGAGACCAGCCCCGAGGACATTCACGGCATGCATGCCGCAAAGGGCATCCTGACGGCGCGCGGCGGCATGACCAGCCACGCCGCCGTGGTGGCGCGCGGCATGGGCCGTCCCTGCGTGTCCGGCGTCGGCAGTCTCGCGATCGATGCCAAGGCGCGTCAGTTCCGGGTCGGTGGGCGCGAGGTCAAGGAAGGCGACATCATCACTATCGATGGGTCGACCGGCGAAGTGATGCTTGGCGAAGTCGCGACCGTCGAGCCTGAGCTGGCCGGCGATTTCGGCGTGCTGATGGAATGGGCCGATGGCGTCCGCCGCCTCAGGGTCCGCACCAATGCCGAGACCCCCAATGATTGCCGCGTCGCGCGCACCTTTGGCGCTGAGGGCGTCGGCCTGTGCCGCACCGAGCATATGTTCTTCGATGCGGCGCGCATCACCGCCGTCCGCCAGATGATCCTGGCCGAGGATGAGAAGGGCCGCCGCGTCGCGCTCGACAAGCTGCTCCCCGAGCAGCGCGCGGACTTTGCCGAGATCTTCGAAATCATGGTCGGACTGCCCGTGACGATCCGCCTGCTTGATCCGCCGTTGCACGAGTTCCTGCCGCATGAGGAATCCGAATTTGCCGAAGTAGCGGCCGCAGCGGGTGTCGGCATCGAGGCGCTGAAGCGTCGCGCGTCCGAACTGCACGAATTCAACCCGATGCTGGGCCATCGCGGCTGCCGCCTCGGCGTCACCTATCCAGAAATCTATGAGATGCAGGCTCGCGCCATCTTCGAGGCCGCGGTCGATGTCGCGCTGAAGACGGGCGCCGCGCCGATCCCGGAGGTGATGGTCCCGCTCGTCGCCACCCGGCGTGAGCTGGAGCTGATGAAGGACCTGATCGACAAGACCGCCGCCGCCGTCTTCGCCGAGAAGGGCCGCACGGTCGAATATCTCGTCGGCACGATGATCGAGCTGCCGCGCGCCGCGCTCAAGGCGGGAGAGATTGCGGAGGTCGGCGCTTTCTTCTCCTTTGGCACCAACGATCTGACGCAGACCGCGCTTGGCGTCAGCCGCGACGATGCCGGCCGCTTCCTCGGCACCTATGTCGACAAGGGCATCTACGCCAAGGATCCGTTCGTCAGCCTGGACATCGAAGGCGTCGGCGAGCTGATCCAGATTGCCGCCGAACGGGGCCGCAAGACCCGTCCGGATATCAAATTGGGTATATGCGGAGAGCATGGCGGCGACCCTGCATCGATCGCCTTTTGCGAGACCATTGGGCTCGATTATGTCAGCGCATCGCCATATCGCGTGCCAATTGCGCGACTAGCTGCTGCCCAGGCTGCGATGAAGCGTTAAAAAACCGCCGAAAAGGCATTGGCGAATTCGTTAACTATTGTTAACGTCCTCCCATTCCAGTGGGGACTAAAAAGGGGAATGGGAGTGGTGCGTAAAATCGCGCTCGCCGTGCTTTTGGCGACAACCTCGGCAGCGGGACATGCTGCGACCTATTTGATGGAGCTGACAGGCACCGTCACGTCGCAGGTCAATCCGGGTTCCGATCCCAACATCGCGGTCGGCGACACCGTCAAGATGACGGCGCGGTTCGACGATAGCCGCATCTTCGACAATGGCTCCGGCCAGTTCGCGACCTTCTATGGCCTGCCAACCTCGGGCGATCAGTTCTGGAACGTCAAGCTCAACGATCTGACATGGGCGTCCGTCGATGAGTTTCTTGATGGCCTGCCATATGATTTCGACCCGCTCGATAATCCGCTGCAAGCGCCATTTGTACCATTGCTGGCGAGTGGTGTCGGGACGCCGGTCGGTTTCCTTGTGCGCAGCGAGAGCGATAGCCTTCCGGTCTTCAACCTTGGCTCTGGAGAAATCCGCTCAGGCAACTCGCTTTACGCTAACACGTCCAAAACACCTGGCTTCGATGTGACGTGGAATCTTGGCGGCGCCAAGCTCGTTGCCGTGCCTGAGCCGTCGGTGTGGGCGCTGACCATCGTCGGCTTCGGCATGGTCGGCGCTGCAAGCCGCCGGCGGACCAGGACGCTTCGCACCATCACCTGCTGACATCCTCGCGCGTTCAGCCGAACGCCGCGTGATGTTCCTCGAGATGGCCCTTGGCCAGCATCGATGCCTGATCCCGCCAGGCTTCATCATCGATGCGGCCGGGGGCTAGTCCGAGCCGGCCTTCAAGTTTGGCCTGATCGTCCCGGCCAAGCCGCGCGATATCGCGGAAGCTGTGGATCCCGCATTCGTTGAGCCGGGTTTCGAGGCTGTTGTCGATCCCACGGATCATCGAGAGATCATCACGCTTGCCACGCGCCGCCGCGCCGACGGCCGCCGCCGTGCCCGCGCCGATCAGCGGGGCATTGCGGTCGAGTTCGCCAATCCGCGCGTTTGAGGCTTCAATGCGCGCATCGCTTTCCCGCCGATAGGCGGCATGCGCGTCACGTTCCTCATGATAAGCGCGTTTCCATCGCCCGCCACCGGATCTCGACGCGAGGCCCAGCAGCCAGCCCAGCACCAGCACCAAGCCGATTATGATCCATTGGTTCGTCGTGAATTCCAGCATTGAAGCCTCCATGTGGAGGCTCAACGATAGCGCGTCAGGGCTGTTCCGTGCCCCGCATGAAGCGCCAGCTATCCGTGTCCGAATCCTTGGGCTCGAACCGGTAGCCGTCGCTGTCGAAACCCTTGAGATGCTCGGGATCGGTGATGCGGTGCTCGCAGATCCAGCGGGCCATCATGCCGCGTGCGCGCTTCGCCCCGAAGCTATTGAAAAACGGTCCGTTGGGGCCGTTCTCGCGGAAGTCGATCGTGATGATCCGCGCGCCTTCGGGCCGACTGTTTTCGACCGCGCGCCAATATTCCTTGCTGGCGAGATTGATGATCGTGCCGCTGCCTTCACTGGCCAGTTCGTGAGCGAGCGCATCGCCGATCCGCGTGCCCCAATGATCGTAGAGCGTCTTCTTTCGTCCCGGCGCCCACCGGGTGCCCATTTCGAGCCTGTAGGGCTTGATCGTGTCCAGAGGCCGCAACAGCCCATAGAGGCCCGACAGAATCCGCACATGATCCTGCGCGAAGGCGATCGCCGGCTCGTCAAGGCTCGATGCTTCGAACCCGATATAGACGTCCCCGTTGAACGCGAACAGGGCGGGGCGCTCGGGCGCTTCGTCGAAGTCGCGGTAACGCTCGGCATTAAGCTTCGCGAGTTTCTCCGAGATGTGCATCATCTTGCCCAGCTTGCGAGCGCCAAGCTTCGCTGCGGCATGAGCGAGCTGATCGGCCTCTTCGCCAAAGCGGGGGCGTGTTGCGGCGACCTCCGGAATGGCGCGTTGATAGTCCAGTGATTTGGCGGGAGAGAGGACGGCGATCATGCCGGCTCCATATCCCGCACCGGCATTGCGACAAAGCGGAAACCTTGGCGGCGTTCAGCAGTTCAACAGCCGTTCACACGAAATCGGCGATGGAACTGATGAGGCGTTCATCTTGTAACCGATCCGGCAAGCCGGTAGGCACCGCCCAATCCGGCTGTTCGCCGACCCCCCGAAGGAGGCCTGATGCAATGAAAAGAATATCCGTCACAACTCTTGCCTTGGCGTTGGCGCTCTGCGCGACGACCGGCGTGGTCCTCACGCCGCAGGCTGCGATTGCTCAGAAGAAGAGCAAGGCGCCTACGCTCAAGCTGAGCGATCCGGTGCGCAAGGCGATCGGCGAAGCGCAAGCGGCCGTGAAGGCCAATGACGCCGCCACTGCGGCGGCCAAGGTGGCCGAAGCCAAGGCGGCTGCACAGAGCGATGACGACCGCTATGTCGTATTCAGCCAGCAATATGATGTCGCTCGGCTGCAAAATAACCCCAAATCCCAGGCCGAAGCGATCGACGGCATGCTGCAGAGCGGCAAGGTGCCTGTGGAGAATCAGGGCCAGTTCTACACGGCGCTTGGCCAGCTCTCCTATCAGGCCAATGATTTCGCCAAAGCCGAGCAGGCGCTCGATCAGGCAGTACAGCGCGATGCTTCCAACAAGGACATTCTCGCGCTGTTGGCTGAAGCCAAGTACAAGAACCGGAAGCCGGCCGAGGCTGTCGCCCTGATTCAGCGCGCCGCGGATGCGGGCGATGCAAGTGGCCAGCCGATCCCCAAGGAGTGGTACGGACGTGGCATAGCGATGGGAATGGAAGCGAAACTCGCCGATCCCGTCGCAAAGCTCAGCCGGTCGTGGCTCAAAAATTATCCGGACAAGACCAACTGGCGCGATTCGCTGATTATCTACCGCGATCTGCACCCGATGGACGCCGAGGCAAACCTTGATCTCATGCGTCTGCAGCGTGCTGCCGGTGCGCTCAAGGGCGAGCGTGATTATGCCGAGCTGGCGGAAGCAACCTATCTGAAGTTCCCCGGTGAAGCCAAGGGCGTGGTCGATGAGGGGGTCGCGGCTGGTGCGCTTAACACCGCCAAGAGCCAGTCGATCAAGGAAATGGCCGGCATCGCGGCGGGCAAGATCGCGGCCGACAAGGCATCGCTCAAGAAGAGCGCTGCCAATGGCCGCGCCGCACTGGGTATTGCCGACGCATACGCCAGCTATGGCGACTATGCTTCAGCCATTGAGATGTACACCAAGGCGGAGAGCCTTGGGGGCGTTGACGCCAATACGATCAAGCTCCGGAAGGGCGCGGCACTGTTCAAGTCGGGGCAGAAGGATGCCGCCAAGCAACTGTTCGCAACGGTGACAGGCCCGCGCGCTGACCTCGCGCAATATTGGGTGCTCCTGATCGATCGTCCGCCAGCCGCCTGAAGCTGAAACCCTCCTCCCGGTCGGCGCTCAGGCGTCGATCGGGATGCCGGGGAGATCTTTTGAGGTGCGGATCGTCAATGAGGTCTTCACGCCTGCCAAATTGGGTGCGGGCGTGAGCTTGGATGTCAGGAAACTCTGGAACCCCTGAAGGTCGTGCGCCACGATCTTCAGAATGAAGTCGATTTCTCCGTTCAGCATGTGGCATTCGCGCACCTCCGGCAGGGTCGCCACATGATCCTCGAAGGCGCGTAAATCCTCCTCTGCCTGGCTCTTTAGACTGACGAGGGCGAACACGACGATGCCGTAGCCTAGCTCCTCTGCGGCAAGCTGGGCATAATAGCCCGTGATATATCCCGCTTTTTCAAGATGGTGCACGCGACGCAGGCAGGGGGGGGCGGTCAGGCCCACCCGCTCCGCCAGTTCAACATTGGTGATGCGCCCGTTCATCTGGAGAATTGCCAATATTTTTCGATCAATCGCATCCATGAGACATCCGCCAGAAAATTTCTTCTTGTCGCATCTGCCTATAATATTATTACGCGGGTTGACAATTGTCCCAGATTGCAACGTGCCGGAATAGGACCTTTCCGCAGCGCCGCATAAACGTTAGCACAGTCTTAGGCACCCATGCGCACGAGTCGGGCGGTCGCCGAGCGGAGGCCGATTTGCGTTTCGACGATATGCTGACGACTTTGTTGGCACAGCCAGAGGATAGCGATGACGCGCGCATCGCTCTGTGGCGCCAACTCGTCGATCTGCTCGCGCAGGATCGCTTCCAGGAAGACGACGTGTTGAGCGGACGTGCGCTGGACATCATCGCCTATCTGCGTGTCACCGTGCCCTCCGCCATCCGTTACGAAACCGCGCGTGCGTTTGTTGGCCGATCGGTCAGCCCCGCGACGATCGCGTTGTTCGCGGATGAGCCAGCCTCGGTGATTTCCCCGCTGATTGCGGCGGCGCAGTTCAGTGCTGAACAGTGGTTTGCATTGCTGCCCACTATGACGCCCACCGCGCGAGCGCTGATGCGGCACCGCCGCGATCTCCCCAAGGATGTAATCCGCGCACTCGAAAGCTTCGGACCAAGCGATCTCGTCATCCCCGGCATCCCTGATCGCGCCGCCAACGACAAGGACCCGGCCATTGTCGCAGAGATGTATCGCTACGATGTAGAGCAGAGCATCGAGGATGATGTGCCGGTCGCCGATCCTGTCTTCGAGGGATCCGAACCGTTCGAGCTGGTGGCCGAGGATCCCGACGCTGAAACGGAAGACAGTGAGTTCCAGTTTGCTTTCGAGGAGCTTGAGAAGGCTGCCGAAGCCATTCCGGCACCTGATGCTCCGTCGCTTGCCGCAAACATGGACGGGGGCGAGCAAATCCGCGATCTGATGGCCCGCATTGAAGCGTATCAAAGCCATGATTTCGTTCGCCCGGCAGACGCGCCGCAGATCGACGACGATCGCTTCGCGCATATGATGAACGAGAAGGGCTTCCGCTTCGAGACCGCCGCTGACGGCGTGATCAAGTGGGTGGCCGGCGCATCGCGTGGCCCTCTGATCGGAGAAACGATCGCTGTCGCGGCCGCCGACAATGGCAATGGCGTCGATGGTTCTGTTGCAGGCGCGTTCCGCCAGCGCGCGCCCTTCCGCGATGCCCGGCTAACGCTCAGCGGCGACGGACCGCTGGCGGGCGAGTGGCGAATTTCGGCGGTGCCGCTGTTCGATCAGGTCGATGGACGTTTCAGTGGCTATCGCGGCACCGCGCGCCGCCCGCGCGTCGACGAGGTCGCGATGCCGGTCGCGGGGGCCGGGGCGTTCGCGGGGGGCGACGCGGAATCGCTGCGTCAGCTCGTTCACGAGCTGCGCACCCCGCTCAATGCCATCATCGGTTTCTCCGAGATGATCGAGGGACAGTTCCTCGGCCCCGCATCGACCAATTACCGCGCCAAGGCCACCGACATCATCAGCCAGGGCAGGCGATTGCTTGAGGCGCTGGAGGATCTCGATCTGACGGCCCGGCTCGATCCGAACGCGAAGTCGCTCGAATCGATCGATCCGGCGCAGCTGCTCGAGCGGTTGCACAACGAATATCAGGGGATGGCCGATGAACGCGGCTTCCATCTGAAGCTCAGGATCACCACCGGCCTTGGATTGGTCGCAGTCGATCCGGTGGCGGTCGAGCGCATGTTCGGGCGGCTGCTGGCCGCGACGCTGGCGATCGCGCAGCGCGGTGAGACCGTGGCGATCGATCTTGCCCACGATCCCGACAGCCGCGACCGGATGAACCTGGAAATCGCACGGCCCGCCATGCTCGAAGGCCGCGACGAGCGCACGCTGCTCGATCCGGGCTATAATCCTGACGGCGACTGGCCCGACGCACCGGTGCTCGGCCTGGGCTTCGCGTTGAGGCTGGTGCGCAACATTGCCGCCGCCTGCGGGGGCGCGCTCGACATCCAGGCCGATAAGCTGATATTGCGGCTGCCCTTGCGCAAGATTTCCGCGCGCACCGGCAAGGGATAGGATTTCTGCCAGCGACGGATGCGCAGCCCGCCGGGTCATTTGATGAACGGGGGCGGCTCGATCGCCCGCCTGCGTCTGACCGGCGAGCGCTCCTCCCCGACGATTTCGGACGCCGCTTCCTTTTGTTCGTGGATACCGAGGAGGAGTTCGACTGGGCCGCGCCGCGCAGCAGGGAAGCCGATGCGGTCACCGCGATTGCCATGCTGCCGGACGCGCACGCGCGCCTTACCAGCTTAGGGGTCATGCCTACCTATTTGGTGGATTATCCGATCGCCAATAATCCGGCGAGCGCGGCGGTCCTCGCCAGCTTTGTCGCGGACGGCAACGCGGTTGTCGGCGCCCAGCTCCACCCCTGGGTAAATCCGCCGCTCGACGAGGTGATGTCAAACGCCAACAGCTTCGTCGGCAACCTGCCGGAGGCTCAGGAACGCGCTAAGCTGGCGGTTCTCAGCGAGCGAATCATGACGGCCATCGGCGTGCGCCCGCAAGTGTATAGGGCAGGGCGCTACGGTGTCGGCCCCAATAGCGCGCGCCTGCTGATCGATCAGGGCTACCGGCTCGATGTGTCGATCCGTTCGCTGTTCGACTATCGAAGCGATGGTGGCCCGGATTTCAGCGCTTATCCGAACTGGCCGTGGTGGGTCGATGGCGGGCAGCGCCTGCTCGAACTGCCTTTGACGGCGGCCTATACCGGCGCGCTACGACATCATGGCGCGGCGCTGTTCCCGAGGAGCGCTGGGCTGCCGCTTGCACGCGGATTGCTTGCGCGCGCAGGGCTGCTTCAGCGTGTCGCGCTGACCCCTGAGGGCATGCCGCTGCGCGATGTGCTCGCCGCGCTCGAAATATTGGTGGGGGAAGGTATGGGGCTGTTCAGCCTCTCCTTCCACTCGCCATCCCTGCGCCCCGGCAACACGCCCTATGTACGCGATGCCGCCGAACTGAGACTTTTCTGGAACTGGTGGCACGGGGTGCTGGATTTCTTCGCCCGGCACGGCATCGCCAACGCCAGCCCGATCGAACTGATCGCCGCCGCTGACCGGGGTCGGTCGATCTGATGCTTGCAAGCCGGGCGTCTGCTCCGCTATCGCGGCGCTGCACCCGGTATCGGGCCTGTAGCTCAATGGTTAGAGCTGACCGCTCATAACGGTTAGGTTGGGGGTTCGAGTCCCTCCGGGCCCACCATCGGTTTGTAGGACCGGCACCGCCATCTGTTGGAAGAACATCGTAGCGGCCTCCCATCAGCCTATTATCGGCGAAAAATTCCCGGGCCTGATGCGCCGCCGAAACTATGCCTTGGCCAGACAATTCTCAATGGGCTTCAAATGCCGCGCTCGACCGTGGCGGCATGGGCGATTAGTGGTCAGCCATGTTGCGCATTTACGGTGATTCCATCTCTGGCAACTGCCTCAAGGTCAAATGGACTGCGGACCATCTGGGTATCGCCTATCGATGGATCGAGACCGACATATTGAAGGGCGAGAGCAGGACGCCCGAATATCTGGCGATGAACCCGGCGGGGCAGGTGCCGCTGATCGTTGGGGAGGATGGGCGCGCGCTTGCCCAGTCCAACGCGATTATCCTGTACCTTGCCGAGGGATCCGCGCTGATTCCGAATGATTTGTTCGAGCGCGCCAAGATGTTCGAATGGCTGTTCTGGGAGCAATATAGCCACGAGCCCTATGTGGCAGTGGCGCGGTTCCAGATGCGCTATCTAGGCAAGCGGGCGGATGAGCGCGAGGCGAAGATCGTCGAGCGTGGAGAGGCGGCGCTGGCATTGCTTGATAAGGCGCTCGATGGACGATCGTTTCTGGTGGGGGATAGCCTGTCGCTCGCGGACATCGCGCTTGTCGCCTATACGCGGGTTGCAGATGAGGGCGGCTTCGATCTTGCCGCTTATCCACAGGTCACCAGCTGGATAGGACGGGTAGAGGCGGCGCTGGGAATCGCCTGATGCATCCATCCGCCCAAGTCTCTAGAAGCTGAACCATGTCCGATTCCCCCGCGCCCTATCGCGTTCTCGCGCGCAAATATCGTCCGCAGCGCTTCAGTGAGCTGATCGGACAGGACGCCATGGTGACGACGCTGGGCAATGCGATCCGGCGCGACCGTATCGCGCATGCCTTCCTGCTGACCGGCGTGCGCGGGGTGGGCAAGACCTCGACCGCGCGGCTGATCGCCAAGGCGCTGAATTGCATCGGACCGGACGGGCAGGGCGGGCCGACGATTGATCCGTGCGGCGCGTGCGAACCTTGCGTCGCGATCGCCGAGGGGCGGCATATCGACGTGGTCGAGATGGACGCCGCCAGCCATACCGGTGTCGACGACATCCGTGAGATCATCGAGGCGGTGCGCTATGCGGCGGTCTCGGCGCGGTACAAGATCTACATCATCGACGAAGTGCACATGCTCTCAAAGAACGCGTTCAACGCGCTGTTGAAGACGTTGGAGGAGCCGCCGGCGCATGTGAAATTCCTGTTCGCGACCACCGAAGTGCAGAAGGTGCCGGTGACGGTGCTGTCGCGCTGCCAGCGTTTTGACCTGCGCCGCATTCAGGCTGAACTGCTGGGCGAGCATTTCGGGGCGGTGGTGAAGGCCGAGGCCGTGGAGGCGGAGCCCGAGGCGCTGGCGCTGATCGCGCGGGCCGCGGAAGGATCAGTGCGCGACGGACTATCGATCCTCGACCAGGCGATTGCGCACGCACATGGCAATGTGAGCGCAGCCCAGGTGCGCGAGATGCTTGGCCTTTCCGATCGCGGCGCGATCCGGACGCTGTTCGGGCATCTGCTGGCAGGCGATGGGCCAGCGGCGCTGACGGCATTGCGCGGGCAATATGATCTTGGTGTCGATCCCGTGGCGGTATTTCGGGGGTTGCTCGAAACGTGTCATGGCGTCACCCGCGCCAAGGTTGGCAGCCATCAGGATAGCGCGCTTTCGGCTGAGGAACGCGAGGCGTTCGCCGACTGGGCGGGCGGGCTCGGTTTTGCGCCACTGCACCGGATGTGGCAATTGCTGCTCAAGGGCCATGGTGAGGTGACGACCGCCCCGATGCCGCTCGAAGCCGCCGAGATGGCGCTGTTGCGGATCGTCCATGCCGCGAGTTTGCCCGATCCGGGCGAACTGGCGCGGAAACTCGCAAGTGGTGAAACGGTCCCGCCCTCTGTTGCGGCCCCGGCAACCCCATCCGAGGAACAAGAACCTCTTCTATCATTACCGTTGAATTTCAGAGATTTAGTTCGGTTTCTTGAAGAAAACGGCCAAAACGGCGTAGCACAGGATCTGATCAATAGATTTGGTCTTGTAAGGTACGCCCCACCGGAACTGGCTTTAAAGCAGCTCAAGCCATCGGCTGATCTCGATTTGGTTCGCAAGATAAGCTTGGCCCTAAAGGAGGCCACCCGCCAATCGTGGAGCGTCCTGCTTGACGATGGCCCGTCAGATCCCAGCCTGTTCGATCAACAGAAAATTGCTGAGGAGCAGCTGCGTGCCAAGGTTGAGGAAATCCCGATCGTGAAGGCAGCTCTGGAAGCTTTTCCTGGAGCCCTGTTGCTGCCAGAAACGGGCATTGATGAGAATTGGAGAGTTCTTCCATGAAAAGTATCGATGACATCATCAAGATGGCCGGCAATGTTCAGGCCGAATTGCAGAAAGCGCAGGATGGGCTCGACAAGATCGAGGTCGAAGGTGCGGCGGGTGGTGGCCTGGTCAAGGTCCGGGCCAGCGCCAAGGGCCGCGTCATCGGTGTCGAGATCGATGACTCGCTGCTCAATCCGTCCGAGAAGCAGATGCTGGAGGATTTGATCATCGCGGCGTTCAACGATGCGCGGGGCAAGGCTGACGCCGCATCGAACGCAGAGATGAGCAAGATGACCGCTGGCCTCCCGCTTCCGCCCGGCTTCAAGCTGCCATTCTGAGCATCATGAAGATCATCCGTTCCTTCCTGTTTATTCCGGCCGACAGCGAGAAGAAGCTAGGCAAGGCGGATGAGTCGGGCGCTGATGCGATCATCCTTGATCTCGAGGATTCGGTCGCGCCAGCCAACAAGCCGAACGCGCGGAAGCTGGCGGCCGCGTTCTTGTCAGAGCGGCCTAGAGCCAGCCGAAGCTATCAGATCTGGGTGCGGATTAATCCGCTTGATACCGACCTGGCGCTGACGGATCTTGCGGCCCTTGTTGGATCGGCTCCGGATGGGATAATGCTGCCGAAACCCGAAGGTCCGGCTGATGTATTGCAACTCTCGCATTATCTGGATGCGCTGGAGGTCCGGACTGGGCTGGAGCCGGGATCTATCGGAATCGTTCCCGTCGCTTCGGAAACCCCGGGGGCGGTGTTCAAGCTGGGCGATTATGCTGACGCAAAGCTGGCGCGTCTGACAGCGATCACCTGGGGTGCGGAGGATTTAAGCGCGGCGATCGGCGCCAGCACCAATCTCGATGCGAGCGGCGAGTGGGCGCCGGCCTACAAGCTGGCGCGTTCGCTCTCGTTGCTCGCGGCGCATGCCGCCGGGGTGCAGGCTATCGACACGCTCTATGTCGATTTCCGTAATGAGGAGGGTTTGCGGGCAAGCTGTCGGGCGGCGCGATCCGAAGGCTTTACCGGGCGGCTGGCGATCCATCCGGCACAGGTAGCGATCATCAACGAATGCTTCTCGCCTTCCGCCGAAGAGATCAGCCATGCCGAGCGTGTGCTGGCGGCATTCGAGGCTAATCCCGATGCCGGGACGGTCGGGCTCGACGGCAAGATGATCGATATCCCGCACCTGAAGCAGGCAAAGCGGGTTCTGGCGCAAGCGGGCATCGCTAGATTGGCGCTATGACCGCCGCTCACGCCCATGCGCATCATGACGACCATCACCGCCATCATCATGGTGTGCCGGGCAAGATGGATTTTGGCCGGGCATTCGGTATCGGTATCGCGCTCAACCTCGTTTTCGTGGCGGTGGAGGCGGCGGCCGGGTTCGTCGGCAACTCGATGGCGCTGCTGGCCGACGCCGGGCATAATCTTTCGGACGTGCTTGGCCTCGCGCTTGCCTGGGCGGCGCATATCCTGTCTCAGCGTCCGCCGACGCGACGCTTCACTTATGGCCTGCAGGGATCATCTATCCTCGCGGCGCTTGGCAATGCGATCCTGCTGCTGGTGGCATGTGGCGCGATCGGCTGGGAAGCGATCCGCCGGATGAGCGATCCGCCCGAGGTGATGGGCGAAACGATGATCGTGGTGGCGGCGATCGGTATTTTGATCAACGGCGCGACGGCGCTGCTTTTCGTGAACGGCCGCAAGGGCGACCTCAATATCAAGGGTGCCTTCCTGCATATGGTCGCTGATGCGCTGGTCTCGGCGGGCGTGGTGGTGGCCGGCGTACTGGTCCTTTTCACGAGTCTCGAATGGATTGATCCGGTGACGAGCCTGATCGTCGTCGTCGTTATCATGGCCGGAACATGGGGACTGTTTCGCGATTCGCTTGGGCTCGCGCTCAATGCGGTGCCAGCGGCCATCGATCCGGAAGCCGTCACCCGAACGCTCGCCGGAATGGCCGGCGTGTCAGCCGTGCATCATCTGCATATCTGGCCGACGAGCACAACCGCCTCTGCGCTCACCGCGCATCTCGTCATGCCCGGCGGCCATCCCGGCGATGCGTTCCTTGCCGAGGCGGCCCATCTGGTCGAGCATGAATATGGGATTGGTCATGCCACGCTTCAGGTGGAGCTTGGCGAGCGCTGTCCGGACGAGGGTTGCGCCTGAAGCTTACTTGCCTTCGCTCTCGCCGGTGTCGGTCACTTCCGGATCTGTGAGGCGGATGCGGGCGAATTCGTGGACCTGCTTGCCGACCAGTTCGAGCTGCCGCGAGGCGCCCTCGTCGGTGCAGACCCCATCCTTGAAAATGCCGCCGGAGCTGTTGATTGCGGCGCCAAGCGGAGTCGGCCAGCCGCGCAGGGCATGGACGATCGAGCGCAAGGTCGCGAGGGTGGTCCCCGTCGCCTGCCAGCCATAAGCGGTGGCGATCAGCCCAACGGGGACACCGTCGAGATAAACCCGCGCATCCTTCGACGTTTCCTCGATATAATCGATGGCGTTCTTCACCAGACCGGAAATGCTACCATGGTAGCCGGGGCTGGCGATGATCACACCGTCTGCGGCGCGGATCGCGGCCACCAGCTCTTTGCCATCAGCCGACTCCGCCGTGCCCGGAGCCAGATAATGCGGCAGCTTGAGCAAGGTAGCGCCGTCGAACAGCTGAGTGCGGGCGCCGGCCTTCTCGGCCGCCTTGAGCGCGACGATCAGCGCTTGTTCAGTCGACGAGCCGACATTGTGCGCGCCGCCGATGCCGACGATGAAGGGAGTCTTGGTGGACATGCTTTCTCCATGTTCTATCGCCGACCGGCCTTGCACAGACGCGCGCCGAAAGACAACAGCGCAACTTTGCGGAAAGTTTATGCTGATATGGCAAAGCTCGCCTGAACCAGATGGAATTTATGTCGCACCCTGCCCGAATTCATCTCATCGCCGCCGCGCGCCCCAACTTCATGAAGATCGCGCCGCTTTGGCATGCGCTCAGCGCAGCCCCGGATTTCGCGCCGGTGATCGTGCATACCGGCCAGCATTATGATGCGGCGATGTCCGACGATATCTTCGCTGATCTGGGCCTGCCGGCACCCGATCATCATCTCGGCGTAGGGTCGGGAAGCCATGCCGAGCAGACCGGCAGCGTGATGATCGCTTATGAAAAGGTGGTGCTGGCGGAGCGTCCCGACTGGCTGATCGTGGTCGGCGATGTGAACTCGACCGCTGCCTGCGCGATGGTCGGCGCCAAGCTGCGGATTCCGACAATTCATCTCGAGGCGGGATTGCGCAGCGGGGATCGCGACATGCCAGAGGAGATCAACCGGCTCGTCACGGATGTCATCGCCGACGTGCTGTGGACACCGTCGCCTGATGCCGACGAAAATCTGGCGCGCGAGGGCATCCCGGCTGAGCGGGTGACGCGGGTCGGCAACATCATGATGGACAGCTATGAGTTGGTCCGGCCGGCGATCGAAGGCTGTGGGTGGCCGAATGAGCTTGGGTTGACGGCGGGTGGCTATGGCGTGGTGACGTTGCACCGCCCCTCCAATGTCGATGATCCGGTCAAGCTTGCGCAATTGGTGGACGCGCTGGAAATCGCGCAGCGGCAGTTGCCGCTCGTCTTCCCGGTCCATCCGCGCACGCGGCAGCGGCTGGAAGCGGCAGGATTGCTGGCGAGGCTTGAGAGGGCAGGGCTCAAGTTGGTCGGGCCGGCCCCTTATATCCGATTCATGGCGCTGGTTAGCGACGCGGCGGCGATCATCACCGATTCGGGCGGAATCCAGGAGGAGACTACCTATCTCGGCATTCCATGCCTGACGCTGCGCGACAATACCGAGCGGCCGATAACCATCAGCGAGGGCACCAGCCGGCTGGTGAAGGCCGACAGACTGGTCGAGACGCTGGCAGCGGCTCTTGCCGAACCGCGTAGCGCGCGCAAGCGTCCGGCATTGTGGGACGGGCAAACGGCGCAGCGGTGCGTTGCGGATTTGCGCAGGCGGAGCAGCGATAAGGCTCGCGTCGCCGCCTGAGATTTCCTACATGGCGGGAATGTCCCGCCGTCCATTGCCTGGCATGCCGAGCCGCCAGCAGATTCTCGACTTCATCACCGAAAGCCAGACACCGGCTGGCAAGCGGGAGATTGCACGCGCCTTCGGGCTGCATGGGGCGGAAAAGATCGCGCTCAAGGCGTTGCTCAAGGACATGGCCGATGAAGGGCTGATCGACAGCGCACCGGGCCGATCCTTTCACAAGATGGGCGGCGTGCCGAAGGTTACGGTGCTACGGATCATCGAGATTGGCGATGACGGCAAGCCGTTTGCCACCCCCGAAAGCTGGCACGGCGAGGGACCATCGCCGCGCTTGCGGGTGATCGAGGGACGCAAGGGGACAGCGCTCGCGATCGGCGATCGCATACTCGCGCGCACCGAGGAGGCGGGCAGGGGTATGGTCGCCCATCCGATGAAAAAGCTCGCGCGCGGGTCCGAGCTGATGCTGGGCGTGCTCCACAAGGAGGGCGACAGGCTCTGGCTCAAGCCGGTCGACAAGCGCGAGCGTCGCGACATGCAGGTGTCGGACGCCGGTGGCGCCGAGGCAGGCGATCTGGTGCTCGCCGAGAAGGCAGGACGGCCGCCGCGCG
>CAYLIK010000065.1:0-15978 GCA_964383565.1 uncultured Sphingomonadaceae bacterium
TCGAGCCCTATTCGGTTCTCCTGTGCTGCTCCCACATGATCATGATCTGGCTTGGCGGGCAGACGATCGGTCGCTTCTTTACGGGACCGCTGGGTTCACCGGGTTATCCGCTTTTCCTGTTGACCCAGCCTGCGCTCGTACTGGTTGCGACGGTCGTCCTCGGCCGCTTCCTGGTCGAGGTCGCCCCCAATGCCGCGAAACTGCTGAGCGGCGGGCGTTTGCGGGGCGAACCTAAGGTCAGGCCCGTTCTGGCTACGGCCTGAAAAATCACGACATCCAGCCGGCAAGCGCTTCCCTCGCGCGGCTGGTATAGGCAAGCTTGCGATCCGCCTTGCGCATCTTGTCGGTGATCGGCGGGAACAGCCCGAAATTGACGTTCATCGGCTGATAGGTCTCGGCATCAGCGCCGCCGGTAATATGCCCTAGCAACGCGCCCAGCGCCGTTTCGGACGGGGGCGGGGAGGGCGTATCGCCCGCCAGCTCGGCGGAGAGGAAGCGCCCGGCCAGCAGCCCGACGGCGGCAGACTCGACATAGCCTTCGCATCCCGTGATCTGCCCGGCAAAGCGGATATGCCGCGCGCGCTTGAGCCGCAGCGTTCCGTCCAGCAGCTCCGGCGACCGGATGAAGCTGTTGCGATGCAGCCCGCCCAGCCGCGCGAACTCGGCTTTCTCAAGCCCCGGAATCGTCCGGAACAACCGTACCTGTTCGGCATGCTTCAGCTTGGTCTGAAAGCCGACGATGTTCCAGAGCGTGCCAAGCGCATTGTCTTGCCGAAGCTGCACCACCGCATGCGGCCAGCGCCCCGTGCGCGGATCATCCAGCCCGACGGGCTTCATCGGTCCGTACCGCAGCGTATCGAGTCCGCGCTCGGCCATCACCTCGATCGGCATGCAGCCGTCGAAATAGGGGGTGTCCTTCTCCCACTCCTTGAACTCGCCCTTCTCGCCATCGATCAGGCCTTGGTGGAAGGCCTGGTACTGATCCTTGTCGAGGGGGCAGTTGATGTAATCCCTGCCGCTCCCCTTGTTCCAGCGCGACTGGAACCATGCGACGTCGAAATCTATGCTGTCGCGATGCACGATGGGCGCGATCGCATCGAAAAAGGCGAGACCTTCGCTCCCCGTCTTCTCCACAATCGAGGTCGCCAGACCGCCCGCTGTCAGTGGTCCCGTCGCCACGATAACGGGACCATTTTCGGGAAGCGCATCAACGCGTTCCCGCACGATCTCAATCAGCGGATGACTGGAAATTGCTGCGGTCACGCCCTCCGCAAAACCTTCCCGATCAACCGCCAGCGCCGATCCGGCCGGCACGCGATGGATGTCCGCCTCCCGCAGGATCAGCGATCCCAGCGTCCGCATCTCGGCGTGCAGCAGCCCGACCGCATTGCTGTCGGCATCATCCGACCGGAAGCTGTTGGAACAGACCAGCTCGGCAAGCTGGTCGGTCTGGTGGGCAGGGGTCATCTCCCCGCTTCCCCGCATCTCGAACAGCCTGACTTTGGTTCCCGCCTGCGCAAGTTGCCATGCCGCTTCGGACCCCGCCAATCCGCCGCCAATGATCGTCACATGATCCGTCATGGGCGGCGGGATAGGCGAAAGGATGAGGGCTTGCCAGCACATAACCCCGTTCACCCTGAGCTTGTCGAAGGGTTTTCCTTCTTCTCAAATTCAGAAAAGAAAGGGGTGCTTCGACAAGCTCAGCACGAACGGAGGCAATTTAGAGGTTGCCCAGCTGTGCGTTCAGCTTCTCGCGCCGGGCGACATGCTCGGGCGTCGCAATCGCGGCGAAATCCTCCATCTCGTAAAATGGACGGACCTCCACATGGCAGTCCTCCTCATGCGGATTGGGGCAGCGTTTCGCCCAATCGATCGCCTCGTCCAGCGACGCAACCTGCCACAGCCAGAAGCCGGCGATCAGCTCCTTCGTCTCGGCGAACGGACCGTCGGTGACGAACCGGTCCTCGCCCGAGAAATGGACGCGTGCGCCGTATGATGAGGGCTTGAGCCCATCGCCCATGAGGATGATCCCGGCTTCCGCCAGCTCCTCGTTGAATTTGCCCATGGCCGTCAGCATTTCGGGATCGGGCAACATGCCCGCTTCGGAATCCTTGGTGGCCTTGACGAAAACCATCACTTTCATGGCGGGTCTCCTCAGATGGTCTTTGCGAAGGCTTCCAGCTGCGTGGCGACGATGCCCCAGCCTTCCTCGAAACCCATGGCCTGATGGGTCTTCATATCCTCTTCGCTCCAGTGCCGCGCGACCGCGCGATACCGGGTCTTTCCGCCCTCATCGGCGAAGGTCAGTTCCGCGACCATGAACGGCTTCTCCGATGGCGCCCAGGCGCTCGTGAACGCATCGGTGAACACTAGCTTCTCGTTAGGCACCACCTCCAGATAGACGCCGCGATTAGGCACCACCTCGCCGTTCGGTCCGTTCATCACGATCAGGTTCGATCCGCCGGGCCGCACATCGATCTCGACATGCGAGACGCTCCATGGTTGAGGACAGAACCATGGCTTCATCAGCTCGGGATCGGTCCAGCAACGGTAGAGTTTCTCGCGCGGCGCATCGAGCAGACGGTCGAGCACCAGCTCATATTTAGGGGCGGGGGCGGGATCGGTCATGGGGCATCTCCTTGTTGGTCGGTTCGTGGCTAGGACGATGCGCGTAGGCCGCGCCCGACATCCTTGCCTCAAAAAATTTCGTTGCCCAGAGCGATCGGGCCGGGGCGCATCGCGCCAGCGCCATGTCGTCGAGATAGCGCATGTTCTTTTAACCAAGCTGGGTTACAACGGATCACATGGGCAAGGTGATCGATTTCGAAGCGAGAGCCGTCGCGTCGCTGCGCAAGCGCGTCGCCGAGGTCGAGGAGGCCAATCAGGACCTCATCGCTTTCGCGCGCGGTCACTCCGGCGCGGTATCCGCGATCCATGCCGCCGTGCTTGCCGCGGTCGATGCCGAAGGCCTCGATCATCTCATTCATATCGTTACACAATTGTGGCCCGATCTGCTTGGCCTCGATGCCGTTTCGATCGCGCTGGTGGCTGATACGCGGGGGCTTCGTGCCGATCTTTCAGGCATGCAGTTCGTCGATGCGCGGCTGATCGAGCGTTCGATCGCCGATATCGACGGCGTCGTCCTGCGCGGTTGCGAGCGGGGCCATCCCCTGTTCGGTCCGGCCGCCGACCTGATCCGCGCCGAGGCTCTGATCCGCCTCGATAATCCCGCGCCGCTGCCCTCCGGTTTGCTCGCATTGGGCCAGCGCCAGCCGCAGGGTTTCGAAACCCGGCACGGTTCCGAACTGCTGGTCTTCCTCGGCGCGATCCTTTCGCGCATGATGGGGCGGTGGCTTCTGAACTGAACAGCTCCGTCGATCTGTCCGATCACCCCGCGCGCCTTTTGGCGGCCGAATGGAGCGATCATCTCCGCCGCGACCGCCGCCGCTCAGAGCATACCATCCGCGCCTATGTCGCGACCGCGCATCGCCTGATCGAATTTCTTGGCCGCCATCGTGGCGGGGCCGTGGATGCCGTGGCGCTCACATCGCTCGGAACTTCCGACCTCAGAGCCTATATCGCCGAACGTCGCGGAACCGGGCTTTCCAACGCCTCGGCAGCGCGTGAGCTTTCGGCTGTGCGGGCCTTCATTGGCCATGCGGTCGCGAAAAACGATGGCGGCGCCATGCCCGCCATGAAAGGCCCGCGCGTCAAGAAAGGCGTGCCCCGTCCGGTCTCCCCGCGCGATGCGCTTGCGCTGGCTGAAGATGCGGCGGATGCGGCAAGCCAGCCCTGGATGGCCGCGCGCGATCTTGCGGTGCTGTTGCTGCTCTACGGTGCGGGCCTGCGCGTCGGGGAAGCCGTTGGGCTTTCGGGAGCGATCCTGCCGATCGGGGCCACGATCAGCGTCACCGGCAAGCGTGGCAAGACGCGGATCGTCCCCATCATTCCCGCAGTGAAGGCCGCCGTCGAGGATTATGTGCGGCAATGTCCCTGGGGCACGAGCCGTGAGACGCCGCTGTTTCGGGGAGCACGGGGTGGGCCGCTCTCAGCCGATCTGATCCGTCGCGCGGTGCGCGGTGCACGTGGCCGGCTCGGCTTGGGAGACCGCACGACCCCGCACGCCTTGCGGCACAGCTTCGCCACCCATTTGCTAGGGCGCGGAGCTGATTTGCGCTCGCTGCAGGAATTGCTGGGACATGCGAGCCTGTCATCGACCCAGATTTATACCGCCGTGGATGCCGCGCATCTTCTCGACGTCTACCGCAACGCGCATCCTCGATCCGGCTAAGCCTCGCGTGCCACCAGCCTTGTCTCGATCGCATCCCAGATCAGCGCGGGGGTGTCTGTCCCGTTGAAACGGTCGATCGCGACGATGCCGGTGGGCGAGGTCACGTTGATCTCGGTCAGATAGCCCGCGATGACGTCGATGCCGACGAACACCAGCCCGCGCTTTGCCAGTTCCGGCCCCAGCGCGTCGCAAATCTCGATCTCACGAGCGGTAAGCTCGGTGGCGTCTGCGCGCCCGCCGGCGGCGAGGTTGGAGCGGATCTCGCCGTCCTTGGGCAGGCGGTTGATCGCGCCCGCGACCTTGCCGTCCACCAGCACGATCCGCTTGTCGCCCTTTGATACATCGGGCAGGAACGCCTGCACCATGAACGGCTCGCGCCAGACCTGCCCGAACAGCTCGGTGAGCGCGGCGAGATTGGCGTCGTTGCGCCCTACGTGGAACACAGCGGAGCCCGCATTGCCGTAAAGTGGCTTCACGACCACTTCGCCATGTTCGGCATGGAAGGCGCGGGCGTCCTCCAGCCGGCGCGTAATCATCGTCGGCGGCATGAAGCGCGCATAATCGAGCACGAACAGCTTTTCCGGCGCATTGCGGACCGAGGCCGGATCGTTGACGACCAGCGTCCGGTCGGCGATCCGTTCGAGCAGATGGGTGGCGGTGATATAGGCGAGGTCGAACGGCGGGTCCTGCCGCATCAGCACGACATCAACGTCATCGGTAAGATCAAGCGTGCGCATCTCGCCGACCGCGAAGTGATCGCCCTGCACGCGCTGGACAGTGATCGCGCGGGCCGGGGCGGTGACGCGGCTGTCGCGATAGCTGAGGTCGCCCGCCTCATAATGCCAAAGCTTGTGACCGCGCGCCTGCGCGCCGAGCATAATCGCGAAAGTGGAATCCCCGGCAATATTGATGGTCTCGATGGGGTCCATCTGGACGGCGACATTAAGTGGCATCGGTTTCTCCCTGCGGTCGCTTCCTAGATGGTGTTCCCCGAAGTTTGAACCACCCCCGTCATGATTGTGATGTTCAGCCGTGCCACACATTCCTGAGATGGCGGGGCAGGCGGCCCGGCGCAATCAGGATGACATCGATCCGGACATCTTCCCCATTCCGCGCATAACGCGGGGTAAGCGCCGCGACTGCGCGCGCCACGCGGGTCAGGCGGTGCTGGTCGATCGCCAACGCCAGACCTTCCTCGTCATGGCGCGCCTTAACCTCGACAAAGGCAATGGTACGCCCACGCCGCGCGATTAGATCGACCTCGCCCACGGGCGTCCGGATGCGCGTACCAACGATCCGCCAGCCTTGCAGCCTGAGCCACCAGGCTGCGATGGTCTCGGCCCGCCGGCCGCGCCGTTCGGCTTCGGCGCGGCTCACCTGACGTTCTTGAGTTCGAGCGCGCGGTTGTAGAGATCCCGACGCGGCAGGCCAGTGGCCTGTGCGACTTCGGTCGCGGCTTTGGCTGGGGACAGATGCTCCAACGCGTCCAGAAGCAGCGCGTCGGCATCGCCTTCGTCGGCTGGTCTGGCTTCTGCAGGCGGGCCTACGACAATCACGATCTCGCCCTTCGGCGGGGCGTCGGCGTAACGGGCGGCGAGGGTCGGCAGGGTTCCGGTCACGCTTTCCTCGAACATCTTGGTGATTTCGCGGGTGACGGCGGCCTCGCGGTCGCCCAGCCGCGCAGCCAGCGCCGCAAGCGCTGCGCCAAGGCGCGGGCCGGATTCGTAGAAGACCAGAGTTGCCTTGATGCCCGCCAGTTCGGCGATGGCATTGTCGCGCGCCTTGGCCTTCGAAGGCAGGAAACCCGCGAAGAGAAAGCGATCGGTGGGCAGACCGGCCAGCGTCAGTGCCGCAATGGCGGCGCAGGGGCCGGGAATGGTCGTCACCGGATGACCCGCCGCCCGCGCTTCCCGGACGAGCTTGTGGCCGGGATCGGAAATCAACGGCGTACCCGCATCGGAGACCAGCGCGACTGCCTTTCCACTCATTTCGGCGATCAGGCGGGGCCGCATCTGATCCGCGTTATGGTCATGATAAGGCAGCATCGGCCGCTTGATGCCAATGTGGTGCAGCAGCTTGCCGGTGACGCGGCTGTCCTCCACAGCGATCAGGTCGGCGTTCGCCAGCACCTCCGCGGCGCGCGGGGACAGGTCGGACAAGTTGCCGATCGGTGTCGCCACGATGTAGAGGCCGGGAACAAGACCGGAGTCGCTTGGTTTTTTCATAGGATGGATGTCATGGCAGAGGCGTGGGTGAACCCGCAACCAAAGCGTGGATGGCTGCGCGCAGCCGGATTGGCGATGACGCTGCTGCTGGCGGCGTGCCAGGGCGCGATCCCCAAGGGCAAAGGCCCCGGAGCCGTTGCGCCGCCGCCGCCGCCGCCGATCACTTCCGCCTTGCCCGATGATCGGGCGCGGCATCGCATCGCGCTGCTGGTGCCGCTGACCGGCCCCAATGCGTCGGTCGGCCAGTCGATCGCCAATGCGGCGAATCTCGCGCTGATCGATACCGGCGGCAAGACGATCCGGATGACCACCTATGACACCGGCACCGGCGCAATCGCCGCCGCGCAGCGCGCCGTCGCGGACGGCAATCGGCTGTTCCTTGGGCCGTTGCTCGCCGCCGACGTTCGCGCGATCGTGCCGATCGCCACGCAGGCCGGGGTGCCGATCGTCAGCTTTTCCAACGATGCCGAAGTCGCGACCGGCGGCGTCTATGTCCTCGGCTTCGCGCCCGAACAGGCGATCCGGCGGGTCGTCGACTATGCCAGTTCGCGCGGCGTGACCAAGTTCGCCGGCCTGATGCCGACCGGGCAATATGGCCGCAACGCCTCGACCGTGTTCCTCAAGAGCGTCGAGGCGGCGGGCGGCAAGGTGGTCGCGCTAAAAAGCTACGACCGCAACGCGCAGTCGTTGACGGCGGCGGTGAAGACGCTCGGCATCAACCAGACCTATGACGCAGTGCTGATCGCCGACGGCGGCCGGATCGCGGTCACGGCCGCGCCGCTCATCCGCAAGGGTCAATCGCCCAATGCGCGCATCCTTGGGACCGAGCTGTGGAATGCCGACAGCCTCGTGGCGCGATCTCCGGCGCTTAAGGGGGCTTGGTACGCCAGCGTTGCCGACAGCTTCTACAACAAGCTCGCCGTCAAATATCGGGCGCATTACGGCAAGGAACCGTTCCGGCTGGCCAGCCTCGGCTATGACGCGGTGCTGCTGGCGGCGCGGATCGGCGCTAACTGGAAAGTCGGCACGCCATTCCCCTATCGCGAGATCGAGGATCGCGGCGGCTTCTCCGGTGTGGACGGGGCGTTCCGGTTTGCCAGCAGTCACGTCGCGGAACGCGCGCTTGAGGTGCATGAGGTTGGCCCCGGCGGCGGGACGATCGCCTCACCCGCGCCAAGGGGTTTCGGCAACTAGAGTACGATTTCGCGCAGGATCGCATCCAGCAGACAGCGACCCGCAGGCGTAAGCGCAAGCTTGTCTGCCGTTGATTCAAGCAGTCCGCTGTCCTGAAGGCGCCGGATCGCTGGCCAGTCGAGATGCTCGCTGATCGCATGGCGTGAGGGATCGATTCCCTCCGCCACGCGCAAGCCCATGACGATGGCTTCGGTGGCGCGTTCGGTGCGCGTCAGCACATCTTCGGATTGCAGGCCGTTTCCGTTACGAACGATCGCGGACAGCCAGTTTTCGGGCTTTTTGTGGCGCAATGTTGCCCGTCCGCCGCGCCGGCCATGCGCGCCGGGGCCGATGCCTGCATAGTCCGCATAACGCCAATAGGTCAGGTTGTGGCGGCTCTCCGCGCCGGGGCGGGCATGGTTCGAAATCTCATAGGCAGGCAGGCCGGCGGCGGCGCTACGATCCAGCGTCAGTTCGAACAGCCCTGCCGCCTCATCCGGATCGAGCGGGTTCAGCGAACCCTGCGCCGCCAGCGTGGCGAAGCGCGTGCCCGGCTCGATGGTCAGCTGGTAAAGCGAAAGATGCTCGGTTCCGAGCGAAAGCGCGAGATCCAGATCGGTTGTCCATTGTGCTTCGGTCTGGCCCGGCAAGGCATAGATCAGGTCGAAACTGACGCGGCCGAAATGCCGCTGGGCGGTAGTGAGCGCTGCAAGTCCTTCCTGCGCGTCGTGTGCTCGGCCCAGGAAGGCGAGGGCGTCGTCGTGGAATGCTTGAAGCCCCAACGACACCCGATTGACCCCAGCCGACGCCAGATCGGCGAAACGCGCAGCCTCAACCGAGGAGGGGTTGGCCTCCAGCGTGATCTCGACATCGTCCGCGCGTTGCCAATGCTGGCCCGCCGCCTCGATCAGCGCCGAGACCGTCGCGGGCGGCATCAGCGAAGGCGTTCCCCCGCCGAAGAAGATCGACGTCAGCCTGCGGTCGGGCAGCAGTGCTGCTTCATGCTGAAGATCGGCGAGCAGCGCATCGCGCCAGACATCCTGATCGATGGTCTCGCGAACATGGCTGTTGAAGTCGCAATAGGGGCATTTGGAGACGCAGAACGGCCAGTGAATATAAAGCGCAAGCCCAGCTTCAGCTTCCCCTTCCCTTTCAAGGGAGGGGGTCAGGGGGTGGGCGATGCCGCTCAAAATGGCGAGCCTGTTTTGCCAAGGGCGTCAAGCGTCTGGCTGCGACACCCACCCCTAACCCCTCCCTTGAAAGGGAGGGGAAGTTTAAAGGACCATTTCAGAACACTGCCGCCACGAGCTTGCGGAACGCGTCGGCCCGGTGGCTGATCGCGTGCTTGGCGTCAGGGTCCATCTCGCCAAAGCTGATGTCGTAACTCACCGGCTGGAAGATGGGATCATAGCCGAAACCCTGCGTCCCGCGCGGCGGCCAGACGATCGTGCCGTCGACGCGCCCCTCGAAGCTTTCGACATGCCCGTCGGGCCAGCACAGCGAGAGCGCGCAGACGAAATGCGCGTCACGACCCGCTTCAGTCCCGGCATTCACGAGCTGTTCGTGGACGAGTTTCATCGCCAGCCCGAAATCCTTGCTCTCGCCAGCCCAGCGCGCTGAATAGATGCCCGGCTCCCCGCCCAGCGCCTCGATCGCGAGGCCGCTGTCGTCGGCAAGCGCTGGCAAGCCGGAAAGATCCGCCGCGCTGCGCGCCTTGATCTCGGCATTGGCAATGAATGTGGTACCGGTCTCGGGCGGCTCGGGCAGGCCGAGCGAACCGGCCGACACCGGCTCCACCCCATAAGGCGCGAGCAGCGCGCGGATTTCGCGGACCTTGCCCTCATTATGGCTGGCGATGACCAGCTTGCCGGGCTGCAGTTTGCGGTGGGGGATGTCCTCTTCGTTCATCGACCCGTTGCAACGCGCTGGGCCGCGAAAATCTCCCCGCACCCGATCCGGGCGAGACGCAGCAGGCGCAGTAGCTCTTCCTCATTATAGGTCGCGCCCTCGGCGGTGGCCTGCGCCTCAGCGATATTCCCGGTGCCGGTCAGCACGAAATTGGCGTCAGCATGGGCGTTCGAATCCTCGATATAGTCGAGGTCGAGAACGGGCGTGCCCTGATAGATGCCGCAGGAGATGGCCGCAATCTGGTCGGTGATCGGATCCTCGGTCAGCGCGCCCGACGCCATCAGCTTGTCGACCGCGATGCGAAGCGCGACCCACCCGCCGGAGATCGAGGCGGTGCGCGTTCCGCCATCGGCCTGCAGCACGTCGCAATCGATCGAGATCTGGCGTTCGCCAAGCTTGGTCATATCGACCACCGCGCGCAACGAGCGCCCGATAAGGCGCTGGATTTCCTGCGTGCGTCCCGATTGCTTGCCCTTTGCCGCTTCACGGCTGCCACGGGTGTGGGTGGCGCGAGGCAGCATGCCATATTCGGCGGTGACCCAACCCTGGCCCTTGCCGCGCAGGAAAGGCGGCACGCGTTCCTCGACCGACGCGGTGACGAGCACCTTGGTGTCGCCGAACCCGATAAGGCAGCTTCCTTCGGCATGGACGGTGTAGCCGGTCTCGATCGAGATCGGACGCATCTGGTCGGGCGCGCGGCCGGATGGGCGCATCAGGGTAATTCCTTCGGGATTGTTGATTTCGGGAGCGCCATAGCGGGCTAAAGTGAGCCACGCCAGCCTGAGGATGACGCCGGCCCTTCGGATCATTACATAGGCGCGATGACGACCCCGCCGATCACTGATCTTTCGAGCCGCGCACGCGATGTATTCCGCGTCGTGGTGGAGAGTTATCTGGGCACCGGCGTGCCGGTTGGCTCGCGCACCATATCGAAGCTTGTGGGGCTCAACCTGTCCCCGGCCTCGATCCGCAACGTGATGCAGGACCTTGAGGAAATCGGCCTGCTCGCAAGCCCCCACACCTCGGCGGGGCGGATGCCGACCGATACGGGGCTGCGCCTGTTCGTCGACGGCATGATGCAAGCGGCCGAGCCAAGCCACGAGGAGCGGACGGCGATCGAATCGCGACTGTCCTCGGGTGGGTCGGTCGAGGATGCGCTGGCCGAGGCGTCGGCGGTGCTGTCCGGTCTGTCGGCCTGTGCCGGTATCGTCATGGTGCCGCGCGGCGAAGCGGTGTTGCGCCAATTCGCCTTCACGCCGCTTGGCCAGGATCAGGCGCTGGCAATCCTGGTGGGGGAGGATGGGTCGGTCGAGAATCGGGTCGTGCGCCTGCCGCCCGGCACCACGCCTTCGATGCTCGCCGAAGCAGCCAATTACATGAACGACCGGCTGGTCGGCCTCAGCCTCAGCGAAGCGCACGCGCGGCTGGGCGAGGAAATTCGTGACGGCAAGGCGGCGCTTGATCGGGCCGCGCAGGATCTTGTTTCTCGCGGCCTCGCGATCTGGACGCAGGATGGCGCCTCCCGGCCCGTGCTGATCGTGCGCGGACAGGCTAATCTGCTTGACGAAATAGCGGCCGCCGATCTTGAGCGGGTGCGCCAGCTTCTCGACGAACTGGAAAGTAAGGAAGAGATTGCTCGCCTGCTCGATGGCGCGCGCACCGGCGCTTCAACCAAAATCTTCATAGGATCGGAAAACAAGCTCTTTTCGCTGTCCGGTTCTTCCGTCATAGCGGCTCCTTACCGTGCCGGGGGCGGCCGGGTGGTCGGCGTGGTCGGCGTGATCGGGCCGACCCGGTTGAACTATGCGCGGATCGTTCCCATGGTGGATTTCACCGCACAGACTCTGACCAGGTTGATGACATGAGTGAAGATACGAAAAACCCGTCCGCAGGCGGCTCGAACGACGATATGGTGACGACCGAGCAGCTTGAACTTGAGCAGGATAATGCCTTCGCCGCGCTCCAGGCCGAGATCGAGGATCTGCGCAATAAGGCGCTGTATGCACAGGCCGAGACGCAGAATGTCCGCCGCCGGCTGGAAAAGGAAAAGAGCGACGCGATGGCTTATGCCGGTACGTCGTTTGCACGCGATATACTCTCCGTGGCCGACAATCTGTCGCGCGCCTTGTCGTCGATCCCCGCCGATCTCCGCGATGACGAAAAGCTGAAGCCCGTCGTCACCGGCATTGAAATGACCGGGCGCGAGCTGGAAAGCGTTTTCCAGCGCAACGGGATAACCAAGATCGCTGCAATGGGCGAAGCGCTTGATCCCAACCGGCATCAGGCGATGCTCGAACTGGAACGCGCCGATGTCGCGCCTGGCACGATCGTCGAGGAAATGCAGGCGGGCTACATGATCAAGGACCGCCTGCTGCGGCCCGCGCTGGTGGCTGTAGCGAAGGCGCCCGCCGTGAAGGTCGACGTGCAGGCCTGACGCCTGCCTGCGCTGTTGCCTTCCTGCAACAGCTTCTCGGAATATTAAGGACAGATGAACCGGAGCCCTTTTCCGGTGTTGCAGCCTTGCGGGGTTTACACCAATGCAAGCAAAGGTGTTGACACCGATGTAAATAACAGGATCGGCGAGATCTTGCTGTTTGCAGTGACATATCCAGGGAAGGGACTGGAGCATGACCAACACGACTCCCCAACCGGGGAAAGCACGCCTCTGCGCGACCTCTGCACTAACCGCCTTGATGATCTCCTTTGCCGCCAGCCCCGTTCATGCGCAGGATGCGCCTCCGGCTGCTGCGGAAACGGCCCAAAGGGAGGAAAATGTATCGTCACGGGTTCGCGCATTCCTCGCGCCGGTTTTGACACGGCCGAACCAGCGCTAGTGATCGACAGTACCCAGATCGAGCGCAGGGGCTATACGACGGTCGGTCAGGCGTTGAGCGAATTACCTTCCTTTGGTGTCCCGGGCAGTTCCCCGGTTGGCGATCAGGCGGGAAGCTTCGGCTCGGGCCAGTCTTTCGTCGATTTCTTCGGGCTTGGATCGCAGCGAACGCTCACTCTGGTCAATGGACGACGCTTCGTCAGTTCCAACACCTCGTCGATTTTCGGGCCGACCGACGCTGGGAGCCAGGTGGATCTCAACACCATCCCGACGCAACTCGTCCAGCGTATCGAGACAATCGCGGTTGGTGGTGCACCGATTTACGGTTCGGATGCCATCGCAGGCACGATCAACATCATCCTCAAGCGTGATTATCAGGGCATCGATCTTGATGCCCAATATGGTATTTCCAGCAGGGGTGACGCGAGGGACTATCGTATTCGCGGCCTCGTCGGTCAGAATTTCGCTGATGGCCGTGGCAACATCACCGTATCGGCCGAATATAACCGTTCCGCAGGCCTTCTCTATAACGATCGCAAGCTTACTCGGCAGGGCCGGTTCTTCACCACTCCTGCCGATCCCGACTCGCCATTCGGGCAGACCCTGATCTTTGATCGGACCCTTCCATCGATATCGCCGTTCGGTATTCCGATGGTGTCGGATTTTATTCCGCTTACCGATGCGCAAGCCGCTGATTTCGGGGGCTATCAGCCAGCGGTGACGAATGGACAAGGACAGCCGCTTAGATTTGACGCCAACGGCAATCTGATCCCGATCGACTTCGGAACGGCGAGTGGCAATCTCATAAACTTCGAGGGAGGCAACGGCTTCAGGCTGGCCGACGTATCGACGCTGCTTTCACCGGTGGAGCGTTATCTCGGCACAGCTCTGGCGCAATATGAGATCAGCGACGGTATCCGCCTTTTCAGCGAGGCGTGGTTCGCCCGCACCAAAGGTACCGAGATCACGGATCAGCCCGTCTACAATAGCGCCTTGTTCGGCGCAGGCGGTGATCCGGACGGCAACATGATAATTCCGCTGTCAAACCCCTTTCTGTCACCTGCAGCCCGTTCGATTATCCAGCAATCGATAGCAACCAGCGGATCATCCGATGATCCTGCGCAGGATTATTTTTATCTGGGCCGCGCCAATACCGATCTGGTGTCTGGCCGGGGATCGTCGACGACCACCCTGTATCGCTTCGTGCTGGGCGTGGACGGCGATTTCCAGCTTGGCTCGAATGCGCTGCACTGGGAAGTCGTCGGCAATTACGGCCGGTCGAAATCCAAGGGTAACAGTCGCGAACTCGTTCAGCAGAATTTCGAGAATGCATTGAACGCGGTGGTCGATGCGAATGGCAACATCGTTTGCGCGCCCGGTGCCGTCAATTCTCCAATCGCGACGCTCAGTTCGACCTGCTCGCCGATAAATCCGTTCGGGCAGCAGATAAGTCAGGCCGCCAGCGATTATGTGACGACCATTGCGCGTCCTGTTTCGATCAATACGCAGAAGGTGCTCACTGCGACTGTTGCCGGTGATGTAATTGATCTTCCGGGCGGAAAGATTGGTATCTCCGCAGGTTATGAGCATCGCGAGGAAAAAGCGACTTTCGATCCGGGCGCATTCTTCTTTGGCGAAGTCGATTCGGCTGATCCGACCGGACCTCGAGGCCAGTTCGGACGATCGATTCCGATCGACCCTGTCAGCGGCAAGTTCAAGACGGATGAGGTTTTCGGCGAAGTCCGCATACCGATCGTGGATTCAGACATGAATGTACCTCTGGTCTACTCGCTCGAGGTGCAGGGCGCCGTGCGCTATGTGCACAATTCGATTGCTGGCAATGCCACGACGTGGACAGCCGGCGGCCAGTATCGACCAATCCAGGACATCACCTTGCGTGGCAACTACACCCGGTCGATCCGCGCGCCTGCCATTACTGAACTGTTCGCGCCTACCGGCCTAATCTTCGATACTGCCGACGATCCCTGCGATGCGCGGTTCCTTGACGCAGGCCCTGACCCTGCACGTCGTCGGGCCAACTGTGCCGCTGATGGATTGCCGCCGGATTTCCAATCGCTGATCGTCGATCGCACGGTCCAGGAATCGCTGTCGGGCAATCCGAATCTGGAAAACGAAACCGCTAAAAGCTGGACGATCGGTGCTGTTATTCGTCCCAGTTTCGTGCGCGGTTTCGCCGCGTCTGTCGATTGGGTGAACATCAGCCTTTCCAAGGCTATTCTTTCGCTGGACGATGATCAGCTGCTGGAAGCCTGCTACGATGCGGCCAATTTTCCGAGCGAGGCTTGCAGCCAGATTGACCGAGATCCCGATGGGCAGATCGACTTTATCCGGACCGGCTATGTCAACGCCGCTTCCTATAAATATAAGGGCCTGATCGGCCAGATCGATTACCAGATGCCGACGCCGTTTCTGGGTTCCAGCAGTACCGTCGCGTGGGGTGTGAACTATCAGTACATCGATCAACTGGAGCAACGCGTTGGAACGGGCGACCTCACAACTCTGCGCAGCAGCATCGGCTATTCGAAGCACAAGGCGACCGTGAACCTCACTTATCACAACGAGGCCTTCACATGGCAGTGGCAGGCGCTATACTATGGACCTGCCAAGTTCGATCCTGATGAATTGCCCGATACGCGTGACTATCCGGGTGTCAGTTCGGTGACCTTCTTCAATACGACCGTCGCTCTGGACGTGAATGACCGATTTGGGCTGCGGTTCATCGTTGACAACGTCTTCGATAAAGCCCCGCCATTCCCATCGCCGGGCGGTGGCGGATCGATAACCTATTTCAGGGGCCTGCTGGGCCGCTACTTTAAGGTCGGCGCCAACGTTAAGTTCTAGAAGTCATAAAAAAGGCGGGCCTCGCAGGAGACCCGCCTTTTCCTTTATCCGGCGCTGATCACCAGCGCCCCGTCGCCATCGTCGATCTTCACGGTGCTGCCGTCCAGAATCTCGCCCCTGAGCAGCGCTTCGGCAAGCGGATCCTGCAGATATTTCTGCACCGCGCGCTTGAGAGGCCTTGCGCCGTAGACCGGATCATATCCGACACGGCCCAGCCACTGGCGAGCACCGTCGGTAAGCTCTAGCCTGATCTTCCGATCCTTCAGCAGATTGGCGACGCGGCCGACCTGGATGTCGACGATCGGCGCCATATGGGCCTGTCCCAGCCGGTGGAACAGGATGATCTCGTCCAGCCGGTTCAGGAATTCGGGCCGGAAGTGCGAACGCACGACCTCCATCACCTGCGGCTCGACCTTCTCGACATCCTCGTCCTCGCCCAGATTGGCGAGATACTGGCTGCCGAGGTTCGAGGTCAGGATAATCAGCGTGTTCGAGAAATCGACTGTGCGGCCCTGCCCATCGGTCAGCCGCCCGTCGTCGAGCACCTGCAGCAGCACGTTGAACACGTCATTGTGCGCCTTCTCGACCTCGTCGAACAGCACGACCTGATAGGGCCGCCGCCGCACCGCCTCGGTCAGCACGCCGCCTTCCTCATAGCCGACATAGCCCGGAGGCGCGCCGATCAG
>CAYLIK010000066.1:0-15853 GCA_964383565.1 uncultured Sphingomonadaceae bacterium
AAGACAAGGTGGACAATCATTGGGGGCAACTTTTCCGCGCCGCGATGCTGTCCACCCTGCTGAGCGTCGGGTCCGAAGCAGGCACATCCTCGGATGAGAGCGACCTGCTTCAGGCGATACGGCGTGGCGGATCCGACAGCATCAGCCAGACAGGACGGCAGATTGTCGGCCGCTCGCTGAGTATTCAGCCCACCATCACCATCCGCCCTGGCTTCCCGGTCCGCGTGATCGTCACCCGCGATCTCGTCCTCGAACCTTATAGAGGCTGAACCGATGACAATGCTCAAACTCGGCGCGCTGGTTGATGACCGCCCGGTTCGTCTGACGATCGAACTGCCCGCTACAATTCACCGTGACCTGGCCGCCTATGCCGACGTCTTGGCGCGGGAGACCGGCACGAAAACCGAGCCGACCAAGTTGATCGCGCCAATGCTAGCGCGGTTCATGGCTTCGGATCGCGCTTTCGCCAAAGCCCGTCGGGCTAAGGCTCAGCCCTCGGGCGACGGCGACGGCGACGGCTCGACATAGCCGCTCTTGAGGAACGACCAGAACCGTCGCAGCGGTGGGTTATCGTTTCCTGGATCACGGTACGCCGTCAGCGGCACCAGGGCGTCGTCCGCCTCGCTGGCGAGCGGCACCGCCACCACACCTTCAGGCAGCCGCCCCAGATCGGATTCGATCATCAATGCTATGCCCAAGCCCATGCCGACCATGGAAAGCGCCGTCTCGCGACTGATAAGATGCGATCGCGTGAGTGGCTCGCGGCCTGGCCCAGCAAGCTGCGCCGCAAGCAACCGAACTGCTTCAGGGCCGGCTCCGTGGGCCGACACGAGGAAGGTTTCGCTTTCTATATCTGACCAAGCGATTTCGGACCTCTCCGCCAATGGGTGATCGGCCATGAGGATGATGTGCAGCCGCTCGCGCCAAAGCAGGAGCGGTTCGCCAAGCATCTCATCTGGAGCGCCGAGGAGGACTACAATATCAATCGAGCGCGAGCTGATGCCCTCGACCATGCGCGACCGATCGCCCTCAACAACGTGGAGCTCCACTTCAGGGTGCCGGTCAGTGTAGGCCGCCAGCGACCTTCGTCGACTATGCCAACATCGACAAGGCTCCCGAGGAGCGCGAGCGCGGCATCACCATCTCGACCGCGCACGTCGAGTATGAGACCGAGAAGCGCCACTATGCGCACGTCGATTGTCCCGGCCACGCCGACTATGTGAAGAACATGATCACCGGCGCCGCGCAGATGGACGGCGGCATCCTCGTGGTGTCCGCGACCGACGGCCCGATGCCGCAGACCCGTGAGCACATCCTGCTCGCGCGTCAGGTCGGCGTTCCGCAGCTTGTCGTGTTCATGAACAAGGTCGACCTGGTCGACGACGCCGAGATCCTCGAGCTCGTCGAGCTCGAAATCCGCGAGCTGCTTTCGTCCTATGATTTCGACGGCGACAACATCCCCGTCATTCAGGGTTCGGCGGTTTGTGCGCTCAACGGCACCAAGCCAGAGATCGGCCATGACGCCGTGCTCAAGCTGATGCAGGCTGTCGACGAGTTCATCCCGCAGCCGGATCGTCCGCTGGACAAGCCGTTCCTGATGCCGATCGAAGACGTGTTCTCGATCTCGGGTCGCGGTACGGTCGTCACCGGCCGCGTCGAGACCGGCATCGTCAAGGTTGGCGAGGAAGTCGAGATCGTCGGCCTCATCGACACCAAGAAGACCGTCGTCACCGGCGTCGAGATGTTCCGCAAGCTGCTCGATCAGGGCCAGGCCGGCGACAACATCGGCGCGCTGCTCCGCGGCGTTGGCCGTGAAGACGTCGAGCGTGGCCAGGTTCTCTGCAAGCCGGGTTCGATCAAGCCGCACACCGAGTTCGATTCGGAAGTTTATGTGCTGTCGAAGGAAGAGGGTGGCCGTCACACGCCGTTCTTCGCTAACTATCGTCCGCAGTTCTACTTCCGCACCACCGACGTCACCGGTGAGGTCGTCCTCCCCGAGGGCACCGAGATGGTGATGCCGGGCGACAACGTGAAGCTGGGCGTCAAGCTCATCGCGCCGATCGCGATGGAGCAGGGCCTGCGCTTCTCGATCCGTGAAGGCGGTCGTACCGTCGGCGCAGGGGTTGTCAGCTCGATCACGAAGTAATATAGGCACGCACAGCCGCCCGGTTCGGAGCTTCGAATCGGGCGGCTTGCTTTTGAAATTCAAAGGGGTAGCCGGCGAACTTGCCCCGTCATGCTGAGAATGCTCAGAGTGGCGCGGCAGGTTTGAGGGTAAGCCCCATGGCTCTTTCGCATCGGTAGTGGACATGGAAACGCAGAATATCCGCATTCGCCTCAAGGCTTTCGACCACCGTGTGCTCGATCAGGCTACTGGCGACATCGCAGACACGGCGCGCCGCACGGGTGCGCTCATTCGCGGTCCGATTCCGCTGCCGACGCGCATCGAGAAGTTCACCGTGAACCGCGGCCCGCACATCGACAAGAAGTCGCGTGAGCAGTTCGAGGTGCGTACCTACAAGCGGCTGCTCGACATCGTGCAGCCCACTCCGCAGACGGTCGATGCTCTCATGAAGCTCGATCTCGCAGCGGGTGTAGACGTAGAGATAAAGCTGGCCTAAAGGCCAGCGCTTCCTCACCTGACTTTGAGTCGGGTGAGCGATGGCGGGATACCGAACGGCTTTGCCGTTGACCGAGTCCCCACCGCCGCTTCTCTTAGGAGATGCGGCATTCCAGCCCGGGTGGGGGCATTTCGGATATTTGGGTTGGGCCTCGAGAGATCGGGGCTTTTTTATTGGTCACGCTCCCCGGTTCTGCTGGTGAGCCTCTGAAAGAAGGGATGGATCATGCGCACTGGCGTGATCGCGAAGAAAATGGGGATGACCCGCCTGTTCCAGGAAGACGGCCGCCATGTGCCCGTCACCGTCCTGGTGCTGGACAATGTTCAGGTGGTTGCACGCCGCGAGCAGGACCGGGACGGTTACGTCGCCGTGCAGCTCGGCGCCGGCACCGCCAAGGTCAAGAATGTCGCCAAGCCGCAGCGCGGCCACTTCGGCAAGGCCGAAGTCGAGCCCAAGGCGCGGGTTGCTGAATTCCAGGTTTCCGAGGATGCGCTGCTCGATGTCGGCGCGACCATTTCCGCTGACCATTATGTCGCAGGTCAGTTCGTGGACATTGCCGGCCAGACGCAGGGCAAGGGCTTTGCCGGTGCGATGAAGCGCTGGGGCTTCGGCGGTCTGCGCGCGACGCACGGCGTTTCGGTCTCGCACCGTTCGCATGGTTCGACCGGCAACCGCCAGGATCCGGGCCGCGTGTTCAAGAACAAGAAGATGGCCGGCCATATGGGTGACCGTCAGCGCACCCAGCAGAATCTCGAAATTGTCCGCACTGATGCGGAGCGCGGCCTGCTCTTCGTCAAGGGTTCGGTGCCCGGTTCGAAGGGTGCATGGCTGCTGGTCAAGGACTCGGTGAAGATCGCGCGTCCTGACAACGCGCCTTACCCCGCCGGTCTGCGCGAGAACGAAAAGGAGCTGGAAGCAGCTCATGAGGAAGCACCCGCCGGTCTGGTCGAGGCTGCTGCCGTTCACGAAATCCCCGCGCTTCCGGGCGACGAGGAAGTGAAGGCTGCGGTCGAGGCTGCCGATGAGGCGATCGCTGCGGACAACGCTGCCGAGGTCGAGGCTGCCATCGAAGAGACGGCGCCGGAGACTCCTGCCTCCGATGACGAGAAGAAGGAGGGCTGATAGATGAAGGTCAAGGTTCAGACCCTCGATGCGACGGCGTCCGGCGACATCGAGCTCAACGACACCGTCTTCGGTGTCGAGCCCCGCGCCGACGTGCTTCACCGCGTTGTCACCTGGCAGCTCGAAAAGCGCCGCGGCACGGCCCGTGGCGCTCGTGAGCGCGCCGATGTTGCGCGCACCGGCAAGAAATTCGGTCGCCAGAAGGGCGGCGGTACGGCTCGTCACGGCGATCGCCGCGCTCCCGTGTTCATCGGCGGCGGCAAGGCGCACGGTCCGCGCGTTCGCGACTTCAATCCGTCGCTGAACAAGAAGATCCGCGCGCTCGGCCTCAAGATGGCTCTGTCGTCGAAAGCCAAGGACGGCACGCTGATTGTGCTCGACACGCTCGATCTCAAGGACGCGAAGACCAAGGCGATCTCGTTGCAGATCGGCAAGCTCGGCTTCGGCAAGACCGCGCTGGTTATCGATGGCGATGCGGTGGCGGAAGGCTTCGCCCGCGCAACCTCGAACCTCATCGGCGTAAACGTGCTGCCGGCCGTTGGCGCCAATGTTTACGACATATTGAAGCATGAGACGCTGGTGCTGACCCGCGCTGCCGTCGAGAAGCTGGAGGCCCGGTTCAATGGCTAAAAAGAAGGGCCAGGCGGTCGATATCAACCATTATGATGTGGTGCTTGCGCCCCACATCACCGAGAAGGCAACCCTGCTGAGCGAGCATAACGCGGTTGTGTTCAAGGTCGCGCAGACTGCCACCAAGCCGGCCATCAAGGCCGCGGTGGAAGCGCTGTGGGATGTCAAGGTGACCGGCGTGAACGTGCAGGTCGTCAAGGGCAAGACCAAGCGCTGGAAGGGCAAGCCCTACAAGCGGTCTGATGAGAAGAAGGCGATCGTGACGCTGGCCCAGGGCCAGACCATCGATATTACGGAAGGGGTGCGCTGAGATGGCGCTCAAGCATTATAACCCGACCAGCCCGGCGCGACGCGGTCTCATCCTCGTCGACAAGTCGAGCCTGTGGAAGGGCAAGCCCGTCAAGGCGCTGACCGAAGGCAAGCGCAAGTCGGGCGGCCGCAACAATATGGGCCACGCCACGGCGCGCGGCATCGCCGGCGGTCACAAGCAGAAGTACCGCATCGTCGATTTCAAGCGCCGCAAGTGGGACGCTCCGGCGACCGTCGAGCGTCTTGAGTATGACCCCAACCGTTCCGCCTTCATCGCGCTGGTGAAGTATGAGGACGGCGAAGTCGCCTACATCATCGCGCCGCAGCGCCTCGCCATCGGCGATCAGGTGGTTGCCGGCAAGAAGACCGATGTTAAGCCGGGCAATGCGATGGAAATCGGTCAGATGCCGGTCGGCACCATCGTTCACAATGTTGAGATGAAGCCAGGCAAGGGTGGTCAGATCGCCCGCGCTGCAGGCACTTATGTGCAGGTCGTTGGCCGTGACCGCGGCATGGTGATCGCCCGCCTTAACTCGGGCGAGCAGCGCTACATCCGCTCGGATTGCATGGCGACTGTCGGTGCTGTGTCCAATCCGGACAACGCCAACCAGAACCTCGCCAAGGCCGGCCGCAACCGCTGGCTCGGCAAGCGTCCGCTCACTCGCGGCGTCGCGAAGAACCCGGTCGATCACCCGCATGGCGGTGGTGAAGGCCGGACGTCCGGTGGTCGTCACCCAGTGACGCCATGGGGCAAGCCGACCAAGGGTGCGCGCACCCGTCACAACAAGTCGACGGACAAGATGATCATCCGGTCCCGTCACGCGAAGAAGAAGAGGTAAGCGATGGCCCGTTCCACCTGGAAAGGTCCCTTTGTCGACCTGCATCTGCTGAAGAAGGCCGAGTCCGCCCAGGAATCCGGTGCGCGTGCGCCGATCAAGACCTGGTCGCGCCGCTCGACGATCCTTCCGCAGTTCGTTGGCCTGACCTTCAGTCTCTACAATGGCCGTAAGTTCGTGCCGGTTTCGGTGAACGAGGACATGGTCGGCCACAAGCTCGGCGAGTTCGCGCCGACCCGTTATTTCCCGGGTCACGCCGCCGACAAGAAGGGTAAGCGCTGATGTCGAAGCCAGCATCCCCGCGCAAGGTCGGCGACAAGGAAGCACTTGCGGTCAACACGCAGGTGCGCGGTTCCGCCCAGAAGCTCAATCTCGTCGCGGCGCTGATCCGCAACAAGAAGGCCGGCGACGCGCTCAATATCCTCACCTTCTCCAAGAAGGCGATGGCGGTTGAGGTTCGCAAGTGCCTCGCCAGCGCGATCGCCAATGCCGAGAATAACCACAATCTCGATGTGGATGCGCTCGTCGTGAAGGAAGCGTCGGTCGGCAAGTCGATCACGATGAAGCGGTTCGCGACACGCGGCCGTGGCAAATCCACCCGTATCCTAAAGCCGTTCTCGCGCATTCGCGTGGTCGTGCGCGAGCAGGAAGAGGCGTAACCATGGGTCAGAAGTCAAACCCGATCGGCATGCGGTTGCAGATCAACCGCACCTGGGACAGCCGCTGGTATGCGGATGGCGCGGATTATGGCCGTCTTCTTCTTGAGGATCTCAAGATCCGCAAGTTCGTGATGAAGGCGCTGCCGCAGGCCGCGATCTCGAAGGTCGTGATCGAGCGTCCCGCCAAGCTGTGTCGCATCTCGATCTACGCTGCTCGTCCCGGTGTCATCATCGGCAAGAAGGGCGCTGACATCGAGAAGCTTCGCAAGAAGCTCGGCTCGATGACCTCGTCGGACGTGTCGCTGAATATCGTCGAGATCCGCAAGCCGGAGATCGACTCGCAGCTCGTCGCACAGGGCGTAGCCGATCAGTTGGAGCGTCGTATCGCGTTCCGTCGCGCCATGAAGCGCGCGGTTCAGTCGGCGCTGCGTCTCGGCGCGGAAGGCATCCGGATCACCTGCGCCGGCCGTCTCGGCGGCGCGGAAATCGCCCGCACGGAATGGTATCGCGAAGGCCGCGTGCCGCTCCACACGCTGCGCGCCAATGTCGATTATGCCGAGGCCCAGGCCCACACCGCTTATGGCGTGTGTGGCGTCAAGGTCTGGATCTTCAAGGGTGAGATTCTCGGCCATGACCCGCTCTCGCAGGACCGTCTGATGCTCGAAGCGCAGACCTCCGGCGTGCGTCCGGCTCGCTGATTTTAGGATAGAACGATGCTGCAACCGAAGCGCACCAAGTTCAGAAAAGCCCATAAGGGCCGCATCCATGGCGACGCCAAGGGCGGGACCGCGCTCAATTTTGGCGCGTTCGGCCTGAAGGCAATGGAGCCGGAGCGGATCACCGCGCGCCAGATCGAGGCGGCTCGCCGCGCGATCACGCGTCACATCAAGCGCCAGGGGCGTTTGTGGATCCGTATCTTCCCGGACGTTCCGGTGTCGTCGAAGCCCGCCGAAGTTCGCATGGGCTCCGGTAAAGGTGCTCCAGAATATTGGGTTGCCCGGGTCAAGCCCGGCCGCATCCTGTTCGAGCTTGACGGCGTGCCAGGCCCGATCGCCCGTGTCGCCTTCGAGCGTGCAATGGAAAAGCTTCCGATCAAGACCAAGGTGGTGGCCCGCCTTGGTGAATCGATCCTCTGAGGAATATCGAGATGGCCAAGATCGCAAACCTCACGGCGATGACCGACGACCAGCTCTCGACCGAGCTGGGTTCGCTCAAGCGCGAGCAGTTCAACCTCCGCTTCCAGGCGGCGACCAATCAGCTCGAGAAGCCGTCGCGCGTGCGCGAGGTTCGCCGCACCATCGCCCAGATCAAGACACTCCAGACCCAGCGCTCCAGCGCTGCGGCCAAGGCGTAAGGAACGAACATGCCGAAGCGCGTGCTGACCGGGACGGTGGTCTCCGACAAGGGCGACAAGACGATCGTGGTGAAGGTCGAGCGGCGGGTTAAGCACCCGCTGTACGGCAAGATCATCAAGCGGTCGAAGAAGTATCACGCTCATGACGAAGGCAATGCCTTCCATGAGGGCGAGACGGTTCGCATTGAGGAATGCGCCCCGATCTCCAAGCTGAAGACGTGGCGTGTCATCGATCGTGTGGGCGCCGAAGCGCCTGCCGCAGCGTAAGGAAGGACTGACTCATGATTCAGATGCAGTCCAACCTCGAGGTTGCGGACAACAGCGGCGCCAAGCGCGTGCAGTGCATCAAGGTGCTGGGCGGCTCGAAGCGCCGCACCGCGACCGTCGGCGACGTGATCGTCGTCTCGGTCAAGGAAGCAGCGCCGCGCGGCAAGGTGAAGAAGGGTGATGTGCACCGCGCAGTCATCGTCCGCACCGCCAAGGATATCCACCGCGCTGACGGTTCGACCATCCGGTTCGACACCAACGCTGCGGTGCTTATCAACAAGAACAGCGGCGAGCCGATCGGCACCCGCATCTTCGGCCCGGTTGTCCGCGAGCTCCGTGCCAAGAACCACATGAAGATCATCTCGCTCGCGCCCGAGGTGCTGTAATGTCCGCTGCGAAGATCAAAAAGGGTGACAAGGTCGTCGTCCTGTCCGGTAAGGACAAGGGACGGACGGGCGAAGTCACGCGCGCCATTCCGCGCGACGGCAAAGTCGTCGTGTCGGGGATCAACGTGATCGCGCGTCACCGCAAGCCGAGCCAGACCAATCCGCAGGGCGGCATTGATCGTGTCGAGGCGCCCATGCACATCTCGAAGGTCGCGATTGCCGATCCCAAGTCCGGGAAGCCGACGCGCGTCCGCTTCGAGGTTCAGGACGGCAAGAAGGTTCGCGTTGCCGTCAAGTCCGGGGAGACGATCAGTGGCTAAGGGATATACGCCCCGCCTCAAAAGCCAGTATGACGAGGCCATCGTGAAGGCGATGACCGAAAAGTTCGGCTACAAGAATGCGATGGAAGTGCCGAAACTCGACAAGATCGTCCTGAACATGGGCGTTGGCGAGGCGACGCAGGACAAGAAGCGCGTCGAAACCGCCGCCGCCGAGATGGAACTGATTGCCGGCCAGAAGCCTGTCGTCACCAAGGCGAAGAAGTCGATCGCGACATTCAAGCTGCGTGAAGGCATGCCGATCGGTGTGAAGGTCACGCTGCGTCGCGAGCGGATGTACGAGTTTCTCGATCGTCTCGTGACGATCGCACTGCCCCGCGTCCGCGACTTTCGTGGTCTCAACCCGAAGTCGTTCGACGGCCGTGGCAATTACGCGATGGGCCTTAAGGAACAGATCGTGTTCCCCGAGATCAACTATGACCGCATCGAAAAGGTGCGCGGCATGGATGTGATCGTGACGACCACCGCAAAGACCGATGAGGAAGCGCGCGAACTGCTCCGGCTGTTCGGCTTCCCGTTCCCGCAGGCTGAACAGGATCAGAAGCAGGCCGCGTAAGCGGTCTGCCTGTAGAAGGAAGAGAACTTAAGTCATGGCGAAACTGAGTTCGATCAACAAGAACGAGAAGCGCAAGAAGCTCGTTCAGCGTTATGCGGGCAAATATGCCCGTCTGAAGGCGATCGCGAACGATGAGTCCAACGATGAGACCGAGCGCCTGATCGCTCGGCTCAAGCTGGCCGAGATTCCGCGCAACGGCAATCCGACGCGTATCCGCAACCGTTGCGAGATCACCGGTCGCCCGCGCGCTTATTATCGCAAGTTCCGGCTTTGCCGCGTGCAGCTCCGGGAGCTGGCCAATAAGGGCCTGATCCCCGGCGTCACCAAGTCGAGCTGGTAAGGACAAGAACGAATGGCTCTGACCGATCCCCTGGGTGATATGCTCACCCGCATCCGCAACGGGCAGCAGGCGCGCAAGGATAGCGTCGTCTCTCCCGCATCTAAGCTGCGTGCCCGCGTGCTCGAAGTGCTCGCCCGTGAAGGCTACATTCGTGGCTACAAGGAAGAGCCGATCGGCCCCGCGAAGGGCCTGCGCATCGAGCTGAAATATTTCGAGGGCCAGCCGGCGATCCGGCACGTCGCCCGCGTGTCCAAGCCGGGCCGCCGCGTCTATTCGGGCGCGAAAGACCTGCCGCGCGTTCGCAACGGCCTTGGCATCACGATCATCTCGACGCCGCGTGGCGTGCTTTCGGATGCCGAGGCACGCGACCAGAATGTCGGCGGCGAAATCCTGGCGGAGGTGTTCTGATGAGCCGCATCGGTAAAAAGCCGGTCGCGATCCCAAGCGGTGTCACCGCGACGATCGAAGCCGGCCTGCTTTCGGTCAAGGGACCGAAGGGCACGCTCTCGCTGCCGCTGGTGGATGAGGTCGCGTACAAGGTCGAGGACGGCTCCATCGCCGTTACCCCGGCCAACCAGACCAAGCGGGCACGTTCCTTCTGGGGCATGCAGCGCACGCTGATCCAGAACCTCGTCGATGGTGTGACCACTGGCTTCACCAAGACGCTCGAGATCACCGGCGTCGGCTATCGCGCCAACGCGCAGGGCAACAAGCTGAAGCTCCAGCTCGGCTATAGCCATGACGTCGATATCGATGTGCCTGAGGGCCTGACAGTGGCAACGCCTGACCAGACCACGGTGAATATCAGCGGGATCGATCGCCAGAAGGTCGGTCAGCTCGCGGCTGAGATCCGTCGCTGGCGCAAGCCCGAGCCTTACAAGGGCAAGGGCATCAAGTATCGCGGCGAGTTCATCTTCCGCAAGGAAGGGAAGAAGAAGTAATGGCCAAGGGACTTTCTCTTTTCGCGAAACGCCGCCAGCGGGTGCGCACCGCGCTCCGCGCCAAGGGCGCCTTTCGTCCGCGCCTGTCGATCCATCGTTCGGGCAAGCACATCTACGCTCAGGTGATCGACGACGAAGCCGGCCGCACGGTCGCCTCCGCCTCGACGATCGACAAGGACGTCAAGGGCAAGAACGGCTCGACCAAGGACGCAGCGGCCGAAGTCGGCAAGCGCGTCGCCGAGAAGGCGAGCAAGGCTGGCGTCACCAAGGTCGTGTTCGATCGTGGTGGTTTCCTTTTCCACGGTCGCGTGAAGGCACTTGCTGATGCCGCGCGCGAAGCCGGACTGGAGTTCTAAATGGCTGACGAGATTCCAAACGAAGCTGGCGCAGCGCCGGAAGCAGCAGCGCCAGGCGCTCCACCCGAAGGCCAGCGTCGCGGTCGTGGTGGTCGCGGTGGCGGCGGCGGTGGCCGTGACAATCGCGGTGGCGGCAACCGTGGTCGTAGGGACGATCGTCGCGGCGGCAACCAGGAAGACGGCGGCGAAGAGCTGGTCGAAAAACTGGTCCACATCAATCGCGTTTCGAAGACAGTAAAGGGCGGTAAGCGCTTCGGCTTCGCTGCGCTGGTCGTGGTCGGCGATGGCAAGGGCCGTGTCGGCTTCGGTCATGGCAAGGCGCGCGAAGTGCCGGAAGCCATCCAGAAGGCAACGGCCGCCGCGAAGAAGGCGATGGTCCGCGTTCCGCTCAAGGAAGGCCGCACGCTGCATCATGACGGCAATGGGCATTTCGGCGCGGGCCGTGTGACGCTGCGCTCAGCGCCGCAGGGAACCGGAATCATCGCCGGTGGCCCGATGCGTGCCGTCTTCGAAAGCCTTGGCGTGGCCGATGTGGTGACCAAGTCGGTCGGCACGTCGAACCCGTACAACATGATCCGTGCGACCTTCGAGGCGCTGACCGAGCAGACTTCGCCGAAGTCGGTGGCTCAGCGGCGCGGCAAGAAGA
Organism: uncultured Sphingomonadaceae bacterium; assembly: GCA_964383565.1. Lineage (GTDB taxonomy): Bacteria > Pseudomonadota > Alphaproteobacteria > Sphingomonadales > Sphingomonadaceae > CANJQJ01. Next base: position 11,362 of record CAYLIK010000066.1, read on the forward strand.
TCGCTGATTTGCTCGGCCGTGGCGGCGCTTCCGCTGACGAGGCCGAAGCCGCAGCTGCGGCGGTGGAGTGAGTTAGATGGCGAAGATCAAGATCAAGCAGACCGGTTCGCCGATCCGCCGCACCAGCGATCAGCGTGCTACGCTGATCGGCCTTGGCCTCAACAAGCTGCACCGTGTCAGCGAGCTTGAGGACAGCCCCGAGGTACGTGGCATGATCCGCAAGGTTCAGCATATGGTTGAGGTGGAAGGCTGAATTCCACTACGTCGCCCCAGCGCAGGCTGGGGCCTATGTCTCTCCTCATTTTCGATGACATCGATGTGGCGGAAGACATGGATCCCAGCCTTCGCTGGGATGACGAAAGAGGGTAGGGGCGGCCTTTCCGCCCCGTGCGCGTAACAAGCGAAAGCGAGTGCAAACGATGAAACTGAACGAAATTCGTGACAATGAAGGCGCCCGTAAGGGCCGGATGCGCGTCGGACGCGGCATCGGCTCGGGTAAGGGCAAAACCTCCGGTCGCGGCCAGAAGGGCCAGAAGAGCCGCGAAGGCGTTTCAATCAAGGGCTTCGAGGGCGGTCAGATGCCGCTCCACATGCGTATCCCGAAGCGCGGCTTCAACAATATCTTCGCCAAGGATTATGCCGAGGTGAACCTTGGCGCGATCCAGAAGCTGGTGGATGCCGGCACGCTCGACAGCAAGGCCACGCTCGATCATGCGGCGTTCAAGGCCGCCGGCCTGGCCCGTGGCGGCAAGGACGGCGTTCGCCTCCTTGGCAAGGGCGAGTTTTCCGCGAAGCTTTCGTTCAAGGTTGCCGGTGTTTCCGCCGGCGCCCGCGAGGCGATCGAGAAGGCGGGCGGGTCGGTCGAGGTGATCGAAGTAGTCGCTGCTGCCGAAAAGGCCGCCGCCAAGAAGGGCACAGCCCGCGCCGCGAGGAAAAAGGCCTGAGCCGCCTGACGCTTCGGCTTAGACAAGTCGAACGCAGACACTATATGGGGCGGCGGGGGCAAAGGATTGCTTCCCGCCGTCTTTTGATTTCGAGGCCTTAAAAACAATGGCATCCGCAGCCGAACAGCTCGCATCCAATATCAGTCTGTCGCAGTTCGCGAAGGCGACCGAGCTCAAGAAGCGGCTCTGGTTCACCATCGGGGCGCTGATAATCTTCCGTCTGCTGAGCCATGTGCCGCTGCCGGGCCTCGACCCGCGGGCGCTCGCGACCTTGTTTGAGAGCACCAAGGGCGGCGTTCTCGATTTCTTCAACACCTTCTCCGGCGGCGCGCTGGAGCGCATGAGCCTGATCGCTCTCGGCGTGATGCCTTACATCACCGCCTCGATCGTGGTGCAGCTGGCAAGCTCGTTGTCGCCCACACTCGCCGCGATCAAGAAGGAAGGCGAAAGCGGTCGCAAGAAGCTCAATCAATATACCCGCTACGGCACGGTGTTCCTCACCGCGATCCAGGGCTATTTCATCGCCGTTGGCCTGGAAAGCTGGGGCGCGGATCAGGGCATGTCCGCCGTCATCGAGCCGAATCCCTATATATTCCGCACGTCGGTCGTGATCTCGCTGATCGGCGGCACGATGTTCCTGATGTGGCTGGGCGAGCAGATCACCAGCCGGGGCATCGGCAACGGGGTCTCGCTGATCATCATGGCCGGCATCGTTGCTCAGCTGCCGACCGCGTTGGCTAATGTGTTCGAGGGCGGCCGCACCGGTTCGCTCTCGCCAATGCTGATCCTTGGCGTGCTGATCCTCGTGATCGGCCTCGTCATGTTCATCTGCTTCATGGAGCGCGCGCAGCGCCGTGTCTTGATCCAGTATCCCAAACGCCAGACCCAGCGCGGCATGATGCAGGCCGACAAGAGCCACCTGCCGCTCAAAATCAACACCGCAAACGTCATCCCCCCGATCTTCGCCTCGTCGCTGCTATTGATGCCGCTCACCATCTCGCAGTTCGCGGGGCAGCGCATCGCGGGCGAGAGCGCCTGGGGCGATTTCCTTATCAGCCTTAATCAGTATCTGGCTCACGGCACGCCGCTCTATATGGGCCTCTATGCCGCCGGCATCATCTTCTTCTGCTTCTTCTACACGGCGGTCGTGTTCAATCCAGAGGAAACGGCGGACAATCTGAAGCGCTATGGCGGCTTCATTCCCGGCATCCGGCCCGGCAAGAATACCGAGATCTATCTCGATTATGTGCTGACCCGCATCACCGTGATCGGTGCCGCCTATCTGACCTTCATCTGTCTCGTGCCTGAATTCCTGGTCGCGCGCGCCGGCATCCCATTCTATCTGGGCGGCACCAGCCTGTTGATCGTGGTCAATGTCACGATCGATACGGTGACGCAGATCCAGAGCCATCTGCTCGCCCACCAATATGGCGATCTGATCAAGAAAGCGAAACTCAAGGGGGGAATGCGTCGATGACGAGCGCAAGGCCAGAGGGCGGTCAGTGACCAACATAATATTGCTGGGTCCTCCGGGTGCGGGCAAAGGCACCCAGGCCTCACGCCTTGAGCATGATCGCGGCATGATCCAGCTCTCCACCGGCGACATGCTGCGCGCTGCCGTCAAGGCCGGCACGCCGGTCGGACTCCAGGCCAAGGCTGTGATGGAAGCCGGTCAACTCGTGTCGGATGAAATCGTGAGCGGCATCATCGGTGAACGCCTCGATCAACCGGATACCGGCAAGGGCGTGATCTTCGATGGCTATCCCCGCACGGCGGCCCAAGCCGCCGCGCTCGACACCCTGCTCGCCGATCGCGGACGGACCCTCCACCATGTGATTGAGCTGGAAGTTGACGAAGATGCATTGGTGGAGCGCATCACTGGCCGCTTTACCTGTGCGAAGTGCAACGAAGGCTATCACGATCGCTTCAAGCAACCCAAGGTTGCTGGCGTTTGCGACGTGTGCGGCTCGACCGAATTCAAGCGCCGCCCGGACGACAATGAAGAAACAGTCCGCACCCGCATGGCTGAATATCGTGCGAAGACTGCCCCGATCCTTCCGATCTACGAAGCGCGGGGACTGGTTCAGCGGGTCGACGGCATGGCTGATATCGATGTCGTCACCAGCGCGATCGAGGCCATTCTGGACGGCCGCTGATTGCTGCACCTGCGAAATATGATGGACAAGCGGTCGGATCCCATGGGATGTTACGCGTGTTTTGCGTATTTCGGATAGCGCTCGCCGATGATGTTTTCGTTGGGAACATGGCCGATACCGCCCGCTATGCGTAACTGGCTGGCCGCTGCGCGGAGGCTGCTTTTCGCGGCCACGCCCGATTCCATCCCCCCGCTCAGGCCAGCACAGTCGGATGCCATCGCCGCGGCGCGCGTGTTCTGCATTGTGGGCATCGTCTACGCGCATGCCTGGACGGGGCGCACGGCGTCGTGGATCGTCGCGAATTCGGATACCGATCAGGGCATCTTCCGATGGCTTCTGGTGGAGCTGATCGGCCGTAGTTCGGTCCCGCTGCTTGGCATGATCTCCGGGTGGCTGGTCGCCTCGTCGGCGATGCGGCGTGGCTATTGGCGCTTCATTGGCGGCAAGGCGCGCACCATCCTGGCGCCGATGCTGTTATGGAATGCGCTTGCGGTGCTGATCGTCGGCGGATCGGTCTGGATGGGGTGGATAAGGGGGCCAAGGCCCAAGGATATCGAATGGGTGATTGACGAGATCGTGGGTTACGCCACGTTTAATGATATCAACATCCAGACGACATTCCTGCGCGACCTTTTCATTTGCATGGTGCTGGCGCCGCTGCTGATCCGGTTGAAGACCTGCTGGCTTGGGCTGCTCGCGGGGGTCGTGTTCGCCTGGGCGGTCTTCGCCTGGTGGTTCCCACTGTTCCTGCGTCCGCAGATCGCGCTGTTCTTCCTGATCGGCATCTGTGCGCGCCGCCATGGCTTTGCGGATCGCGTGGCGGCAATGCCGTTCGCCTACGCCGCCTTGCCCTTCGCGATATTTGGGCCGGTCAAGCTGGCGATCTCGGTCTGGGGGTTTCACTTCGCCCGCGCCCATCCCGAGCTTGTCGCGATGGTCGATGTGGGTATGCGGATCACGGCGGCGATGCTGGCATGGCGCACCGCGGTTGCGCTGGCCAAAACGCCCGCGCTTCCCGTGTTGAAGCGTTTCGAACCCTACGCTTTCCTTTTGTTCTGCTCGCACATGATCATGATCTGGCTTGGCGGGCAGACGATCGGCCGCTTCTTCGCTGGGCCGCTGGGATCGCCGGGTTATCCGCTTTTCCTGTTGATCCAGCCTGTGCTGGTGCTGGCCGCGACAGTCGTGCTCGGCCGTTTCCTGGTCGAGGTCGCGCCCGATGCCGCAAAATTGTTGAGCGGCGGGCGGCTGCGGGGTGAGCCGAAGATCCGTCCTGCTCTGGCTACGGCCTGAAAATCACACCATCCAGCGGGCGAGCGCTTCCCTGGCGCGGCTAGTATAGGCAAGCTTGCGATCCGCCTTGCGCATCTTGTCGGTAATCGGCGGGAACAG
>CAYLIK010000067.1:0-15766 GCA_964383565.1 uncultured Sphingomonadaceae bacterium
CAGCGAATTCAACGCTCACCGTCTTTGCACGGCCCCCATGATGGACTGGACGGACTTCATAGGGGTAACCACTCGCCAGGTACACCGTGGTGTACCCCAATCTCAAAGATGCGCGCGGGGCTCAAGAGACGGGCGGTGAAAGCTCCCGGAGGATTTCCGCGATAAAGGAATCTCCGTATTCCTCGAACTTCCTCTGTCCCACGCCGTGCACTTCGAGGAACTCGTGGCGCGTCCGCGGCTTCCGCGCGGCCATAGCCGGTCATATCCAACGCAAATCAGACGCTGCGCCTTGATGGCTGAGCGGGGGGAGGCTCGAATTTCTGGCCTGAGCGATTTCAAGTTTTTCAACAGAATTGGACGGTAGCCGTTGTTGGCCGATTCGTGCGGTTGCTTACCGCGGTGCAGCGAAAATAATCGGATGACGGGTTCCGACCCGAAACGGACATTCAGGTTTTCATCAATACCGGCTCGCGAGACGACATAAGCGCTATTGCGCGCCGTCGCGCGGGAACGCATGTGGCGCAAACGCAGGCAAATCCATGGAAAGTGCCACCGGCAGTTCGATTGACTTTCCTATACGCCTGGCGCCAGTCCACGACAGCCTCGCAATCTGACACATTGTGATGCCGGCATCGCGGACACCATGCGTTCGCCTTGGCCATTAATCTACTTGCCAGAACCACCGCCCGCCGAACGACACTCACTCTTGCAGACCGGCCTTGCGGAGACCGTCGATGAGACGCGCGCGATCCTCGTCCCGCTGGTACACGTTCTGGCTCGCGGCCTGGGCGAGGTTCAATCCTGGGGTGAGCGCCAGGATGTCCGCCCGCGCCGCCGCCGCCCGCTGCAGGTCGCCAGCCAGCGCGCTGCTTGCCGCCAGCATCCGGTAGGGATAGGCATGGCCCGGCCGCAACGACGCGGCCGAGGCGGCAAAATCCGCGGCCCTGGCGTAGTCGCCCTTCTGGAAATGGGCGAAGGCGTAGAACAGGTCGAATTCATCGCGAAGCAGATCGCGCGGGCTCAGCCGCACGGCGCGGTCGACGGCGGCGATGGCGGCGTCGCCGTCGCCGGAAGTCGCCAGGGCGGCGCCGAGGAAGGAATAGCCATAGGCGAAGTTCGGGTTGAGCTCGATCGCCTTGCGCCCCGCAGCGACGCCTTCGACGCCGTTCCGCGTGGCGAGGCACACCATGGTCCGCGCGACATAGACCCAGGGCTCGTCGGTGTCGAATTGCCGCCCTTTGGCGACACTGTCGCCGGCCGTCGTAATGGCCTCGCCCATCGGATCCCAGCCCTGAAAGGCGCGCCAGATGGTCAGCCAAGCCTTGTGGGCATAGGCGCGGGCATAGCCGGGGTCGATGGCGATGGCGCCGTCGAGCAGCGTGATCGCCGCCCGGCTGTCGGCGTCGGTGAAGCGGCTGATCCGATCCATCGCCTGCAGGACCAGGTCCCAGGCGTCGAAACTGGACGGCGTCTTGTGCTGGGCCCGGATGATCTCCGCCACCTGCAGCCGCGGCTCCAGCGCGCCGACGATCGTCTCGGTGATCTCGTCCTGGACGGCAAAGATGTCCGCGAGATCGCGGTCGTAGCGGTCCGCCCACACGTGGTTCCCGGTCGTGCCCTCGATGAGCTGCGCGGTCACCCGCACCCTGTTCCCCGCCTTGCGCACGCTGCCCTCGAGCACATAGCGGACGCCGAGCTCGCGCGAGATTGCCTTCACGTCGACGGCACGGCCCTTGTAGGTGAAGGTCGAATTGCGGGCGATGACAAAGAAGCCGCTCAGCCGGGACAAGGACGTGATGATGTCCTCGGCGATGCCGTCGGCGAAATACTCCTGCTCCGGATCACCGCTCATGTTGGTGAACGGCAGCACGGCGATGGAGGGCTTGTCGGGGAGTGGCTGAGTCGGCTTGCCGGCGGCCGGCGCGGGTTTTGCCGCCGCATCACCAGCAGCGCGAACTGCGAACGCCCGCACCGGGTGGGCGATGTTCTTGACCGTTTGTTCCCCCTTGTCCTCGAATGCTGCGGTGACCTTGCCACGCACCGCAGTGTGAACGGAATCCGAAACCGTGATGCCGCCCGGCTCAGCGAGGGCCTCAAGGCGCGCGGCGATGTTCACGCCGTCCCCGTAGATCGTGCCGTCACCTTTCTCGATTACGTCACCCAGGTGAACGCCGATGCGAAAGCGCATACGCCGATCATCTGGAACCGCGCTGGAGGCAGTATTGAGTTCTTGTTGAACCGCAAGAGCGGTCAATACCGCCCCGGTTGCCGTCTCGAATACCGCCAGCACCGAGTCCCCGGCCATGTCGATCACGCGCCCCCGGTTGGCTTCGATTTGGGCCTTGAACACGCTTCTGCCAGCGTCAAGGGCCGCCACTGTGGCGCGCTCGTCGGCAGCCATCAGGCGGGAGTAACCCGTCACGTCTGCGGCCAGGATTGCCGCCAGCCGCTGCTTTAGTTCAGTACCACTCACTTGTGTCGGGCTCCACGAGAACCAGGTAACTGGAAGATGGTACCGCGACCCGTCTTGGGGACCGGAAAACGTGGATTGCGAATGGCCGCTACTGGCCGGAACCAGACACAATGACTGCTAACGACCCGAAGCGGATATTGAGGGTAGGCTTGTTGCCCTCGGGGACCGCAAGGGTTTTCCGCCCTCCGATCGCCGCATTGTTCTGTTTTCCGACTAACGGGGGACGATCGCGTGAACAGGCGTGACACGGTACTTGCATTGCTTGCGATAGGCGCCGCGGCGCGGTCGCCCGGTATCCGAGCACAGACGCCTAGCCGGACGCCGCGCGTCGGCCTTCTCCTCCTCGCTTCGCAGTCCTCGGTCACCGCGATTCTCGACAGCCTGCGTTCGAGCCTGCGCGAGCTGGGGTACATCGAAGGCCGCAGCATCGCCATCGAGGTCTTGTCCGCCGACGGCAACGCCGAACGCCTGCCCGAACTCGCGGCACAGCTGGTCGCGCGCAAGGTGGACATCATCGTCACCGGCGGCGGCAACGTTTCGACGCTGGCGGCGCGCAAGGCCACCTCCACGATTCCAATCGTGATGACGAGCAGCTTCAGCGCGGTGGAATCCGGGCTGGTACAAAGCCTCGCGCGGCCCGGCGGCAACGTCACCGGCTTGACGGTGCCGCTGGACCTGGGATTCAAGCAAATCCAGCTGCTGCAGGAACTCGTGCCGTCCCTGTCCCGGGTTGCGATCCTGGTGCGTCACGATGCTGCCATGGCCGCTGCTCGGGAACAGTCAAAGGCATTCGCACAGCAGTTCCTGCAGGTGACGCTTGAACTGGTCGAAGTGCGCTCGCCCGAGGACCTCGCGCGCGGCCTCGAGGCCGTGCGCGCAGCCAAGCCGAACGGCATGATCGTCTCGCCCGATCCGCTCATTTACCAGCAACGCGAGCAGATCCTGCGCTTCACGCGCGCCGCGCGCATTCCGGACATGTATTCGGCGCCCGATATCGTGGACAGCGGTGGCTTGATCGCCTACTCCCCGTCCCTGCAGGACATCTCCAGCGGCGTGGCGCGCTTCATCGATCGCCTGCTCAAGGGCGCGAAGCCCGCGGATCTGCCCGTCGAGCAGCCCACCAAGTTCGAACTGGTGATCAACCTCAGAACCGCCAAGGCTCTTGGTATAAAGATCCCGCAGTCCATCCTGATACGCGCCGATCGGGTGATCGACTAGCGGATCCGCGATTGCCCGCTTCTGGCCGCGAGCCGTCACTCGGCCTAATCCGACGAATTCTTGGCGCACCGCAGCGAGCCGTGGCCCGGTGTCGGGTTCCGACCCAAAGCTGACATCCAGGGAATCGCCATCGTGGCTGTGGCTAGGGTTGTCTGGGCCCGACTGCTTCCCCAAAAGGGCCACGCGCGGGATCAGGCGCCCGATGGCTTTGCTCGGCGAGTTGGAGGTAGGACTAACCTGAATCTTAGGGTGCTAGACTGATTTGGGCCCGCAAGACAGTCAGGGGGAGTGTCGTGGGATCCAAACGCGTGAGCAGGAAACCCGGCGCGTCCAAGCGTGTTCAAGGGCGTGTGGCTGCGAGTCCCGGTAGACGGGCTTCGCCGTCGGAGGAATTGCGCCGCGCGCGCGACGAGGCCGCCGAGGCGCACGCGCAACAAGCCGCGACGGCGGCGATTCTCAAGGTCATCGCGGGATCGCCGTCGGACGTTCAGCCGGTGTTCGATGCGATCGCAAAAAACGCGCTGCAGTTGCTCAGAGGATTCTCGGCCATCGTATACCGCGTCGTGGGCGACATGCAGCATCTGGCCGCGCTCACGAGTACGAACGCGGCTGGTGATGAGGCCGTAAGAAGCCGCTATCCAGCGCCGATTTCCGCCCAGAGAAATTCCGGCAAAGCGATACTTACGAAGGCCCCATCGTACAGAAGTGACACCGAGACTGACCCGGAGATCTTAGCTTCGTTACGAGAGGTTGCGCGCGCAAGAGGTTATCGAAGCACCCTGGCGGTGCCGATGCTGTGCAAGGGTGTCGCGATCGGCGCGATCAGCGTTTCGCGCCGCGAGCAGGGTCTGTTCTCGGATCACCAGATCGGCCTGCTCCAGTCCTTCGCCGACCAGGCGGTGATCGCGATCGAGAACGTGCGCCTGTTCAACGAGACCAAGGAGGCGCTCGAGCGGCAGACGGCGACCGCCGAAATTCTCAGGGTCATCAGCAGCTCGCCGACGGACATCCAGCCTGTGCTCGATGCGGTTGCGGAGAATGCGGCGCGTCTGTGCGGCGCGATGGACGCGATCATCCAGCTCCAGGAAGGCGGCGTGTTCCGCTTCGTGGCTCACCACGGCGCGTTGCCCAACATGCCGTTGGGCGCTACGCGCGAGATCTCCCGCGAGCTGGTCACGGGTCGAGCGCTGCTGGAGGGCCGGCAGATTCAGGTTCACGACCTGCAATCGGAAACGCAGGAATATCCGCAAGGCAGCGCAATCGCGAAGCAGTTCGGCTACCGGACCATACTGGTAACGCCGCTGATGCGAGAGGGAGTGGCAATCGGCACCATCATGATCCGCCGCGCCGAGGCACAGCCGTTCAGCGACAGTCACCTTGCGTTGGTGAAGACCTTCGCCGACCAGGCGGTGATCGCGATCGAGAACGTGCGGCTGTTCAAGGAACTCCAGTCGAGAACGGAGGCGCTGACGAAATCGGTGGGCCAGCTCACGGCGCTGGGCGAGGTCGGGCGCGCGATCAGTTCGACGCTGGACATCGAGGCGCTGCTCAACATCGTTGTGACACACGCGATGCAGCTCACGGGACTGGATGCCGGGGTAATCTACGAGTACGACGCCGCGGGCGATCGCTTCGAGCTGCGCGCGTCGAAGAATTTCGGCGATGTCGCCGGCCTGCGCGGCTCGGCGCTGCGGGCGGGCGAGGGCGCGGTGGGCGGCTGCGTGGCAGCGCGCGAGGCGAAGCAGATTCCCGACACGCATGCGCCGGACTACCCGGCCCGGCTGCGCGAGCTGCTCGATCGCGAGGGCTTCCGCGCTATCCTCGCGGTGCCGCTGCTGCGCGAGGAGCATGTGATCGGCGCGCTGATGATGCTGCGCAAGGACCCGGGGGAGTTCGCGCCGGACGTCCTCGACATGCTGAAGACCTTCGCTTCGCAGTCGGCGCTGGCAATTCAAAACGCGCGCCTGTTCCGCGAGATCGCGGAGAAGGGCCGGCAGCTCGAGGAAGCGAGCCGGCACAAGTCGAACTTCCTCGCCAGCATGAGCCACGAGCTGAGGACGCCCTTGAACGCCATTCTCGGCTTCAACGAGATGATCCTCGATGAGATATACGGCCCGGTCGCCCCGGACGTCCGGTCGCCGCTTGAGGAAATGCAAGCAAGCGGCAAGCACCTGCTGCGCCTAATCAACAACGTGCTGGATCTCGCCAAGATCGAGGCGGGGCGGATGGAACTGTCGCTGCAGGACTATTCGGTGCACGACACGGTAGCGAGCGTGCACTCGACGCTGCGGTCGATTGCTGCGGAGAAGGGTCTGGAGTTTCTCGCCACGGTGCCGGACCACGTGCCGCTCGCCCACGGCGATGGCGGCCGTATCGCGCAATGTCTGATGAATCTTGCCGGCAACTCTCTCAAGTTCACCAAAGCCGGCAAAGTGGAGATTTCCGTGGAAACCCGAGGCGAGCTGCTCATCTACAGGGTGACCGACACCGGCATTGGCATCCCGTCGGACAAGATCGACAGCCTCTTTACCGAGTTCAAGCAGACCGACGCCACCATCGCGAGCGAGTACGGCGGCACGGGCCTGGGGCTTTCCATCAGCAAGAAGTTCATCGAAATGCACGGTGGGCGCATCTGGATCGAGAGCGAACTAGGCAAGGGGTCTGCGTTCATTTTTGAAGTTCCACTTCGAGCAAAAGCAGCATGAGCGCCAAGACGATTCTGTACGTCGAGGACAACGCGGTGAACCGCAGACTTGTGCGCGACTTGCTCCAGCGAACCACCTACACCTTGGTCGAGGCCGTTGACGGCGAGGCGGGTGTCGCTAAAGCAACCGAGATAAAGCCAGACCTGATCTTGATGGACATTCAGCTACCGAAAATCTCGGGCCTGGAGGCCATGCGCCGTATCCGCGCCGAGGCCGCGACAGCGAATACACCCATCATCGCGATCACGTCCTTCGCTCTCTCCGGGGATGACCAGAACGCAAAAGATGCGGGAGCCACGGCCTATTTGGCGAAGCCCTACAGTCCGCGCGATCTCCTTGCCCTGATCCGCAAACTCCTTCCCGAGGCCTGAAATCGCTGTATATGAGCCCCGAAATGGCCGCCCCGCCAATGTCGGCGCCGAAAACGGTCATTCAGATATCGGCCGTGCGGCTGCTGGGAGCGGGGGGCGGGGTGTGACTAGGGCTTGCGCGTGATCGCATTCACCCGAAGCAGTCACTCGCACCAGATCTGAATAGATCACAGTAGTGCGGCGAGGGAGGACGCATTTCCATCGCGCGGCCAGGACATGGACTTCTCGCCCATACTCTTCGGCAGGAACCTCAAGGGCCGAGTCGCATGCCGCGCGTTCCGTGCTTGACGGATGCCTCACTGCCCTTCCATGATTGTCCATGCGTCGTCGCGAGTTCGTTGGTCTGACAGTACCATTCGCTTTCATCGCGCTCGGCGTGCACGGCGCCTCCGCATTCGCCCAGGCGCCCCCCGAGAAGCTCAAGCGCGTCGGTTTTCTTGCCGCGAGCGGTGCCGGTTCGGGTGTCAACCTGGCCCCGTGGCTGGCAGAGCTGGGGTATCGCGACGGCGAGAACATCCGGTTGGAGTACCGTTTCCCGGCGGGAAGGGACGATCTTCTTCCGGCCCTCGCCGCTGACCTCGTGCAGCGCAAGGTGGCCGTGATTGTCGCGTCGGGTTTGCCTGCGATTCGTGCCGCTGCACAGGCTACCCAGACGATTGCCGTCGTCATGATCGCCGAAGGCGACCCGGTGAAAGCGGGGCTCGTCGTGAGCGTCGCGCGGCCCGGGCGAAACGTCACTGGCATCTCCGTCCTCGTTCCGGAACTCACCGTAAAGCGCCTGGAGATGCTCAAGGCGATGGTTCCGGGGCTGAAGCGCGTCGCGGTGCTCTGGAACCCCGAGGATCCCGAGAGGGAAGAGGAGTGGCGCGTGGCGAAGACCACAGCCTTGAGCCTGCAGATCGAGCTCCATCCAGCGCCGGTGCGCAGGCGGGAGGAGCTGGAGGGGGCGTTCGACGAGGCGCTCAAGGCAAAGAGCAACGCCATGCTGGTGATGTCAGGCGCGCTCGTGTTCAGCCAGGCGCGGCGCATTGCCGTTCTCGCCCAGGAGAATCGTCTGCCGGCGATGTACCCGTCGAGCTACTATGTGGATCCGGCCCAGGGCGGCCTCGCGTCCTACGGACCGAATCTGATCGAGCTCTCGAGGCGCGCCGCCTCCTTCGTAGACAGGATCCTGAAGGGCGCGAAGCCCGCGGAGCTGGCCGTCGAACAGCCGACGCTGATCGAGTTCGCGATCAACGTGAGGGCAGCGAAGGCGCAAGGAATCGCGCTGCCGCCGGCGGTCCTCGTCCGCGCCGACCGGGTCTTGGAATGACGCGGCGTACGCAATCCAGAACCCGGGAATCCGGGAAGGGGGAGATTATGGGTCGGCGCAATTTCCTTGCAGGTGCAGGAGGGCTCGCCGCGGCGGCAGCAGCCCCCGCGGTCATCGCCCAGCCGAAGATCCGGTGGCGGATGGCGACGAGCTGGCCACCGAGTGCCGATCCCTTCTGGGCTGGATCGCAACGGTTCGTCGCGATCGTGGACGAATTGAGCGGCGGGCGCCTGAAGATCGAACTCTACGCCAGTGGAGAGTTGGTGCCGGCCTTTGGCGAGTTCGACGCATGCTCGCAAGGCGCGATCGAGATGTTCGAGTCTTTTCCCGGCTACTGGGCGGCGAAGGAACCCGCCTTGCCGTGGTTTGGCGCCGTACCATTCGGCCTCAACGCCCAAGGCATGATGACGTGGTACTACGCCGGCGGAGGGCTGAAACTCTGGGAGGAGGCTTACGCGCCCTTTGGGCTCGTTCCACGGCCCGGCGGTTTGACCGGCATGCAGATGGGCGGCTGGTTCCGCAGGAAGATCAACCGGCTCGCGGACCTGAAGGGACTCAAAATCAGATTCCACGGGCTGGGCGGAAAAGTCCTGGCGAAAGCGGGTGCGACGCCGATGTTGATGCCGACCTCTCAGGTGGTTCCTGCCCTGGAGCAAGGCGCTATTGACGGGGCCGAATTGGTCGGTCCACACGTTGATCTGAACGCCGGCTTTTACCGCGGCGCCCGCTATTACTACCACCCCGGCTGGCACGAGCTGGGAGTCATGTTCGAGTTCACGTTTAACAAGAAAGCCTACGATGCGTTGCCGACCGATCTGCGTCGCACGCTCGACTACGCCGCGCAGCTCGTCAACAGCTGGTGGCTGCCCCAGTATGAAGCGAAGAACGCGCTCGCGCTGCGGAGACTGCGCACCGAATTCAAGGAACGGGTCGAGGTCCTGCGATTCCCTGCCGAAGTGATGGCGGGCCTCAGGAAGCTCTCGGCAGAGGTCCTTCAGGAGGAAGCGCAAAAGAGCCCGATGGCAGGGAAAGTGCACGCCGCCTATACGGAGTTCCAGCAGTTACTCCAAGACTGGGGCAGCCTCTCGGAGGGCGCGTAGCGCTAGCGCCGATGCTATTTATCTTCGGAGCGCTCGGAATCGGGAAACGACTCCGAGTGAACGTCGCGCGAACGTCCGCTCCTGGCCTATTCTGTTGAAAAACTCCGTCGAGTATTGAATCTTCGTTTGCGTGAAGTGTCTGATCTTGCAGTGCATTGACGGAGCGCTTCGAGATGATGGGACAACAAGGTGGCGGCCAGGATCGACTGTTCTACTCCTTCAATCTCGAAGATCACGTTCCTCAGAATCACCTGCTGCGAGGCATACATCGGTTCCTCGATCTGAGCGAACTGCGCGGCCACCTGGCGCCGTTCTATAGCCATACCGGTCGTCCGTCGATCGATCCGGAGTTGATGGTCCGGATGCTGATCGTGGGCTACTGCTTTGGTATTCGCTCGGAGCGGCGGTTGTGCGAGGAGGTGCATCTGAACCTGGCGTATCGCTGGTTCTGCCAGCTGGGGCTGGAGGACGCGGTGCCCGATCACTCCACGTTCTCGAAGAACCGGCACGGCCGGTTTCGCGAGAGTGAAACCTTCCGTCATGTCTTTGAGACGGTTCTGCAGCGTTGCATGGCCGAAGGCCTGGTCGGTGGCGAGGGCTTCGCGGTCGATGCTAGCGTGATCAAGGCCGATGCGAGCCGGGCAAGCGGTATACCCGGCGAACAGGCGATCGACTGGCGTGATCCGAAGCGCGCCACGCGCGCCGTGCGTGAATACGTGGAGTCGCTGGATGAAGATGGTGAAGCGACCATGCGCAAGAGCGTGTCCTTGACCGATCCGGCCGCGAGCTGGACCTGCGCGCCGGGCGGCCCCGCGTTCTTTGCGTACTCGACCAATTACCTGATTGATGTACAGGCGGGAATCGTGGTCGATGTGGAGGCGACGGGGGCAAACAGGACGCAGGAAGTGGATGCCGCCAAGAAGATGATCGAGCGGGTTGAGGAGCGATTCGAGATAAAACCCAAGCAGCTGATCGGTGACACAGCCTACGGCGCAGCGCCGATGCTTGGCTGGTTGGTCCAAGAGAAGAAAATCGAGCCGCACATTCCGGTCTGGGACAAAGCCGAGCGTCAGGATGATTCGCTCAGCCGCAGCGACTTCGTCTTCGATGCACAGAATGATCGCTACACCTGCCCGGCTGGCAAGCACCTACAGACGACGGGGCGCGCCACCGCCGACAACACAGTGCTATATCGAGCCAGCGTGCGTGACTGCCAGGACTGTCCGCTCAAACCCAAGTGCTGCCCGAACGCCTCGGCGCGCAAGATCCCGCGCAGCGTTCACGAGGAATCGCGCGATGTTGCTCGCTCGCTCGCGAACACCGAGCTGTATCGCGCCTCGCGCAAGAAACGCAAGAAGGTCGAGATGCTATTTGCGCACCTCAAACGCATCCTGAAGCTGGACCGATTACGGCTGCGCGGTCGAAGCGGGGCGCAGGATGAGTTTCTACTTGCCGCAACCGCGCAAAATCTACGCCGAATGGCGAAGTGGCTCGTGCCAAGAGCACAGAATATGGATTTGGCGCCCGCTTAAGAGTAGATCGGGCGCCAATAGCGCTCCTTCGCCCCTCTCGGCGGGCAAATTGACCGCCTCCGTACTAAAAATCCCTCAGAAACAGAAATCCGAAAGAGAGTTCTTCAACAGAATAGGCCGATAGCAGACACTCGCCAATGACCGCTTTCGACCCGAAGCCGACGTTCGCCACTTTACTAATCGCGTACAACCCCGCTAACCGATAGCATTCTGCATCCATTACCCCTCAATGTGCCCGGAGCGCCAATGTCAGTCCACGCAAACTTGCCCGAAGAAATCACCGCGGCCAACCGTCGCTTTATGGAGCATTTCAGGCAGAGCAACATCTCAGGAGTGGCAGCGTGCTACACGGACGACGCGCAGTTGCTAGTGCCTCATATGGATCCGATTCGGGGTCGTGCGGCCATCGAGGGAGTATTCAAGGCGACATCGGGACAAGGACACTCGCTTCAGTTCGATACATTGGAACTTGAAGGCAGCGAAGATTCCGCCATCGAGATTGGGCAGTACACGCGCAAGGATAGAGGCGGCGCGACTCTCGACAGAGGAAAGTACCTGGTCATTTGGAAGCAGGTTGAAGGTGAGTGGAAAATTCATCGTGACATGCTCAGCACGAGCCTCCCCAAGCAGACTTAGATCTTCATATCGACAATTTGGGCCGACAGCGGCGACACTAACCGTCCGGGCAGTTTTTCCGTGCCGCAGCGAACTAGCGGTCGGGCGACCGCTTCCTGAACTGTCACTCACACCTCCCGTTCATGCATCCCTTCTCTGCGGCGAGCCCGCACATTTCAACTCTTGGAGCGTACCGCATTCGCATACACTGAAAGTTGGGTTGACTAAGACTTGGGGGGGCAACATGAGCGCCAACGACCGCAGGGAATTTATCCTCGCTGCAAGTGCACTGCTCGTCACACGAGGAGCTCTCGCACAGCGCCCTTCGACCCGCGTCCGTGTCATCGGTGTCCTGGAGTATGCCTCGCGCGCCGGATTCGAACCGATACTTCCAGCATTCAAGGACGGATTGCGCGACGGCGGATTCGTGGAGGATAAGAACCTCCGTATCGAATACCGATTTGCCGACTACGATTACCTCAACCTGGATCGACTCGCCGACGAACTTGTCAGTGCGAAGGTAGAAGTGATCTATGCGCCTTCCACATGGCCGGTGCGCGCTGCCCACGCGAGAACGAAAACCATACCGATCGTGTTCTCGGGAGTGAACGATCCGGTGCCCCACAAGTTCGTGCAGTCGCTTGCCAGGCCCGGCGGTAACGTCACCGGCGTATCACTGGCGAGCGCCGATCTGACGGCGAAGCGCGTCCAATTGCTGCGGGAGGTGTTTTCGGGCGCTGGACGCCTCGGAGTCGTCTACGACGCGGATTCCGCGAAGGCATGCGGCATCGAACTCAAGGAAATCGCAACGGCCGCCAAGCAGCTTGGTGTGGAAGTACAGCCGCTCCCGTATGTTGCGAGAACGGACCTGGACGGCGCGTTCAAAAATGCGCGCCGGACCCAGATTCTGGCGATGCTCGTTCCCACCACCTATGAAACCCGTCGCTACGGACCGGAGCTCGCAGCGCAATCGTCCAGTAGCGGAATTCCGCTGATGCACGCTGGCAGCGATGCGGTCGTAGCGGGTGGCCTCATGTCCTATGGTCCCAAGGCGGGGTGGGGGCCGCGCCGAGCAGGCAACTACGTTGCGCGCATTCTCGGCGGCACGAAGCCCGCCGACCTACCGGTGGAACGCCCAGATACGTACGAATTGGTCATCAATCTGAAGACCGCGCGCGCAATGGGGATTACGATCCCGCGGTCGATCCTGCTGCGCGCCGACCGGGTGATTGAATAGGGAGGGGTCGCGAACGGCAGCTAATGGCCGGTAGCCGTCCTCCGGCCCAGCCTGACCATTTTCTGCCGCACTGCAGCGATTCCTAGTCGGAAGTCGGGTTCCAACCCAAAGCCGACATTCAGCGGCGACGGGGCTGCATGGGTCTTCCGCACTTTCCTGCTTCGAGATAATCTTCGGGTCGGCTTTCCTCAAGGAGCATCAACATGACCAAATGGGAGATTCAGGGCAGCGAGTTGGTCAACTGCAATTGTGCTTACGGTTGCCCATGTCAATTCAATGCCCTGCCCACCAACGGGAACTGCGATGCCATGGGCGCGATTGCGATCGACAAAGGACACTACGGTGATGTCCCTCTGGACGGGCTGAAGATTGGTTTCGTGTTTCGGTGGCCAGGCCCCATCCACGAGGGCAAGGGCAAATGCCAGCCGATTGTCGATGTCAAGGCAAGCGCGCAGCAGCGCGAGGCGCTTCTCAAGATCATGACCGGGCAGGACACGGAACCCTTTGCCACCATGTTTGCTGTGTTCGCGACGACGCTCGAGAAGGCTTTCGACCCGATCTTCGCGTCGATCGAATACGTTGTCGACGTTGACGCCCGACGCGGGAAGGTGCGCGTCGACGGTGTTTTCGAACTCGACGGCGAGCCGATCCGCAATCCCGTGACCGGCCAAGAGCACCGGGCTCGCATCGATCTGCCGCATGGCTTCGAGTACGAGCTTGCCGAGATCGGATCCGCCTCTAGCCGCTCGCATGGCAATCTCCCCTTCGAGCTCAAGAACAGCTACGCGCAGTTTGCGCGATTGCACCTGGGCAACAAGGGGCCGATCCGGCACCGCGCTGCGGCTTGAGCGTCGTCGAGGACGTCCTTAAGCACGAGCGGACGGTCCTCGCCGCCGGACTCGTCGCTATTGTCGCGCTCGCCTGGGCCTACGTCTGGCAAGGGGCGGGCATGGGCATGAGCGCGCTGGACATGACCGCGCTCAGCCTGTTCCCCCACTTGCATCCTGGCGACATGGGAGAGATGGATTCCACATGGCCGGTCGTCGTCGCAATGTGGTGGGTAATGATGATCGCGATGATGACGCCAAGCGCGGCCCCCCTGGTGCTCCTCTACGGCGTCGTCATGCGCCGCCACGAGGCGGGCGGCCGGAATGCATATGTGTCGTCGCTGTTGCTGCTTGCGGGATATCTCCTCGTGTGGCTCGCGTTCGCCATCGCGGCGGCAGCGGCGCAAAAGGCGTTTCAGCCTGCAGGACTGCTTTCAGAAATGATGCTGTGGTCGAAAAGCGCCACGCTTTCGGCGGCGATTCTCGCGGCTGCTGGTTTCTATCAGTTCTCCAATCTCAAGCATGCCTGCCTGGCGCAGTGCCGGAACCCGGTGCGTTTTCTGACCGAACACTGGCGTCCGGGCCACCCCGGCAGCCTGATTCTTGGCATTAGCCACGGCGCTTACTGCGTTGGCTGCTGTTGGATCCTGATGGCGCTGCTCTTTGTCGGTGGCGTGATGAACCTGGCATGGATAGCCGTGCTTACCGTGTTCGTCCTCGTGGAGAAGCTTGCTCCGAACGGGGCGGCGATTGGAACATTTTCAGGAGGGCTGCTGATCATCTGGGCCGTGGCGACGTTGCTTGTCTAGCGCCGCTATCGCTCCAGAACAACTCGTATGAGTGCAATTTCCCGTTGACCGTCGTTCGGTTGAATTCAGCGATTTCTTGCCGCGCTGCAGCGAACCCTTGTCGAACGACGGCTTTCGACCCAAAGCGGCCATGCAGTAGGGAAGATTCATGTAGCGCAGCACGGGTAGCCTCAGATCGATCTGCCTTCCGTTGACGCCACCTCGTGATCCGTGTGAGGCTCATCACCATGAGCCCTGAACGGTCGCTCGAGAAGACCTGCCGCGAAAACTTCGCAACGCTCAGTGACAACTGGACGTGGGATGCTCGCTCCGAGACCGTCGTCTTTCCATTTGCGACGGAACATGGAGCGGGTGTACTCGGGTCGATGCGCAAGATCCTTTCGGATGCTTGGACCGTGACCAACGTCAGTGATGCGCCGGCTCGCGTGCAGTCGCTCGCTAACGATATGGGTGGCCTGCTGGAAGGTCAGGCGCTCCTCACCGACAGAGTGAACGATGCTGAACCCATGATCTTCGGGGCCGTTTGGCCGTGGGGCAATGGTACGAAAATCTCGCTCCGGGTCGGCTGTGACAGCGGTGGAGCGGATCGGGCAGACTGGGTATCCCGCCTAAAAACTTGGTTCAACGTCCGTTGAACTAATCAATGGCGGGCATGCATGTTTTCGGCCGTTAGCCGACAATCCTCGATGACCGCTTTCGACCCAAAGCCGACGTTTGGGCATAGACTGATTTCAAGCTATCGGCAAAGAATGTTGAGGTAACTCATGATGGAAAAGCTGACCGGCGGATGCGCATGCCGAAAGGTGCGCTACGAGTGCAGCGAGAGGCCGCTTGCTCAACTGATCTGTCATTGCCGCGACTGCCAGCGAGCGAGTGGAGGTGAGTTTGGTGCGGTGTTGATTGTGCCCAGCGACCGATTAACCTTTACCGGGACCGAACCAAAGTATTACGAGGTCAAGGCTGATAGCGGACGCACGATGCGGCGAGGGTTTTGTAGCGAATGTGGATCTCCGGTATCAGTCCGTAGACCGGAGACACCGCTTGTTGAATTCCTGCACGCGGCCAGCCTCGACGACCCGTCCAGATTCGTGCCTACCTGTGAAGTGTGGGTATCGCGCGCTAATCCTTGGCATCACCTTCATCCAGATACGCTGAAGTTCGACCGGGGTCCTTCGGAGGAAGCGGTGCGAATGCCGATCGCCGCGTACTTTGCAAGCAGAAAGTAATTGTTTGCGGTGTTCTGCGCCTTAAGTTTGTTCCCTGGCAATTGAATGACCCTACCGTGTCGTTAGCAATCTTCGGGTCAATTAATCATTTTTCGTTGCGGTGCAGCGAAAACCTGATCCAGAGTCGGCTTCCGACCCAAAACAGACGCGCTTATGGCCCCGCTCGGACGGAACCGGATATTGAAGGCCCTTAGAGATGCAACAGATAGAGAGCTATCCGACTACATGGCCGGGTTCCACTCCGGGTCGAGGGAATGGGTCATGTGTCAGCAGGAGCTTGCACGGCGCCAAGGCGCACCAGCCTTCCGTCGCGCTTGGATTGATGTCGGTGTGGCTCTCGC